>JAKJGV010000034.1 GCA_022704185.1 Verrucomicrobiota bacterium
TCTGCACGAGCCGGTCGGCTCGCGGCCACTGAAAAGTGTGCGGGTGGGCTAGAAAAAGGAACGTGTTGGGGTTCATTCGCCGGCGGATCTTCCAGGCCGCTTCGCCGAGACGCGAGAGCGTGCTGACGGCAAACGCGAGGATGCCGCCCGGCTTCAGCACGCGGTTGATCTCCCGGAGAATCGCGTCCGGCGACTGCGCGTGATCCACGACGTTGATGCAGGAAACGATGTCATAGGTGGAAGATTCGTACGGCAGCGCCGGGTATAGTGGACGCGGCCCCGAATGGCTTCCACCTGCGCCTGCAATTCCGCGTCGTCCACGCGGACATCAAGGCGGGGCAGGGGATCAATACCGTCGATCGCTTTCAGGCGGTCGTGGAAATGAGGCGCGAGGAACCCCATGCTGTACGGCCCGATGCCGACCTCCAATCCGCGCTCGAAAGTGCGGTCGCCCACGGCGCGGCGAAGGTGATTTCCGATATCCGCGTGTTCGGCGATCTCGTGCCGCACGACATCCCTGTTGCTCGCGCAATCCCGCCAGCGCGACACTTCCGCGTCCTGGGCTTCGGTAAAGCGGTTCGAACTGATTTCGCTCACGCGTTCCTCTCCGCCGACGCCGCCTGCTCGGACTCGTGAAGTTTCACCGTGATGTGGATTTCGTGCGCGACGCGCAGCCGGCAGAAATCGAAGCCGGGACGTCCGTCCAGGAAGCCGCCGCGCAGGAAATAGAGATACAGGAATCGCAACATCGGCCTGCATCCGGCCCGGGCGGCGAGCCTCTTGAGGCATCGCCGTCGCGCGACGGGGTCCTTGAAGAGATCTCCGAGGGCCGGCGGCTCGCCGCGCAGGCGGCGGATCAGCTCGACTTCCTCCGTCGAGTAGCGGTTGTGCCGGGCGATCCAGTGTTCAAGGCCCTTGCTGAATCCGTAGTGGTCGTAAGGTTCCGCGACATATCCGAGCGGCCCATCGGTCACCTCGCGCTGCCCGTGCCCTTCCTTCTGGAATCGAACGCCGCCCGTCTTCAGCAGGCGAAGCTGCCAGGAGGGATAGAGTGTGCAACGCTTGATCCACCGGCCCAGGAAGAAACTGCGCGAACACAGGTAGAAACCGACGAACCCGCCTGGTTGTCCGACGGCGCTGCGAATGGCACGGGCACAACCCTCCGTAATCCGTTCGTCGGCATCCACGAAAAGGATCCAGGAGTGCTTCGGCCCGCTGTGGTCCAGCGCCCAGTTCCTCTGGTCGCCAAAATCGGTGAAGGGATGCTCGAACACGCGCACGTCGGACCTGGTTGCGCGCGCGATCTCGAGTGTCCGGTCGCGACTGCCGGAATCCACGATGATCACGTCGTCCGACCAGTCCAGGCACGCGAGGCAATCCCGGATATTGACCTCCTCGTCGTGGGTGAGGACGATCACGCTGAGCCCGAATCGTCTGCCGGATCCGTTATCGTTGGACATGAAGCCACCTATTTCTCGCGCACGCCATGCTCGCGCAGCACGGCCAGCAGGTTTGCGGCAGCCTCCGCGCTTCGAAAGCGCGCCGCAAAGCAGGTCCGGGCGTTTCCGCGCATCGTTTCCCGTTTCTTCTGATCGAGTCCGAGCCACTCTTCAAGCATTCTCTTTGCGCCTTCGGAGGTGTCGCGTCCGATGAGCGCCGCCCCGTCGGCCTAGATTTCCCTCCAGATGTTGACGCGATCGGTGGTGAGAACCGGGACCCCGCAAGACAGGGCCTCGACCACCGCGATGCCGAAGTTCTCCTGGTGGGACGGTAGAACGAAGACATCGGCAGAACGAAAGGCGCCCCACTTGAGATCGCCCGAGAGCATGCCGGTCCACGTGATGCGGTCCGCCACCCCGAGCCGTTCGGCAAGGTTGCGCAATTCATCGGCCCAGCCGACGGGGTCGGGGCCCGCCATCGCCAGGCGCGTGTCGGGCGTGCCGGCAGCGGCTTCCGCGAATGCGCGGATGAGCAGGTCACAGCCTTTCTTCGGATGGATTCGGCTCAGGAAGAGGATGAAACGTCCGGCCCGGAGCTGCGGGAAACGTTGCAGGAAGGCCTGCTTCTGGACTTCGGGGTCGCCGGGCGGTTCGCCGACGCAATAGGGGACGAGCGCATCGCGGCATTCGAGCGGCTTGAACGATTCGTGGGCGAGGCGTCGTTCCTCCTCGCATGTGAAAAACACGGCCCGCGCGTCGCGGACGACCCGATATTCGATGGTTTTCCACCAAAGACTCTTGATGGCGTGCCTGACCGGGAACAGCGTGCGGAACGCGGGATCCAGCATGCCGTGCGTGTACAGGAAGAACGGAACGCCGGTTCCGCGAAGCGCGCGACGCACGGCAAGGCTGGGATGGCGCCAGACCCCGTGGACGATCGCGCAATCGAAGCGCGCGGCGTGAGCGCGAATCCACGGGACCAGGCGCGGCGAGTAGCGATAGCGGGAGAGCGCCGGCCCGGTGGCATGCACAGACAGGGGGAAATTCTGGAGCCACGCCGCGTCCGGCTGGTCGAGGCACACGATCTCGAACCGATGTCCGGCCTGATGCAGGGCGAGGTGCGCCTGGACGATGGATTCGATCGGTCCGCCGCCGGCCGGATTGCTGGAGTTGATGACGTGGAGGATGTTCATCGACAAGATGCGGGATTCGGGGTGCGAGACGCGAGGTTCGGGATGCCGGATGAAGATGCCTGGTCGCGAACTGTTTCGAGACGGCTCACGACGAAGATCCGGGTGGTATGCAAGATCTGATGTTCGAAAAAAGTTGCTCGACGCCTTTTGCGAGGGTGAATTTCCCGCCTATTCGTCTTGAGCGCTCCCCAAACGCCTTGACCGTCTCGGGTTGTTCGAGAAAGAAAAGCATGGATGCCGCCAACCGCGGCACGTCATCCCGGGGGACGAGTTTGCCGTTCTCGTTGTCTCGCACCAGATCGCGCGCGGCCCCGACGGAGTCGGCGGCGATGATCGGAAGCCCGGCGCCGCAGGCTTCATTAAGAACCACGCCCCAACCATCGTGCCGGGAGGGAAAGACAAAAATATCGGCGGCCTTGAACCATGCGGGAAGCTCGGACTGCGCGACGTGCCCGGCGAAATGTATCTGTTTGGCAAAGCGTTGCTGGACGGAGCACTCCAATTCCTCCCTCACCGGGCCTTCGCCGAGCAGGATGAGTCCCGCTTCCGGATGCTGAGCTGCCAACCGCTGGAAGGCATCGAGGAGAAGGTCAACCCCCTTGCGCTTGATCAGCGCGCCGGAATAGAGGAAGACCGTTTTGTCGAGAAACCCGAGGCGCGCGCGGATGCGGGCGGATTCGAGCGGATCCGCCCGCGCGAAGCGATCGAGATCGCAGTAGTAGGGAAGCAGGTGCAGTTTCGCGTCTTTTGCGCCCATCCGGCGATAGGCTTCCATGGCCACGGTGCCGACGCAGAAAACGCCGCGCGCCATGCGCAGGAGCATCTTCAGAAAACATCTCCGCAATGTCCCTGCGACGGCCGAGCGGCTGGAAAGCCGTCCGGCCCATGCCGGGCGGTATGATTCGGGCCATGGCTGTTCAAGCCACATCACCCACGGTTTGCGAAGCAGGGACAGGCCGCATGCGCAGGCAAGGAACGTCATGCTCGTGTACTGGCCCGACAGGATATAGAGATCATGCTTTCCGCGGACCACCTCGCGAAGAGCCTGGGGATGAATCCGAAACGCGTCCGACCACCAGTCGGGGCCGATGCCGGACAGGATCCTCCAATCGAACGGAACGGTGTCCGGTTGCCAGAGTTCGCCCCGGTGGACCTGTCTCAGGAATCGCACGCTGAGCTGGCACGACCCGCTCCCCCCGATTGCAGAGAAGAACTCGACCTGGTAGGGGCTGGGCGTGTTGGTCAGCAGCCAGACGTTCATGGTGTTCTCACCGCCCGGACGGCCATGGCCTTCCAGACCCACGGCCACCGGCCGCACCCGGCGTAATCGGTGACTTGGAATCCGTGGAGGGTCAGGAACCCGGTCAGCGTCTTGCGGGACCAGAACTTGATGTGCCCTCCTTCGCGGAAAGGCTGGAAATGCCGGTCGAAGCGGTTGAGGAGCGCGAGCAGCAGGTTCTTGAGGTAGCCGTGATAGGGCGTGGAGAGAATCAACAGGCCGCCCGGACGGAGAAGCGCCGTGCAATTCCGGAGAAAGGTTTCGGGGGAGTAGAGGTGTTCGATGACCTCGGTGGCGACGATCGCGTCAAATGTGCGGCCGAGTGTTTCCGCCAGCTTCGGGTTGTCGGCCGATGCAACCAGAAAACTCGCTTCGGGATGGGTTCGCCTGCAGAAACGGATGCCTTCGTCCGATGTGTCGATGCCCGTAACCCGGAAACCCATCGCCGATATTTGCCCGCTGATGTGTCCAAGGCCGCATCCCGCATCGAGGATGCATGAACCGTCCGGAAGGTCGGAGAGCAAGCGCTTCAGAGGCGGCAGAATTTCGGAGTGATAGCCCAGGACTCCGCGCTCGGGCGGTTTGTGATTTGTCATCAGGATTCCCTCGTTACAGCGGCGGCGAGAGCGGATGCATATTGCCGGTCGGAAAACTCCGCGGCCCGCCGGCAGGCGTTCTGAGACAGCAAGGTCCACATCGAGTGGTCATCGGCAAGGCGGGCGATGCACTCAGCGAGGGCCTCGGCGGACCGGATCGGGATCACAAACCCTTCGCTCCCGTCGCGCACGATGGATCCCGTATTCGGCGTCGCGATGACGGGAAGTCCCTCTGCGAGGGCTTCGTAGCACACGTTCGCGGAGCCCTCGGAAACAGACGGTGTCGCCAGCACGTCGGCCCATTCGTATTCCAGGCGCATGGCCGATCGCGGCACGGCGCCGCGAAGCTCGATTCGGCGGCGCAGGTCATCGGTGGCGTGCTGCGAGAGCTGGGAAGCGCCGACGACGCGGAAAACGGCCTTGCCGGCTGGCACGAGGCGTGCGGCCGCGGCCAGGTACTGGATTCCCTTGCGCAACTGCAGGGTCCCTGCGAAGAGCACGCGCAACGGACCGGCATGGCGCGGCCGCGGCGCGGATCGAATCGCCGCGCTTCTTGTGCCGTACGGCACGACCGCGCATTTCTCCGACGGGCCTCCGAGGCGTGCGATGCTGTCCTTGACGAACAGGGACCCGCAGACGATCCGGTCCGCCATCTCCCATTCCTGGCGCTCCCGCTCTGCGAGGGCAGCCCACGCGGCGGGGTCCGTTGCCGGTTCCCAGTCCGGGAAACGGCATCGCTCCTCGTCGAGCAGCGCCTGCTCGACCTCCCACGGGGCAGTGATCTGGTCCACGACGCGCCGCAAGCCGCGCTGTCCCGCCTCTTCCAGGATTTCCAGGCCGGCGCTATTGAATACATAGAACGTATCTGCCGAGTCGGGCCAGTGACTGCATACGAGTTTGCAGAACCGCCGGTTCGCATCCGCGTAGTTGCGGATCCGGCCTGCTTCGGACAGGGCGCGGCGGCCGAGCCATGCGCGATGCAGGCCGAACAGGGGGAAGTGACGCACTGTGGAGCCCGGGATTCCGGGCGATCGGCGATCGAGGAGACGGGCCGCGCCCGGAAGCAGGGAGCCCGCTTTCTCCCACGCGTCCGTTGCGTAGAAGTCCGTGAACAGGCTGTCGAGCAGACCGCAGGCTTCTAGCGCGGAAGGAACGGCATAATGCCGGCGCGCCCCGAGTTGCGCGACGGCCACACGTGGCGGGCTTGAGTGGTTCTGCCGATCAGCGGTCATGGTCGCGGCGGCATTCCTTGAACAGGTACGGGCCGGCTCTGGATGGCGAGGCGCGGGCCGATCATCCATCTCCAGAAGAGATACGTGGGGATCGTGAGAAACAGCAGCCGGTACATCCAGGCCGACGCCGTGCCTTGCGTCACGAGGTAGATTGAAACGGCCGCCGCCTCGAGGTAGATGACAATCCAGAATCCGCGTTGCATTGCGGCTCTCTTCCACAGCGTGCCGTAGAGAAGCCCCACCAGGAAGCAGACGACCAGCCCGCCCCACGAGAATTCGGCAAACGCATCGGCCACGAAACCGGTGGACGATCCCGCCTGTGGAAACCAGCCGACGGCAGTCTTCCATTCGGTGAAGGAGAATCCTCCCGTGCCGGGGCGTGTGACCATCCAGTCCACTCCGAGGTCTTCGTACTTCGTGGGCCAGAGTTGCCGCGGAACGGGACGCACGAGGATCTGGGCAAGATACCGTCGCCCCCAGAAATAGCGCTGGTGGTGGTGGGTCACGATGATGAGGCCCCACGAGTAGGTTGTCGCGTCGCTGATGTTCAGTTCCTGGGGCATCAGGATTTCCATGAGCGGTCGCTTTTCGAGCTGCTTCTCGGACCCGAGGTAGAGGGTTTGACGGTAGACTTTCAGCGACAGCATGAGGACGCCGATGGCGAAGAGGATCGAAATCATGAACCCGATGGACGGGCGTTGAGACCGGGCGGTGAACCATGCAAACGTCAAGGTGACGGCGCTGAGGAATGCCGCGCCGCGCGAGCCGCCGAACGTGCCCTGGATGATGTGCGGGCTCATGAACAACAGCATGAGAAAGGTGGTTCTTGCCCGGATCGGTTTCCCCTGCTGCGAGATGGCGTACAGCCCGGTCGCAAGTATCGTCATGAACGGAAGGCTGGTGACGTATCCACTGATGCCGCGGACGTAACCGCCCTTCGGACGGCTGTAGGCCTCGAAGAAGCCGCCCGCCATCGAAAGGTGATAGAGATAGGCGGCAAGCCCGATGGCGGCCAGCAGAAAACTCAGGCGTGCGAGATTGTTTCGCAAGGCCTGGGGCATATCCATGATCCGGCCCGTGAAACAGGTCGCGGTGCCTGTTCTGCGGGGCCACAGGCAGCCGGCACAACACGCGGCGATGCTCAGGATGTGGATTGTCTGGGCGAAGATGAGGCTGGATTCGTCGCGGAATGCATTTTCGATCAGGCCCCTGTAGAAGTAGGTGGCGGGCAGGAACGCATAGATGTAGGTGATCATCAGACCGAGGTAGATCATGGGGTGAAACGGGTCGCGCGTCCGCTTGTACGCCACAGCGGCTGAAGCCATCGGGATGATGCCCGTGAGCCAGAGCAGCAGTTCAAACATGATGAATCACGGCCTCAAACGGATCGGGGCTGAGGGGCCCGGGATGCGGGGTGCTGCAACACCGGGGGTGCCGCCATCGGTCCGTGTCCGGGCAGGCTGCGATAACGGCGATACACGTCGGTCGAAACCGGGTGCCGGAAGCGCGCGTACCCCAGGCAGTCGCGGAATCCCTGCAGCACGTAACCGAATCGCGCGGGCAGGGAGCGCACCGAAAGCTTGTAGACAAACAAACGGATGGCGTCCAATCCCCACCGAGCCAGGAAGTAGGGGTGCGGGATGTTGAGCATGTCGAACAGCAGCGTATTCCTGACCCCGAAGAAGTCCATGCGCCCCTGGTCCCGGGTCGGGCTGACCATGTGCACCACGGGTGCGCCGGAGCCATACACGATGCGATAACCTTCCTGCCTCAGGCGGATGCACAGATCGCGCTCCTCTCCCTGGTGCACGAAGAACTCGCGGTAGCCGCCGGCCTTCAGGGCCGCCTCCCGTCGCACCGCATGCGCGCAGCCGCGGTAGCTGCGCAGGTCGCTGCCCGGCGCCGGCAGGTTCCGCGCGCCTGCAGGCATCGGCTTGCGAGGCTCGATGAAGGGAAGCGCGATCGCGCCGATGCGATCGTTATCCTTGAACATTCGGACCGCCTCTCCGACAATCCCGCGGTCCGTGTAGTACGCGTCGTCGTCAATCGAGAACACGATGTCGCCCCGCGACTCGCGGAACCCGCGGTTTCGCAGGACGATCAGTCCCTCGCGCGCTTCCGTCCGGAACACGCGCGCCTCGGGGAACCGCTCCTTGACGAAGTCCGATGTCCCGTCGGTGGACGCGTCGTCGAACACCAGGACCTCCAGCGGCGCGCAGTCCTGCGCGAAACAGGACTCCAGCGCCGTCGCCAGTTCCTCCCGCCGATTGCGCGTGGTGATGACGATGGATGCCGCCGGGTTCATGGTTCGGACTCTTCGCTCTTCGAGCTGGAGGGGGCGCCCTCCGATGCAAGCCGGCGGGCCAGGATCTCGGCCATGAGCTGATTTCCCGCAACGGTCAGGTGGTCAGTATCGGTGAAGAATGCCGGCGGATTCGCTTCGAAGGCTTCTATGGGAGAGATCACCTCAACGCCGCGGGCCGTCAGCGCGTCGAACAGGTCCTTGTAGACATCCTCGAGCAGGTATCCGGTTTCGGTGTAGGCGCATCCGGCGGGCACGAAGGCCACCGTGAACTTCGCATCCCGGGCTTGCGCGTAAGAGGCCATATCCATGATGACGCCCAGCGCTCGATCCCGGTTGCCCCGGTAGAGCCAGCGATACCAGCCGACGGACACGACGCCTTCCTTGCGCCATTGGTATATCATCTTTCGCAGAAACCATGGGCTCTTCAGGATCGGGGGTTTGTACATGCGATACATGCCGTTATCCGCACCCTCGTATCTCGTGTCGCGCAGGCAGAAATCGTTTGGATTGAAGATGTAGACGATATGATGGGCGCGGTAGATCGCGTCCTTGACCTTGAGCTGTTCCAGCAGTTCGGAAAGATTGTAGCCCGGCACGCCGAAATTCAGGATCCGGACTTTGGATCCGGACGGATCCATCGCCGACTGTAGAAACGCGGTCAGGGTTTGATCCTGCGTGATCCCCTTGCCGAAGACGATCGAATCGCCCAGGATCGCGATGAGGCGATCCGCCGCGGGGATGCCGTTCTCGTCGTCCCGGATCCCGTGCCGGTTCAGCCGAAGCACCCGCCCCTCCTTTTCCACCGTGCGGTCGCGCGCGAGTTCGTATACGAGCACGGGGTTCTCCGAGGGCCGGTAATAGTGATCCGGTCGCGCGCGCAGGGCGTGCTGCCGGCGCATGATGCGTGCGGCCTGGATCTGGCAGGCGAGCTCGAAGCCCATCCCCAGGATGACGGCGGCCAGCAACCCCCGCGTTACGATGCGGCGAACGGGAATCATGGTTTCTCAAACACGGTGACGACGTCGCGAAACCGTTCAAGGTTGAACTCGTTGTTCCCGCCCCACCGGGTGATCTGGCCCACCACCTTCATGCCGTGGCGTTCCGTCATTTCCGCGAAAAGGCGCGCCGTCATGCTGCTTCGAAAACCGTCCGGGCCGCCGCCTTCGCGCGGATGGTGAACGAGGCCCCGTCCGCCGGGTTTCAAAATGCGCGCGAACTCCGCGATGTACTTCTCCGTTTCCGGCGGGCCGATGTGGACGAAGACGTCGAACGACCAGATGGAATCCACGGAACCGTCGCGGATGAATTCAAGGCGGCTGCCGTCGGTCACGTGGTACTCGATGTTGCTGCATTCTGAGAACCGTTCTCTGCAGAGCTCGATGCATTTCGGCGAAAGATCCGCGAGCAGAAGGCGGCCGGCCCTCTTCTGCAGAAACTCCGTCCAGCGTCCGGCTCCCGGGCCGATTTCGAGAATGGTTCCCGAGGGCTGGATGTGTTTCGCCATCACGTCGGTGACCAGCGCCTGCTTCCACGCTTCGGACTCCGTCCATTCTTCGCCTGCCTTGCTCCAGTCGTAGGTTTCCCACTTCCGGAGGTTGAGCTTCACCGGGTTCGTGCCCGGGAGACCGTATTGTTCCTCGCGTCTGCGCAACTGCCGGTCCAGGCGTTCCGCGAGCCGGCCCAGCGTGAGGCGGGCCTGGTACATCAGCGTCCAGAGGACGCCGTTTTCGGAGAGCCATATTCGAGTTCGTTCGAAGCGTTTCATTGCGATCTTCCTTCCAGCGTTAATTCGGACGACCCAGAATGCGGTTGTAGCACCGAGTGATTTCGTGGATCTGGTGCTCAAGCATAAACGAGCGTTCGATTCGAGCGCGTGCCCTGAGTCCCATATCTCGCGCGAGCGTCGGATCGGCGACAAGTTTCTTCAGGGCGGCGCAGAGGGCCGGGACGTCTCCCGGCGGAATCAGGAAACCTTCCTCGCCGTTGGTTACCGCCTCGGGAATCCCGGCGACGGAGGAAGCCACGACGGGCAGTCTCGATGCCATGGCTTCCAAGAGACCGATCGGGAGACCCTCGGTCGCGGTCGAGGAAAGCACAAACACGTCGAGGCCGGACAGGAACGACGGGATGTCGGTGACGAATCCGAGAAGCTGAATGCAGTCGGCAAGCCCGGCTTCGCGCACCCTTTCCCGGTATTGCGCCAGCAGCGCGCCGCCGCCCGCGATCTTGAGTCGGAATGCGACGCCTTCATCCCGCAAGGCGCGGCAGGCCGAAATCAACTGGTCGAGCCCCTTTTCCGGCCGGAGCCGTGCCGCGGTTCCGATGGTCTTGACCGCATCGGCCGCAGACGCCCGATCGGGTCTTCGAAACGGCCGCTCGCTGTCAATCCCGTAGTAGACGGTCCGAATCTCCGCGGAAGGGAGGAAGTGTTGTGCCGTGTAGTCCCGCACGGAGTTCGCGCATGCGATGAAGTGCGCGGAAGGGCCGAGCAGCCACCGGTTGATCGCCCGCCGCGCGCGGTGCTTCAACTGACTTGAGGCAAGCCACGGGCGGGTGTCGTGAATGTGCACGACGTGCGGCACGGCCAGCCCTTTGAGCGCGCATCCGGACACGGCGGCAGCGGGCCAGAGATGGCTGTGCACGATGGCGGGGCGCCGGCGCTTGATGATCGCGCGCAGGCGAACGGAGCAGCGGGTCAGCATCTCGAAATCGCGATCGGGGCCGTCGTAGTCCAGCGTGAGGATTTCGCAGCCCTCCATCTGCGCGTCGTCGGGTGGGGCGGGATGGCGGAGCACACACAAGGTGGGTGTGTACGTCTTCGCGCCGGCGAGTCCCCGGACGATATTGTAGACGGTACGTTCGGCGCCGCCGAACGTCCCGTTCCATCCGAAGCCCGGAATGACGTGCAAAACCTTGCTGGGAGTTTCCGCGTTCACGACAGACGGGCGTAAAGCGTGTTCATTTTTTCCGCAATCCGCGGCCAGGAGAATTGCATGGCCTTGTCGCGTGCCGCCTGCCCCATGCGCCGCCGCTGCGCGTCGTCGCGCAGCAGCTCCACGGTGGCGGAGATCATCCCGCGGACATCGCCGGGTTCCGCCATGATGCCGCAGGCCGGATCGAGATAATCCGCGACGCCGCCGCGGTTGGTGACGACGGGGACGCCGCAGGCGAGCGCTTCCAGGACCGTGTTGACGGCGGTGCTGGCGATCAGGGGGAGCACGAGGAGATCGGCCTGCCGGATCAGTTCGAGATACTCGTGGTCCGGAACCGCGCGCCGCCAGTGCACTTTTCCGGGGCGGGTCATGCCCTCGCACCGGCGGTCGTAGGATATCAGCAGAAACTCCGCGGCGGGCACGGCCTCGAGCACGCCCTCGATCACTGCGGGCAGGCGCGCGATATCCCGGAGATGGCTCCCGGCGAAGAGGCAGCGCAACGGGCGATCGGCTCGCGGTGCGTCGGCGGGAGTGAAATACGCCGTATCTATGCCATGCGGAATGAAGGTGACCCGCCCCGGTCCGACGAGCGTTTCCATGAAAGGAACCTGCTGAGTGGATACGACAATCGCGTGATCGAGCGCGCGGAGATGGGCGGTCGAGCGGAAGAGCCACGAGTAATGCTCCTGCGGGTGGTGAAAGGTGCCCGCCATGCGATGTCCGTTCAGCCCGCGAGCGTGGGCGAGCAGCTTGAAGCTCTTCTCGGCATAGAGGAAGTGATAGATCGCTTCGCGATGCCTGCGCATATGCATCAGGGTCTGCGCTTCCATGACGAAATCGTGCCTCGAGTACTCGAAATGTCCTCCGTACCACGACACCAGTTTCGCCGGAACACGCAGCAGCGTCTCTCCGAGCCAGTACATCGGGGCGGAGAGCCGCACCGGTTCGCCGATCCATTCGCCCAGCCGATGATAGCCCGAAGGCCCGGCGTGATGCCGGTACGCATGACGGATGGAATACACCGGCGGGGGCGTGGGGATGGCGTCTTTCACAGTGCGGGAACTTGGGCCCGAAGGCCGATCAGGAGCGCAGGAATTGCCGTCGCATGGCGGCCAGCTTCTCCGTGACGATCGGACCCATGCAACGGTAGATCACTCGGTTCGGCGAATTGTAGGCGTCGAGAACCCCGGCGCGATTGATGAGTTCGGCCTCGCGGAAATACGACAGCCCCAGCTCCCGATCTCCGCGTTGCAGGCAATGACGTCCGGAACGAGCCATGGCGGCCGCGAACGCGCGCGTGCGCGCCTCGTTGAGCGCGCCGCGTTCCTCCAGGAGCCGGTATGAAGCCCGCAACACCTCGCGCCGCGTGCTCAGCACGCGCAGGTAATCGTTCGAAAGGCTGCTTCTCATGAGCCGCACCTTGAACAGGCTTTCGGGCATTCTGCGGAAACGCAGCCCGGCGCAGGCCATTCGAAGATGCAGGTCGAATTCCTGGGAATTGGGCAGCCCTTCCGTGAATCCGCCGACCGCCTGCAGGTTGCGCTTCCAGTGCAGCGGCGCCGGCGTCGCGACGAACGTTCGCAGTACGAACAGCACGCTGTCTTCTTCCGGGTCGTTGTATCGGAAACGGATTTCCTCCTCGCGGGTTTGCGGGTCCACGGTTTCGCCCTCGCAGAAAATCACCTCGGCGGGGTGGGCCAGGGCCTCCGGCAACTGGCGCCCAATCTTCGCCGGTAGAAGGAGATCGTCCGCATCCAGGAACTGCACGAATTCACCGCGGGCCAGTTCGATCCCCCGGTTGCGGGCTGCCGCCGCGCCCCGATTCGGCCCGGTTTCCCAGCGGATCCGGTCGCCGAAAGACCGGATGACGCCCAGGCTGCCGTCCATCGAACCGTCGTCAATCACGATCACTTCGATCTCGCGATGCGCCTGGTCGAGCGCGCTCCGTATGGCTTCGCCCACAAGCCGTTCGGCGTTGTAGCAGGGGATCACGACGCTGACCACTGAGGGCTCGTTTTGCATGTTGTTACGGGCCGAGAGTCGGGTAGAATGCCGGGCAGGAGGGTGTCGCATGCCTTTCAGGAACGTTGGAGGCCGATTCGCAAAGCGCTTCAGGAAGATCCGGGAAGGACTGGCGGACGCGGCCCCATCGTGGGTGACACGCCTGCCGTCGCATGCCCTGCGTATCCGTCTCTACCGTTGGCTCGGCGCGGAGATCGGACCTCACACCAGCATCCACAAAGGCTGCCGTTTCTACAATATCAAGCGGCTGAGAATCGGTTCTCATTGCGTCGTCAACGCGGACGTGATTCTCGATGCGCGCGAGGGCCTGTGGATCGGCGAGAACGTCTCCATCTCCGAACAGGCGGCGATTTACACGCAGGAACACGATTTGGACGACCCCCGTTTCGGGGTTCGCGGCGATCCCGTGAGGATCGAAGACTACGTGTTCATCGGGGCGCGGGCGATGATTCTGCCCGGAAGAACGATCGGGAAAGGCGCGGCCGTGGCGGCTGGTGCCGTGGTGGTTCATGATGTAGCGCCGTACGAGGTCGTGGCCGGCATCCCGGCCAGGCGGATCCGGGAACGATCAAAGGACCTCCAGTACACCATGGAGTACCGGCGAATGTTCTACTAGCTGCGTCCCGCGTTACCGATTGCCGGTTTCACCTCTTCGCGAAGCCGCGCCGTCACTTCTTCCCACATGGCCTCCAGCGCCCGCCGTTGCTTCTCGCCTGCGCGCCGGATCCGGTCGATCAGGGCGGATCGGTCCGGTTCATTCAGCACGGCGTCGAATTTGCGCGCCAGTTCTTCGCGGGTGGCCCGGGGATCCAGCAGGCCGTCGGGGCAAGCATAGTCCTCGAGCAGCATCGGATACTTGTGAGACCACGATGTCGCGAGCGCCGGAACGCCCTGCGACAGGGCGCTGACGATGGAGTGGTATCTCGATCCCACGACGAGGGACGCTTGTCCGATGATCCCCTTGCTGCGGAAAGGATCGTCTTCGCGGATCATTTCGATCGAGTGATCGTAGGCGGCGACGATTGCGCGTGCCAACTCGTCGTCATAGGTTCTCGTATGCAGAAACACGGCGGGCCGGTAACCGCGGGCAGCGGCTTCCTCGATTACGTTTACCATGAACGGCACATAGCGGCTGCGCAGTTCCTGGCTGGTTTGCCGGATCATTTGCGCGTTGGGGATGACAAGGACCTGCCCGGGTCCGGGTGCGTGATTTCCAGGGACGACACCGGGCACGTCCGTCGTGATGTCCGGCGCGAGCTTGACCACTTGATCGGGCTCGCAGAACTCCCGGATGTACCCTAGAGAAAGCCGATCCCGCGCGTAGATCAAATCGGCGCTCCTCGCCACCTCGCGGAAAGCCCGGCGGATGGGTTCCGAAGTGAATGGCCCAAACGCCTGCGGGAGCATGATGTACTTCTTCCCGGCCTTCTTCAGGCGCCGCACGTGTTTCGTCACCCGCTCCGGCGCATTGGGGCCCCACGCGTCTCCATAGCCGAACCCCGACAAATCAACGACGGCGGATATTTCCGCATCGGTCACCACTCCGTATCGGCGGCGATAGCCGCGATGCATGAGCAGGTCAATGAGAACCCCGATGCGGCCCGCCGTGCGGTTGTCCAGTTTCTGGTAAAATCCGCATCGAGAACGATCCTCATAGCTTGCGGTCCACGGGGCGCTGGCGAACTGTACGTCCGGCAGGGTACGCCCGATCCGCCCCACCACGGCACGCAACATGAGCTCATCGCCCTTGTTCTCGAAGCCCCCGCCCACCAGTTCGATGATCAAGACTCCCCCCGTCACCTGGTCATGCGTCGCCACACGGCGCCCGGAATCAGGTCCGGGTACCAGAAGGCACGCCGCAGCCTCGCAGCCCACGATGGAGACATCAAGCGGCGGGTCTCCTCCACACCCGCGCCGGTGTCTGTTGAGTCGCTCGCTCCGTTGCGCTGCGCCACCACGTGGGCGACCGCCATGCGGCGACGGAGGTCCGGGTGGCGCGACGTTCCTGATCGCCGGGCAACGAATCCGCAGCGTTCCAGCAGAATGCGCAGCGTGCTTTCCGTGAAGAAGTTGATGTGCGTCACAGGCTCGGACATTCGCGGCGGCCCCTTCCATATTTCGACCGGCACCTCGAAATAGGCGAAGCCCCCCTCTTGCAGATGCCGGCCCAGGCGACAGAGCATGGAAGCCGGATCGCCCAGGTGTTCCAACACGTGGCTGCAAACAATGAGATCAAACCGGGCTCCTTCCGGGACCTCGTCGAGAACGGAGGCTAATCGCCGAATCCCCGGCAGCGGCGAATCGTTGTAGTCCACGACGCAGCAGTCGCAACCGCGACGGGCGAAGGGAAGCAGCAAACGCCCGTTTCCGCCGCCGTAGTCCAGGATCCTTGTCCGGCTTCCCCCCGCGAACGGCGCGAGCGCCCGGAACAGCGCGCGCGCGCGGCGGTCTTCCCCCTCGTCATCCGCCGCGGCGTTGTAGCCGGGGTCGCCTTGCTCCGCCAGGATGCGGTACTTCTCCCGAAGCTCCCCCTCGTTTGGCCTCGGAACAAAAGTCACGAAGCCGCAGTCCCCGCACATGACGAAAGCGAATTCGGCTTCGAGGGCTCGCGGGATCCATGCTTCGAAGAGCACGCGCAGGCGCTTCCGGGTGTATTCGTCGGCCCGCTCCAGGTCCGAAGCCCTGAACATCCGGCGCCCGAGATCTTCCCATCGGCGCGATCCGCAGGCGACGCATTCCGGATTATTGATCATGGGGAAACCCCGGTGTCGGGGCGGGTAGAGCCGGGTTTGCTATCGGCCCGTGACGTATCCCAAGGCTTTGAACGCCTCCAACTCGCGCTCGAAAGACCGCGACTTCCGGCCCGCCAGGGTCCACCATGCTGCCGCTGCAAATAGCCGTCCGACGCCGAGCCATTGCCGCGCCCGCCGCGCCAGGGAAACGGAGTGGCCGGGCGACTCCAACCTGCGCACGGTGGCTCCCGTGCCGCGCCAGCGCCGGCGAAGGTATTCCTTCTCCAACTTCTCCGGCGAGATGATGTGGGCAATGGAGCAGCGCGGTTGGTAGACGACCCTCTTGCCCGCCCGCGCGAGGCGCGCTCCGAACTCGCTGTCTCCGCCGGCCAGCAGGGCGGAGCCCACGCGGTCCAGCTCGGCGCTGAAACCGCCGATCTCGGTCGCCACGGGTTTGCGCACGCCGAAATTGCAGCCGGGTACTTCATGGGCCACGTTGTCGGCAAGCCGCATCATCAAATCGCCTTTTGTGCTGTACGGTGAGCTCAACGAGGCGATGATGACCGGGGTCATATAGGGCGGTATCTCCTGTTCGAAGACGGGGTTCACCGGACCGACGACACAGTCCGCCTGGAGACGCTCCACCCCCTCGCAGTATCCCTCCAGCCAGCTGCGAGACACCTCCACATCGTCGTCGAAGTACACGATGTGTTCGTACGCCGACTCGCTGAGCGCGCGATTTCGGCCGTGGTTGAGCCCGGGTTGGTGCTCGACGACCATCCGGACGGGGAAGGGGAGTTGCGGTGCCAATTCGGAGACCACGGCGGGCGTGTGGTCGGTGCAGTTGTTGTTGATGATCAGGAGTTCAACCGGTGTGCCGGGCGGCGTGGAAATCCGGGCCAGGCTTTCGAGCGTTCGGCGAAGAAGCCGCGCGCGGTTGTGGGTCGGGATGGCGATAGTGATGCCGTTCACGGCGATTGCCCGGGGGTATCGTGCTTCATCGACCATCGCGCGGGGAGGAACACCGGCCCGCAATGCGCGGGCGGCAGCTTCCCGCTCCCGTACACGTCGGCCGGCGTGACCTCGAAAGAGAGGCTGTCGAACACCGCGTCGAGGGTGTGGTGTTCGTCGCCGAAGTAGAGATCCACCGTATAGGTCCCCGGCATCAGGGGCAGCCTCTCGAGATGGCAGGTGATGCGGCCTTCGCGAACGGGATCAAAAGTGAACCCCGGGATGATGCGATTGTTCACCGAGAACACGCCGGCCCCGAGATAGTTTTTCACCACGAGGCCCAGCACCGGCCTGATGGCCGCGTTCGGAGACTGGAAATCAACCGTGACGGACAGGTCGGATCCCATGCGCACGGCCGCCGCCGGGGATTGGGACTGCGAGGACAGCGTTCCCGTCCGCATCATCGGGATGGAATCCTTCCTGCGTCCGGGATGCGCCCGGAGGTCCACGCTTCCGCCCGCGTGTTCCGCGATGGATTCCTGGTAGCGCATCACGATCTTCTCAACGGGCCCGTCGGCGATCAACCGGCCCGCGTGAAACAGGAGGCAGCGTTTGCACAGCGACTCGACGGCCGCCATGTTATGGCTCACGAACAGGATCGTTCGGCCCTCCTGCCGGGCGACATCGCTCATCTTGCCCAGGCATTTTTTCTGGAACTGGATGTCGCCGACGGCGAGGACCTCGTCCACCAGCAGCACCTCGGGCTCGAGGTGGGCGGCGACGGCGAAAGCCAGGCGGACATACATGCCGCTCGAGTAGCGCTTGACCGGCGTATCGATGAACTTCTCGACCTCGGCGAAGGCGACGATCTCGTCGAACTTGCGCCGGATCTCCGCGCGGGTCATGCCGAGGATCGCGCCGTTCAGGAAGATGTTCTCGCGCCCGGTCAGTTCGGGATGAAACCCGGTTCCGACCTCCAGCAGGCTGCCGACCCGTCCATGGATATCCACGCGGCCTTCCGTGGGGTAGGTGATCTCGGACAGGATTTTCAGCAAAGTGCTCTTGCCCGCGCCGTTGCGCCCGATGACGCCCACCACTTCCCCGGCGGCGACCTCGAAGGCGACATCCTTCAAGGCCCAGATCCATTCATCGCGTGGCCGGGCCTTCCGCCGGGCGATGGAGGCGAACGCCTCGGCCAGCGCGTCGCGCAGCGTATGGTAGCGCTCGCGGCGCGTGCCGATGCGATACTGCTTGGACAGGTTCCGGACCGTGATGACGGGCGAGGTCATGACTGATTCACACGATATCCGCGAAACGGCTTTCGACTTTCCTGAAGTAGTACAGGCCGAACACGAAGACGAGGGCCGTGACGCCGGCGGACGCGGCCAGGTGGCCCCAGGCAAACGGCCGGCCGAGAATCGCGGAACGCCAGGCGTCCACCAGCCCCGTCATCGGGTTCAAGAGCAGCATCCAGCGCCATCCGGGCGGCAGGATGTTGACGGGGTAGATCACCGGCGTGACATACATCCAGATCTGCAGGAGGAAAGGGACCACGTGCTGGAAATCGCGGTACGCCGCGTTCAGCGAACTGAGGAGAATCCCGACCCCGAGCGCCGCCAGGACGGTCATCACGATGAGGGGGAGCACCATCAGGATCGGAAGCGCGGGCGGGATGTCGTAGTAGAACATCAGGCCGACGAGGATGACGAACGAGATCGCGAAGTCCACCAGGCACGCTCCGACCGAAGAGAGGGGTACGATGAGCCGGGGGAAGTAGACCTTGGTGATGAGGTTGGCGCTGCCCACCACGCTGGTGCTGCTGCGCGAGAGCGCCTCGGAGAAGAACTGCCACGGCAACAGCCCGGCGTACATGCCGACCGCGTACGGGACGCCCTCGCCGAAATCAATCCCGGCCAGCTTGCCGAAGATGACGCTGAACACGACCATCTTCAGGAAAGGCTGGATAAATGCCCAGAGGATGCCGAGCGCCGTCTGCTTGTATCGGATGGTGACGTCTCGCCACGTGAGGAAGAACAGCAGTTCGCGATAGCGCCAGATTTCCCTCCAGTTGATCGAGAGCCAGCCGCCCCGGGGCGTGATCACGCGATCGGGCACCGCTGCTTTATGAACAAGCTCCTGCATTTCAGTATCCGAGAATCTTGATCTCGAAGGCGTCCGTCGGCAACCCGGAAGCGATTCCCACGCGCGGGACGGCGAAGGGGTCGTCGCCCGCCCGGCACAAGCGGTGCTCCACGGTCACCGCGCCGCGAAATCCCGTTTCGCGCGCCGCCGCCGTGACCGCGGCGTTGTGGTCGCCGTTCGGATAGGCCAGGATGTCGCAGTACCCGCGCGTGCCGGCGAGCGTTCGGCGGGAAACCTCCAGCTCCCGGCGCAGCTCCTCGTCGGTACACAGCGTCAGGATCGCGTGCGTATTCGAGTGCGCGCCGAGGCTGCACAAGCCGGAGGCCGTGATTGCGGCGAGCTCGGGTTGCGTCAGGGTGGAGAACATCGCGGTCCATTCCGACGGAGCCTCTCCCAGCAGTTGAACGAGGCGGTCCGCCTTCTCCTGTCGTTTTGCCGAGGGCAGGCGGACGAGGCCGGCGATAGTTGCGGCATAGAACGCCTTGCGTTCCTCCGGGCTCCTGATGCTCCATGTGCGATCGTTCCACCAAACCGTCTCCTGCGCGGAGCCGAGCAGCGCCGCGAAAATTCGTTCCGGCCAGGGCGCCGCGCCTGTTTCGCGGAGGCCGGTGACGATGAACACGGTGAAAGGAAGCCCGAGTTCCTCCAGGATCGGGGCCGCGTGCCTCGCGACGCTCCGGAAGCCGTCGTCGAACGTGATGCAGGCCGCGCTTTCGGGCATCGGGCGATGCGCTCCGAGGCGCGACACCACTTCGCCCAGGGGCAGGACTCTGCAGTTGGCCTTCAGCCATTCCGCCTGCGCGCGAAACTCCGCCGCGGGCATATGGCACCAGTTGTACACGGGCAGAGGCGAAGGAGTTACGCCATGGTACATGATCACGGGGACGCGGTGTTTGCTCATCTGCCGCACCACGCGACGGGCAAACAAAGACTTCAGGATGGTGTGCGCGAGCAGCGCCATATGGATCTCTTGAATCAGGCCGGGTCGCCGGGTTTGGAGACCAGGCGCTTCAGTTGAAGATTCAGCGCTTCGCGCAGGATCTCGGTGAGCGCGGGCACTTCGGCGATCGGCGCTTCGCCGGACATATCCTTCGCGATTTCCAGCCGGCCGCAGCCGGCGCCCTCGACCGTGATCAGCAGAGAGCCCTTCCACCAGTCGCTGTTCTGCTCCTCCGCGATGGCGTTTTCAGTCTCCGCGTTCGACCACGACCACGTTTCGGCGCCGCCGGCCTCGTCGCGGCGGATGACCAGCGTGGCGCGGTCAAGATCCATGTCGCGAAGCGCATC
>JAKJGV010000035.1:0-19189 GCA_022704185.1 Verrucomicrobiota bacterium
GTTTCCGATGTGGCGGGCACGACGCGGGACAGCATCGAGGTCCCGTTCACGATCGGACACGGGGAGGCCGTGCGCCACTACGTGATGATCGATACGGCGGGCATGCGGAAGGTGGGCAAAGTGCACCAGTCCGTCGAACGCTTCAGCGTGTTCCGCGCCGAGAAGAGCATCGAGCGCGCGGACATCGTCTGCCTCATGATCGAGGCGGTGCAGGGGCCGACGGTGCAGGACAAGAAGATCGCGGCGAAGATTCTGGAGAGCCGGAAGGGCTGCGTCGTGGTGGTGAACAAGTGGGACATGGCGGATGAAGCGGACGCCCGGGAGTACGAGGAGGCGCTCCGGCGGGAGTTGTTCTTCCTCGACTACGCTCCGGTCGTCTTCGTGTCGTCCACGACGGGATACAACATCCGCCGAAGCATCGAGGCGATTGATCATGTCGCGGCGCAGGTGAGCACGATGCTGCCGACGGGGATGCTCAACCGGACGCTGCACGACGCCTTTCAGCGCGTGCAGCCGCCGGAGGTGAAAGGGCGCCGGCTGAAGTTCTATTACTGCGCGCAGACGGGCGTTCAGCCGGTCTGGTTCCGGATGTTCGTCAATGATCCGCGCCGCATCACGGATGCGTATCGAACTTATCTTCAGAAGGCGTTGCGGCGCGCGTTCGGACTCGAGGGCGCACCGCTGGTGCTGGATTTTAGATCCAGTCATTCTCTGCGACCGGAAACACATCGCGCAACGCCTCGCCGAACCCCCTCGCGCTGAACTAGAAACAACTATTGCACGGCCCAACCCCTTTTTCTCTTGCATCACTATATATAGGGGTATTTACTGGCCGACGGGGTTGTTTCACCCATATGTAGTAGTGTTGGTTAACCTTCTTTGTGACCTAAAAGGCGCTTGGGCAGGGACTTGTAGAAGCGGAGGGAGAAGCATGTTGGACGCGCGGCAGCCTGTGGACATCCGGGAGAGAAGAACATCTGCAAGAAGCAGGAAGACAGCAGCCAAGGAGCCGCGCGCGAGGACCTCTGCGCGCAGCGCGGCGACGGAAGCGCCGGGTCTTAAAATACGCCGCGTTTTCAGCGCGCCCGGCGTGAGCCCGTTCAGCCAGGTCGAGTGGGAGCGCCGCAAGGCGGTTATCGGCGACGAGAAGGGCAACGTCATTTTCGAGCAGGAGAACGTCGAGATCCCGAAGACGTGGTCCATGCTCGCGACGAATGTCGTAGCGTCGAAATATTTTTACGGCGAGCTGGGGACCCCGCAGCGCGAGACGTCGCTCCGGCAACTCGTGCACCGCGTGGCCCGCACGATCGCGGACTGGGGCATTGCGGACGGCTACTTCGCCACGCCGGAAGACGGCGAGGTGTTCTACAACGAACTCGTGTTCCTCTGCCTGAACCAGTACGGCTCGTTCAACTCGCCCGTGTGGTTCAACTGCGGCCTGTATCACGAATACGGCGTCGGCAAGGGCAACAACGCGGGCACGTTCTACTGGAACCGGAAGAAGCAGGCGATTGGCCGCGCCGCGACGCAGTACGAGCACCCGCAGTGTTCCGCGTGCTTCATCCAGTCCGTCGAGGACACGATGGAAGGCATCATGAATCTCGCGCACAGCGAGGCGATGCTTTTCAAGTTCGGCAGCGGCACGGGCTCGGACCTTTCGACGCTGCGCAGCGCGCGGGAGAAGCTGAGCGGCGGCGGGCGCCCCAGCGGCCCGTTGTCGTTCCTCAAGGTGTACGATTCGATCGCCAGCGTCGTGAAGTCGGGCGGCAAGACGCGCCGCGCGGCGAAGATGAACACGCTCAAGTGCTGGCACCCGGACATCAAGGAGTTCATCGAAGCGAAGTCGAACGAGGAGAAGAAGGCGTGGGCGCTGATCGAGCAGGGCTACGCGGGGGACTTCAACGGCGAGGCGTACGCGTCGGTGTCCTTCCAGAACGAGAACCTGAGCGTCCGGCTGACGGACGATTTCATGCGCGCGGTGATCGAGGACCGCGAATGGGCGACGCACTGGGTCACGGACCCGAAGCGCCCGGGCCCGGCCTACAAGGCGCGCGACCTGATGAAGTGGATCGCCGAGGGCACCTGGGTGTGCGGCGATCCCGGCGTGCAGTACGAGGACACGATCCAGCGATGGCATACGTGCAAGAAGTCCGCGCCGATCAACTCCAGCAACCCGTGCAGTGAGTACATGTTCCTCGACGACAGCGCGTGCAACCTGGCCTCGCTGAACCTCATGCGCTTCCTGCGCGAGGACGGCACGTTCGATGTCGAGCGGTTTCGCGCCGCGGTGGAGATTTACATCACCGCGCAGGAAATCCTCGTGGACAACTCGAGCTATCCCACGGAGCGCATCGCGCTGAACAGCCACCTCTTCCGACCGCTCGGGCTGGGCTACGCGAACCTCGGCTGCCTGCTCATGGCGCTGGGGATGCCGTACGACAGCGATGAGGGGCGCGCGATGGCGGGCGCGGTGACGGGCCTGATGCACTTCAGCGCCTACGCGCAGTCGGCCCGCATCGCCGAGCAGCGCGGCACGTTCGAGGGGTTCGAGCAGAACAAGGAAAGCATGCTGGATGTGCTTCGCATGCATCGCGAGGCGGCGGACCGCATTCCCGCGGCGTGCCCGGACTACCTGCTCAAGGCGGCGAGAACCGCGGGTGATGCGGCGGTGTCGCTGGGCGGCCGGTTTGGCCTGCGCAACGCGCAGGTGACCGTGCTCGCGCCCACCGGGACCATCGGGTTCATGATGGACTGCGACACGACCGGCGTGGAGCCGGACATCGCGCTCGTGAAGTACAAACTGCTCGCGGGCGGCGGGATGCTGAAGATCGTCAACCGCACCGTTCCGATGGCGCTGCGCCGCATGGGGTATCCCCAGCCGCAGATTGACGCGGTGATAGACCACATAGACGAGAACGACACCATCGAAGGGGCGCCCGGGCTCAAGGACGAGCACCTGCAGGTTTTCGACTGTGCCTTCAAGCCGCGAAACGGGAAGCGCTACATCCCGTACCTGGCGCACATTCGCATGATGGCCGCGGTGCAGCCGTTTCTTTCCGGCGCGATCAGCAAGACCGTCAACATGCCGAACGAGGCGACGGCCGACGAGATCATGCAGACGTACATCGAGGGCTGGAAGCTCGGGCTCAAGGCGTTGGCGATCTACCGGGACGGCTGCAAGCGCAGTCAGCCGGTCAACACCGGGAGAAAGAAGGAAGAAGAGAAGGCGGCGGAGGTGCCGACGCCCGGCGGCAACGGCTCGAAGACCCGGCCGCTGCGCAGGCGGATGCCGACGACGCGGCAATCCATCACGCACAAGTTCGACATCGCGGGACACGAGGGTTATCTCACCGTCGGTTTGTACGAGGACGGCAGTCCCGGCGAGCTGTTCATCACCATGGCGAAGGAAGGCAGCACGGTGGGTGGTTTGATGGATTCCTTCGGCACGGCGATTTCGCTCTGCCTGCAGTACGGCGTGCCGGTGAAGACCCTGTGCGAGAAATTCGCCCACTCGCGTTTCGAGCCGAGTGGATTCACGAAGAACCCGGACATCCCGATCGCGAAATCGCTCACGGATTACATCTTCCGCTGGCTGGGCCACACCTTCCTCGAAGGGTTCAAGGCGCCCGCGCCGGCGAAATCGCTCCAGCCCGACAACGGCCATGCCCCGGTTGTGGCCGCCGAGCCGCCCCCCGCCAAAAAGGCGGCCGCTCCGAAAGAAGGCGTGAACGTCCAGGTCCTCGACGCCCAGTTCAAGGACTTCATGGAAGACGCGCCCGTCTGCGACCAGTGCGGCGCCATCACCGTCCGCAACGGCGCCTGCTACCGCTGCTACAACTGCGGGAACAGCATGGGTTGCTCGTAAGAGCAGGGTGATGGAGTATTGAAGAGCGACAGCTCTGCGATGCAGTCCGGAACGCCCCTGCTTCAGCCCTTTGAGCGCAAGTTGCACGAGGGTTCGTCTAGCGTGTGGGGTAGCAGCCGCTCGACTATCGCGGCAGCGCTTGGTATCTTCCACCATCGGCGGCCCGCTCCGGCGTCTTCGCGCTCGGGTCGGCTCGCCTTTCGACAACAAGTTGCATAAGAAGAGACGCACACGATGCCGGAGCACATCAAGCTCAACAAGAAACTCGGGATCATCGAAGTCGATTCCCATGACAAAGTGAGCTATGAAGAGGGGGTGGCTTCGCTTGCGTCACTGCAGACCTTGATGGCAGAGACTGGCATCAGGAAAGTGCTCGTGGATACTCGTCGGCAGAAATTCAATCCAGACTTGTTCAAGGTCTATGATTTCGGAAAGCGTTTACCGAATAGCGCGCAAATCGCAGTTATGGTCTCCCAAAAACAACCCACAAGAGAGGCGATATCCCTTCTTAATGACGTGGCCCATAATCGAGGGGTCAACGTCAGGGTATTCGGCTCGCGTAGTGAAGCGCTTGAGTGGCTTCACGCTTGAAGAAAGTCGGGGACGTTTCTGGTAACACATTGCGCTATCAATGGTTGTACGCTTATTCAGTCAAAACCCCATTGAGGATAAGCCGCGATAGCCTTCCCAAACAATCGCGTACGCCTGTTGCTACAGGCTGGGGCGAGATGGGAGTGATGAGTGAGGAGGGCTCTTTTCTGCTATTTTCACCCCCGGATCAGATTCGCAAGCACGGTCAAGAAGCATGAAGCGACTCCCGCTACGATGGGTGCCATGAAGTGGAATGGGGAACAACCGTGCTGACTCACTGGGAGAGGATCAAAGCCGCCGAGAGAATGCAGGCGTATATCGAAGCGCATCTCGGCGAGAAGATCACGATGGCCGCCCTTGCGCGGGCCGCATGCTATTCGCAATGGCACGCGGCCCGGATCTTCAAGGAAGTCGCCGGCAACTCGCCCTTTGAATACATCCGGTTGCGCCGCCTCTCCGCCGCGGCGCAGGCGCTTCGGGCAACTTCGTGCAAGGTCGTGGACGTGGCGTTCGATTTTGTCTTCGACTCCCACGAGGGATTCACCAGGGCCTTCGCGCGGCAGTTTGGCATGCCTCCCGCCCACTTCCGCCGAACAAAGACTCCCGTCCAGCTTTTCATGCCTCCGCAGCTTCGGGAGTGGTACACGCGGAGGCAACGAGGAGAGTCCGCCATGACAGAAAGCAAGAAACAGGAAGTCGTCTTCATCCAGGTGCTCGACCGGCCCGCGCGCAAGGCGATCATCAAGCGGGGCGGAAAGGCTTCCCACTACTTCGAGTACTGCGAGGAAGTGGGATGCGACATTTGGGATAGACTCGCCGCCATCCCGAACGCGTTGCAGGAGCCGATGGGCATGTGGCTTCCGCCGAAGTTCCGGACGCCCGGGACTTCCGAGTACGTCCAAGGCGTCGAGGTCGCGCCGGATTACGACGGCGAAGTGCCTGACGGTTTCGACGTCATCCAACTGCCCGCGTGCAAGATGATGGTGTTCCAGGGGCCGGCGTTCGAGGACAAGGACTTCGAGCAGGCGATTGCATCGCTCTGGGATGTGATGAAGTCGTGCAATCCGGAGACCTACGGATTCGCGTGGGCCGATGATGACGGGCCACGGGTTCAGCTTCGCCCGGAAGGCTATCGGGGATACATCGAGGGACGGCCCGTGCGCGCGGTGAACAGCGAGTGATGAATGGAGAGAGGGCGGGCTGGCAGCCTATCGGGATATGTTTTTCCGTGTATGATATTCTGTCGGCACGGCCGCCGGCCCGGAAGCGCTCGCAGCGGGAAGGAGATGAGTCAGTGAAAATCCTCGTCTTGAACGGCACGTATCGTCCCAACGGAAGTACTACAGAGCTTGCGGCAGCCTTCATGGAGGGAGCGCGGGGCCGCGGGGCGGACGTGGACACGATCATGCTGCGCGATCAGAAGATCGGGTACTGCACGAACTGCCTGAAATGCTACGGCTTCGCGGGCCCGGGGATCGCGCCGTGCTGCATGAAAGACGACATGGACGAGCTCATCCCGCGAATCGCTGAAGCGGATGGCGTCCTCTTTGCCTCGCCGGTGCACAACGGCTTCGTGACCGGTGTGATGACGGTGTTCTGGGAGCGCTTGTCGTGGCGCGCGGCGCGGCCGGGCGGTGCTTTTCTGAACAGCATGAGCATTGTCTCGCGCCTGGACAACAAGGTGCGCGCGTTCGCCTCGATCTCCAGCGCCGGCGGCATGCCGGAGCGTCTCCGGAAGTTCTGCGACGACGGCACCCCGTGGTTGAAAAGCAACGCGCCCCTGATCCTTCACGGGCAATGGATCGGCGATATGTATGCGGGGGCGGACCTTGAGCACATGCCCGCAAGCGATGAAGACTGGCGGCGGCTGTATTTCCTGAGACGGCTGAGTGAGAGACAGCGCCGGATGGCCTTTGCGCTGGGGGAGAAGATGGCCGAGGCCATCCGGTCCGGCGGCCTCAAACCGGTAACGATGGACAAGATGCTGCCTCCGGCATTGCGATGGATCATGGATCGCGTTTACGCGGTCAGTCCGCCGTACCGGCTTGCCGAATAGGGCATCTGTTTTTCTCGCACGAACCCGGGGGCCGGTGTATAGAAATGCCATGCGCCTCATCGCTTTTGACTTCAATACAAAGCAGGACAGGCCAATAGAGCTGAGCGACCTTTCATCCCGGCCCGTCCAGGGGCTTTACCACTGGGTTGTGCTGGACTCCGGCGATGAGCTGGGTGGCCGCGACGCGCTCGAGAAGCTCGGGGTCAAGCCGACGGTGGCCGAATCGTTCCTGGGGCAACAACAGGAAGCCCGGTACGATCTGTATGACGATGCCACGCACGTGTCCGTATCCGAAGCATGGCTGGACCAGGGCGAACTCAAATCGGGGATCATGGATGTCCTGCTGGGCGCTCACTTCATGGTGATCCGAACGGTTAGGCCCTCCGCGGTGCTGGAGCAGGTCCGGAGCATCTACCACAAGGATTTCCGGAGCTTCGCGCGTTCGCCCGGATTCCTCCTCTATGAGCTGGCTTCGCAACTGTTCGAGCTGTACCGGCGCACGTATCACAGCTTCACGAACGAAGTGGAAAACGTCCAGTTGACCCTCTTCGGCCGCGTCACCGACGACATCTTCATGAGCGTGTCCCGGTTGACGACCGACATCCTGGCGTTTCGCCGGATCGTCCTGACGGCCCGCGACCTGTTCAAGGATCTCGCCACCCGCAAGTCCACGTTTGTCAGTGAGACGACGCAGCCTTCGCTGGACATCATGGCCGACCGCATGGGGCGGTTGTGCAGCGACCTCGACAGCGAGCGGTCCGTGCTGACCGAAACGCTGAACCTCTACATGGGCATGGTGAGTCACCGCACGAACCGCGTGATCAACCGTCTCACGATCCTCAGCATGATCTTTCTCCCGCTCAGTTTCATCTGCGGCGTGTACGGCATGAACTTCGAGGGCATGCCCGAGCTCGGGTGGCGGTACAGCTACTTGATGTTCTGGTTCGGGAGTGCCGCGTTCGTGACAGCCTTTCTGATCGTGGTCAGGAAGAAGAACTGGATCTGATCCGGGGCGGGGTCCCGGCGTTTTCCAATGGTTGGAAAAACGAGCCGCATGTTTTCCAATGATTGGAAAATCCGCTTACGCAGCGGTCGGCGTGACGGGTGGAAGAGGGCAGTCCAGCGCATCGCCGATGATTTGCAGCATTTCGGATTCGGCGACCGAGATCCTGCCGTCGGCCGTGACGCACACGATGCATGCGGAGAGGATTTGTTTCTTCAGTGCCAGGCCGGCGCGGGCAAGCGTTTCGAGCGCATGGTTGAGCTGGTCCACCACGGAATCCTCGCTTGGGCGAAAGGCCAGTGTCTCGCCGCCCTCCAATTGCTCGGCCCCTTTTCGGAACGCGAATTCACGCTTGTCCTCGTCGTGCGAACCCCATCGCACGAGGCACGAAAGCAGCTGTTCGCAGGCCGGCAGCAGGGGTGCCATCCGGTAGTGGACGATGGGGCCCCCGGGCGTGAGCGCGTGGCCGAAAGCCGGGGGAAGATGCCGGCGAAGCATGCCCTGCAGCGCGCGCTCGAAAAGGTCCACCTGCGCATCCATGAGCACGAGGGCCTCCACATCCCGCAGGAAAGGCGGGTGCGCCGCGCGCGGCAGTTTCCGCAGCGAGTGGATGGCGAGCTTGGCGATCGGCAGCCGGTGTGCGGACGAGGTGTCGCGAAGCGCTTCCGACAGCGCGAGGAGTGCGCGATGCGCCTCGGGGTCGAGACGGGAGGCCAGGTAAACCAACTGCTTCGCGCGTATGGCTTCATCCGCGCTCAGCAACTGCGCATAAGCGACGGACGCGGCACCGGATGGAGTCTGCATGGCCTCGCGTACCACGGGGGGAATGACGGCCAGAAGCGTTCCCGCCAACAGGAGGCTCTCGGGTTGCGGGGAACCGATGGATTCGACGAGTTGCTCCACGTGCGCCGGGATCACGAGGGGTGGGCGCATTTCGCCGCGGGCCTGCGCCGAGACCTCGGCGATTCGCTCCAGTTCGCGTTTGCGCAACGACGGCACGTAGGGAAATGTGCCGTCAAACGAGGGATCGATTCGCCGCACCCGTTCCTCGAGCGGCGGGTGCATCGCGAGCAGGCCGATCTCCGTGGGCGCTTCGCCCAGTGCCTCGGCAAAGAAGAAATGGCTCATTTCGCGCGTCAGGACCGACAGCACGCGCGTGCCCGCGGCGTAGCCGCCGACCTTCTTCAGCGCGCCGGCGACGGCGGCCGGGTTGCGCGTGAACTGTACCGCCGCGGCATCGGCCACGAATTCCTGTTGCTTCGAAACCGCGCTTTTCACGGCGTCGGCCAGCCACAGGCCGAGCCGGCTCACGAGCAGGAACGGAAGGATGAGAGGCGAGAAAACGACCAGCGCGCCGACCAGCAGGGCCGCGTGTGTGGATTCTCCGGTCACCGCGTCCCGCAGGATGTGGATGGACGCCGCGCCCGGGAGCGAAAGGCCGTGGAGCATGCAGAGCATGATGGTTTTCAGACGCATGTCACCGTGCAGAATGTGGCTGAACTCGTGGGCGATCACGCCCTGCAGCTCTTCGCGCGAGAGCACTTCCATGCACGCGGGGGTCACTCCGATCGCCGAATCCCTCGGGGTCAGTCCCGCGGCGAAGGCATTGATCCCGTTCGCGGCATGAATGAGATACACGTCGGGGATGGGCAGGCCGCAGGCCAGCGCCATTTCCTCGACGACATTCAGCAGGCGGCGCTGACGGGGATCCTTGCTTTCCAGCGACACCTCAACCCCTCCGAGCATTTGTGCGAGCACCGCGCCGCCGCACGCCGCCCGGTAGACCATGAAAGCCGCGCCGCAAGCGAGCACCAGCACGATGCCTGCCGTGACCCACAGGAAAAGCGGCGGATCCCGCCACCCGGGATGTTGAAGAGGGACAAAGGTCTTGTGGAAATCCCACTGCGCGCCGAAAAAATTGTACGTTGCGCGGAAGGGGATCGAAATTCCCAGCGCAACCAGGTAGACCGGCGGGATGACGAGAACAATGGCCACGCTGAAATAGGCAGCGAGGACATACATCCGTTTCCGCGCGTCCTTCTGCCTCTGGAAGAAGTCCATGCCGTCCCCTTGTCTTGCGTTAATCGCACAGTCGCGCGGGCGTCCGCAAGACAAACGGGGGATTGAACACACCGCGGCATGCTTGTAGGTTTCCTGTCGCCAGGGATGGAGGTTGCGGATGAAATGGATGTGCTCGGTGGTCCTGCTGGTTTCTGTGCTGGGTGTTCATGCCGAGACAGTATCGTCCCGCGAGATAGCCCGTCTACCGGGCAACGACTGGACCAATGGCCTCAAGGGTTTGAAGGGCGCGGAGCTGGTGGACTTTCTGAAGTCGGGACAGCAAGGCCGGACCTACGAGTACGAGAAGACAGAGGTGTTCCGCGCGTTGCAGCAGATGGGTGCGAACGCGGTGGTCTACCTGGACGAGATGCTGGAGCTTGCGCGGCTGGACCTGCCCCTCACGGATATGCACATCATGAACAGCCTCGCGCGGGAGACGCTGGTCAGCATCGGATCCGCTTCCGCGATCCCGGTGGCCCGGCAGATGTGGAAGAGCGAAGGCTTCTTCTGGTCGGGCCAGGAGATTCTTCTTCAGTTGAAACAGGCTGCGGCCCCGGCGATTCCCGTCCTGGAGCAACTGCGGGACGAAGGGCGGCTTCCCATGGGCCGCACCGCGCAGGACATCAACAACATCCTGGTTGTCCTGGGGTCTGGCCGCTGAGAACCTGCAGCCCGGCTTCGCTTGCTCGCTTGGGCTCGCAGCTACGCCGCGGCAGTCTTCGTTCTCGGCGGGGCCTCGAACGAAGACTGGCGTGCCGAGGCGAAGCTCCTGCCCGAGCGTAGCGAGTGGCGACGAGCGAAGGCCGTTACCCCCGGCGCTCGCTGTACCGGCCAGCCACGGGGCCCCTTTCCCGGCTTTACCCTCCGGCAAAAAACCACTACGTTCCTCCTCACAGGGGAGGCTTATAGAAGCACCAGCGGATAGTGTGAGGATATCAAGACAGTACTCAACGACTTGTTGGCCGAAATAGCAGAATAATGAAGGTGAACTGGAAAGCTCTTGCCGAGATGCTAACAAAGCGCCAAGACGCTGTACCTGCCCACGAGGAACTCCTTTACGAAATCGTGGCAGAAGAGGTCGCCTCAAAGACCCTCAAGCCAGGAATCTGGGCCAAGGCATTCAGTGAAGCTGGTGGCGAGCAGTCCAAGGCTGTCGCTCTCTACATTTCCTATCGCACAGAACAATTGAGGCCAGAGCTTGCCGCAGAGATTCAACGACAAATGCTCAGCAAAATCGAAGAACAGGCGGCCGCACACGACCGCAGGGAGGAAGAAGAGAAGAGGAAACGAAATTTCCTCACCTTTACCTGTAGTCACTGCAGATCCACCCTGTACGCACGCTATGAGCTACTTGGGCACAAAGTTCGATGCATGAAATGTGGTGCGGTAAACACCGTCACACAAAGAACAACTCGACATCAGAGATGGTAGGCTGGATGCGTACGGCTGCGCGTGTCATGTACAGGGCCGAGCGATTTAGTGCAGCACAACGACAGTAAACGTGAAGAAGGGAGACAGCGATGTCGGCCGTATTCTACGGTTGCCCCAAATGCGGTAGAAGTTTCGGAATGAAAGAGGAGCTCGTATGTCCAGGATGCGGAGCGCATATCGATCCGGTGGGGTATCGCGTATCGCGGTTCGATCAGAATTGTGAATTTGCCTGCCAAATATGTGTTGGCGGAGGCGCGATTGTTGGCTATGCCGTTGTCGAATCGTGGGTTGGTGCCGTCGTTGGTGGTGGTGTTGGATTTGTGCTCGGGCTTCTTGTTGTAAGGCTCTTGACGAAGAAGTTCATCAATGATGTTTCTCGGTTTCGATGAGCGGTGTTAACAACTCGGTCCTCACTCTTGCCGCACCTTACCATAGATGACAGATCGTCAAGATGAGGAGGAGCCACGGTTTTAGGCGAGATACGAGGCGTTAGCTGTTGTCTACACTGGGAGGGAGCAGAAGCATGCTGTTCCCGAACCAGCAGCAGAAGCAGCTGCATGCAAGGACTGATCGATCTCAAGACCTTTAGATCATTTCCGGCAACGCCGAAACATGATCGTCAAGCGCCGTACGGCTGCAACAGAGATGGCGTCATCTTGTTTCTGATCGCAATTCGACATGTAGTCGGCTACACTACTGAGCACCGATTATGAGCACGGACTCGGTTGCCTCGCCTACCCCAGAAGAACACGAATTACACGCCAAGGATGTCCTGATAACCGCCGTGATAATGCCACGCTTTGCCGGCATGGATCTCCTAAAAGCCCTTCACGCTGAAGGTCTGGAACTTCCGACCTTGTCGTAGCAGGGTGCTATACTGAATCCAGTTTTGCAGAAGCGATCAAGGATGCTGGGTTGAGCATGAGATCGGACTTGTTCTTCCTCCGTAAACCATGGACCGCGAATGGTTTGCAGGGCGTGATTCGAGAACTGATCTCGATATCGAGAGCTCGAAATGCTATAACACGTAAATTCACTTAGAACAGTGTCGTCCGCATAGTACCCAACGTATGTCTTGTGTATCCGGCGTCGAAGGCTCCCCGCATTCGTGACGGCCTTTTTCCGACCCGCTCCGACCCGCAACATGTCCCCGGAAATGGTGACAGCCAGGGTGCCGCCACGCACATGCCTGAAAGACATGGAAAGGTTGTTGACAGATTGTTGACACGCTGCCCCCCGTTATTTGCCGTTATACGCCTTTTTGGGGGGTGGATTGAAAACGAATCAAAACGTTAGGAAAAACGCATTTTGATCAATGTTTATAGGCTGGTGCTCGGGGGGGGACTCGAACCCCCACGGGTTGCCCCACATGCCCCTCAAACATGCGTGTCTGCCATTCCACCACCCGAGCATCCGGCTTTCTGTGGGCAGGGGGGAAAATACCCGTGGCCTTGCTGAAGCGCAAGGGAGAAAAGGTTTCGCATTGATTCAAGCGTGCGGGCGGGTAGAGTGCGGGCCATGAAACTCGTCATCGCAACTCGGAACAGGCACAAGCTCGACGAAATCCGGGCCATATTCCATCAGCCCGCGCTGGAGATCGTGAGTGCGTTCGATTTCCCGGAGATCCCGGACGTGGTGGAAGACGGCACCACTTTCGAAGCGAACGCGCTCAAGAAAGCGGTCACGCTTGCGACCGCGACGGGGTGCTGGGCGCTGGCGGACGATTCGGGGTTGGAGGTGGACGCCTTGAGCGGCGAGCCGGGCGTGTACTCCGCGCGCTACGCGGGGGAGCCGGTGAGCTACAAGGCGAACAACGAGAAGCTGCTCGCAAACCTTGAGGTTGCGGGGGATCGGACCGCGCGTTTCCGTTGCGTGATTGCTCTCTCCAGTCCGTCCGGCGTGGCGCGAACGGTCGAAGGTTCTTGCGAAGGGACCATCGGCTTGGAGGAGCGGGGCGAGGGTGGGTTCGGCTATGATCCGGTGTTCATTCCCGAGGGGCACACGCTGACGTTCGCAGAGCTGGAGCCGGAAGCGAAGCATGCGATCTCGCATCGCGGCCGTGCGTTGCGCGCGGCTGCGGAGCTTTGGGGCGCGATGCTGGAGCAGCATCCGGCGGACTGGCCGGAGTAACCCGAAGAAGGGGCGGACTGCCGTTTGAGAGATTCCTTGGCCCTCCCGCCTCCGTCGCGCAAAGCGTGACTGCGGCGCGGCACGCGGGATGACGGGTGTGCGTGAAAGACGGTGCGGGCTGCAGTGGCAAGGCCTTTCCGCTTCGCAGGTCTGCGAACGGGGAAAATAGAGCAGATTACTTCTTGCAACGAAACAACCGGCTAACTATTGTAAACACAGTGTCGGGACCGGTCCCGGCTTTGTGTTGTGCATTATGGGCGGGTTGTCATAAGCGTGCTTGCTGGAGGTGTACCATGAGAGTTGTCCGAATCGCCGTCGTCCTCTTCCTCGTTCTCACCGCGGTTGTTCACGCGGATGGTTTCTTTCGCCGGTCCGGCGCCCAAATCCTTGCGCCGGACGGGTCGCCGTTCCTGATGCGCGGCAACGCGCTGAGCCATTGGCTGACCCCGGAAGCGTACGCGCTCCGGCTGAGCGCGGTTCACGACCGCCACATCGGATCCTATTCCAGCATCCGCACCCGCATCCGGGAAATCCTCGGGAACGATGCCGACGCAGATGCGTTCTGGACCGCCTTCCGCTCCAACTTCGTCACGCAGTCGGATCTCGATATCATGGCGTTGGAAGGATTCAACACCATCCGCATCCCGTTCAACTACCGCATGCTCAGTCCCGAGGCGACGCCCGGCGTGTACTCCGAGGCGGGTTTCCAGCTTCTCGACCAGGCGATCCAGATGTGCAAGAACAGCGGCCTCGCGGTGATCCTCGACATGCACGCCTGTCCCGGGGGCCAGTCGCACGATGCCCCCGCGGATCCGGAACACACTTACTGGACGTGGGACGACAGCGTTCAAAACTGGATTGAGGTTGGCGTGGCGTGTCTCTGGCAGTTCGACCAGGACTACTTCGACCGCACCGGCCGCACCCCGGCCTTCAACAAGCAGCGCACCGTGGACCTCTGGGCCGAGATCGCCGCGCGCTACGCCGATGAACCGGCCATCATCGGCTATGAGTTGATTAACGAACCCGTCTTGCCCTACGGCATTCACTATCCCGAGCTGCGCGACCTGCTGATGCAGATCACGGCCGCGATTCGCGCGGTCGACACCAACCACATCCTGTTCGTGGAAGGCAATTACTTCGCCGGAACGTTCGAAGGCCTCGTGCCGCCGTGGGACGAGAACCTCGTTCTCTGCTTCCATCGCTACTGGGAGCCTACGACCTACGCCTCCATCCAGTACTTCGTGGAGACCGCCGCGTTGCACAACCTGCCGGTCTGCATGACCGAATCCGGCGAGAACTCGAACCCGTGGTTCCACGAATTCGTCGGCCTGCTGGAGGCCAACAACATCGGCTGGTGCTGGTGGGGGTACAAGAAGGTGGACCTGATCAGCTCCGCTTTCTCCGCAAGCATCACGCCGGATTACCAGTACGTGATAGACAACTTCCGCGACTCCCCGATCGACGCTGCGCGCGCGAAGAAGGGCCTGATGGAGTGCGCCGCGAAGCTCGCCACCGCGCAATGCGCGTTCGATCCGGGCTGGTTCGATTCCCTGCTGTCGCCCGTGTACGGCTCCGCCGGCTGTGCGTTTATGGACCACGCGATCCCCGGGAAGATTTACTGCGTCAACTACGACGTGGGGCACCAGGGCGTGGCCTTCGCCGATGTGCGCTACAAGAATGAGGACGGCTTCTACGGGGGCCCCTGGAACGAAGGGTACAAGTACCGGAATGATGGCGTGGACATTGCCGCCACCGGAGAGGGCATCGGCTACAAGGTGGCCTGGGCCGAAAACGGCGAATGGCTGAGGTACACCGTCAACATCACCCAGACGGGTCGCTACGACATCCAGATCCGGACGGCGAGTCCGTACAGCACGGGCAAACTGAGGCTGTACATGAACGGTTCGCCGATCACTTCCGAACTCGCCGTGCCGAAATCAAACGGCTGGGAGACCTGGAAGACGATCACCGTGCGCGGCGTCAATCTCACGGCCGGCACGCGCGTCCTCGAGTTGCGCATCGTCACCGGCGGTTTCGATGTCGCGAGCCTGCAGTTCGTGAAGAAGTGAGAGATGTTGCAGGCCGGGCTGCCCGGCTGACCCGAGCGTAGCGAGGGATCTCTGAATCGGGAGCCACGCCTTGTCAGGCGCGGCTACATCTTCGGGTTCTTCACGCCGCGACGGAGCATCTGGCGGAGCTTGCGCAGGGAGTCGTCCTGGATCTGCTTGATCCGCGCGCGGGTGAGCTCCAGCAGCTTGCCGGTCTCTTCCAGCGTGCGGCCGTCAATGAACCGCAGCCTCATGATGAACTTCGCGCGCGGCGGCAGGCGGTCAATGGCCGACCAGATCTCCGAGCGCTGCGCGGAATGCGAAGCCTCCTCCGCATCCGTATCTTCCACGAGATCGTAAAGATTGGTCCCGTTCTCGCCGAACATTGCGTCGAGCGAGACGAGCGGCGCGGGGACGTTGTCCCACTGGTGGATGAACGGGCGAAGCTTGGCCACGCGCGCTTCCGGCAATCCCGTGAGCTTCGTCAGAACTTCGTTGGGCGGTTCCTTGCCGTGTTCCTTTTCCCACGCGGTGATGATTTCCTTGATGGTGATCATGTCGCGCGAGGGGCGCACGCCGATGCTGCCCGAGCGCACATGATCCCGGAAGAAGTTCCGCAGCCGGTTCTGAACCGCCTTCTGCGCGTAGACGTAAAACGGCGTGCCGCGGGTGAAGTCGAATTTCCGGATGGCGTTCGACAAAGCTTTCGAGCCCTCCTGGAGAAAATCGGCGAGCCAGACCTGGCCGATCCAGAAGTAGGGCTTGATGCAACTCACCACCAGCCGGCGGTTCGCGATGAAGAGCTCTTCCTCGGCGGCCTCGATCCGGGAGATCAGCGTGCGCGCGCGCACGACGCTTTTGTGCCACTGGCGTGCGCCGTTCAGACGTTGGCGGGACATGCTCCGCACCTGCTGGGCGCACCAGTGCATCTCCTTGAACAGGCTCAAGGTCTGGTCGGGGGTCAGCAGGTCCACGGTCCCGCGCTCGATCAGGAATCGCCCGATGGCCTGCATGTTGGGATCCGGCGGCGTGAACACGCGCGCCTGGCGCACCTTGCCGGGCTCGTAGTTCTTGCGGCGGAACTCCGCCAGGTCAATCTTCTTGAAGGGCAGGGCGTCCGCCATGGACTTGAGTTCCTGGCGGTACTTCTCTGCGGTCCTGGTCAGATCGCTTGCCATGTTGCCACTAAGGGGTTGCGGCCCTCACGCTTCGAAACTCCCGGATGTTCAATCCCTTTCCCTCGAAACTCACCTGGGTCTTCAGGTTCGCCACGCGTTCGACCGCTTTCGGATCCCGATCCAGATCGAAGCGCCACGTGGCAACGCGATCCGTCTTCTCCGGGGCGTTGGTATTCAGGATGCGCGAGGGCGTCCGTATGCGGAGAGTGACCCTGAAGCCCTGCATCATCTCGGCCGCCATCGGATCCTCGGCCATTTCGTTCGCCATCAGCAACTCGTCGCTGTTGCCCGCGGTGCCGGCCTGGGTGAACACGTAGTCGCCCTGCGCATTGCGCACCAGCGACACCTGGCGGTCGGAGAGAAACCCGCTTCTGGCAAGGCCTTCCAGGCTCTGGAACGAGATCACCAGGCGGCGCTGCTTGCGGCCGCCCGCCTGCCCGGTCTGCACCGACTGCAGGACGACGCCATGGACCTCGTATTCCTTGAATTCCTTGCGGATTTCCTCGTCGCTGGCGTCGAACACGCTCGAATGGTCTTCCCCATCCTGCTCGTACAATTCGGTGGCCAGCGCATGAAGACTGGCGGCCTGGTCCTCCGACAGCGCGTAGGAGAGGTCCACGACGCCCGAGCCGTCCGGGTTCAGGGTCAACGTCTGCTCAACTTGGATGCATCCGGAGAAAAGAGCGAGGATCAAGACCCCCATAATGGGGTTGATGATCGGAAGCAAGCGTTGGACCCTCTTGATGCGAATCATCGCGGGCCAAGTTTGCATGCTTTTCACGGGGTGTCAATCGTGATCGGATTTTTTGACGCCCGATTCCAGCGCCCGATGAGCAAGCTGTTCGACAGTGCGCGCGCATCCCGATCGGGATGCGGCGCGAATCTGTTGTCGCGCCGCTTCCGCGATGTGCTGCTCGAAGTGCTTCATCCCGGGGATTCGACTGAGTCTCGCGTAAGCGCCCATCGCCTGCGCGAGGCGCTCGACGGCAGCCAGAAGGAACGCGTCTTCGGACACCGGGCGTCGCGCGCGCCCGTTGTAGAAAGCCAGCAGGCGGAGCTGCAGCGCTTCCGGCAGCGCCACGTATGGATCGCAGAGCAGCGAGGCGAGATCGTACGCGGCGGACCCCATGCGCATGCCCTGGAAATCGATCAACGCGGGTCCGCCGTCGGCGAGAAGGATGTTGCTGGACTGCAGGTCGCGATGGATCAGCACCTGCGGCTCGCGCAGCAGGCGCCGCGCGATGACCGCCAATTCCCCGATGGCGTCCTGGCGCAATCGCGAGCCGACTCGCAGCCGTTGCCGGAGAAACTGGTCGGCGAAGAACATCCGTTCCCATTTGTAGAGTTTCGCGTCGAAGGGGTGCGTGAGGGGGAGGCGCGTTTTCCGCGCCAGGGCGGTTCCGGTTTCGTGAAGCCGCAAGACCTGTTCGAGCACCTTCTCGTAGAGCCGGATGACTTGACTGGGTCGCGCATTCCTGACGGCATCGGTGAGCGAGCGCGAGCCGAGATCCTCCAGCACGGCGAATCGTTCCGCGGGCTGGTCGGCGAGGACCGCCGGTACCCGGAGCCCGGCCTTCGCGAGGAACCGCGCGTGCGCGCAATACAAGGCGTTCTCCTTGCGTTCAAGGCTGTAGCGGACGAGAATGACGCTTCGCTTCCCCGCGCGGATCCGCGCGAACGTCCGTGCGGAGCCCCTCGGCGGCAGCGGGAGCACCGTGGCGGCGGAAGCCTTGATGCCGAGCGGCCCGAGCGTGGCGGCTTCGCAAGCCTCCAGTCCGATATCGCCGCGGCATGCGACCCCTTCGACGCGGCCGGCGATCCGGGTGCCGCGTCCGATTACGCTGCGGACCGCGTGCGCGCCGGCTTCCACTGTGGCGCCATCCCAAAGCACGGAATCTTTCACCACCGCCCCGCGGGCGATCGTGCAGTTTTGCCCCGCCGCGACAAACGACGGCTCGCCCTTTGAGGTGAGGCAGGCGCGCGGATCGAAAAGTCGGCCGCCGGGTTTGCGCGGATGCGCCGCGCGGGTCTCGAGATGAGCATCGAGATATTGCGCCGGCGTTCCGAGATCGGCCCAGTAGCTGTCTTCGACGCAGACGCCCGAGACCCGTTCGCCCCGGCGCATCGCGCGCTGGTACGCGCCGATGATTCCGGCGAAGCCGGTTCCGGGAAGATATTGGAGGATGCGCGGCGAGAGGAGGTGCAAGCCGCAGAATGTGAAGGTGTTCGCCGCGCCGGGGCGGCGGCTGGTGAAGGTGGTGATCCGGCCGGCGCGCATTTCGACGGTGCGGGGCCCGCGCGCGGGATGCAGCCAGAGCGCGGCGATCGAATGGTCGCGCCGGAAGCTGCGAAGCAGAAGCCCGGGATCCAGATCCGCTGCGACGTCCGCGTTGATCAGCCAGAAGGGGTCTCTGCCGATGAACCAGGACGCCTTGACCAGCGCCCCGCCGGTCCCGAGGATTTCCGGTTCGTACGAGAGGGCCACGCGCATGCCGAAATCCGAGTTGCGTCGCAGAAATTCCAGGATGTCGCCGGGTTTGTGATGAAGGTTGATCAGCACATCGCGCACGCCCCAGCGGGCCAGCATCTCGAGGGTGTGTTGCAGGAGCGGCTTGCCCCAGAGGGGCATGAGAGGTTTCGGGAGATCGCGGGTGAGCGGCAGCATCCGGGTCCCGTACCCGGCGGCCAGCACGAACGCGCGTTTCGGACTCGGAACGCTCATGGCCCAAGGGTCTAAAAGAAACATCGAACATTCAACATCGAACATTGAACGTCGAAAGGAGCTGAACTCGGCCCGCGAGCCCTCCTTCGCCAGGCTTCGGCGGG
>JAKJGV010000035.1:19325-19623 GCA_022704185.1 Verrucomicrobiota bacterium
TTTCCATCGCAGCGGAAGCAGAGGCGAGCCGGCAGGCCCGCCTGGCGTTCTTGCTCTCCCTTAGCGGCAACACCCGCGGCGCGGTGGACGCGAGGTGTTGCAGATAGCTGATCCCAAACGAGTTGTGATCAACCCACCGCAGCCCTGCGGTGGGTTTTTTGTTGGTTGTTGCCGCAAACGGAAGATATAAGGTTGAACGATTCAAGGGAGACAAGTCATGGCAAAGAATGATCCGGGGAAGAGAGTCATCATTTTCGATACCACGCTGCGCGACGGCGAGCAGTGTCCGGGCGCCAGA
>JAKJGV010000036.1 GCA_022704185.1 Verrucomicrobiota bacterium
CCACCGCCTCGAACATGCGCACGACCAACGCCGCGCGACGCGGGCTCGCGGATGCGCTGCAGGTGGCGTTCTCGGGCGGCGCCGTGATGGGGATGTGCGTCGTCGGGCTCGGACTGGCCGGCCTTTCCCTCATGACGCTGATCTATTTCGTCGCGTTCAAGGTCGGCGTGGACAACATGAATGTCCTTCGCGAGACCGTTCTGCCGATCGTTACGGGCTTCTCCATGGGCGCGAGCTCGATCGCTCTTTTCGCGCGCGTCGGCGGCGGCATCTATACGAAGGCCGCGGATGTCGGCGCGGACCTCGTCGGCAAGGTCGAGGCGGGCATCCCGGAGGATGATCCCCGCAACCCGGCGACGATCGCGGACAACGTGGGCGACAACGTCGGCGACGTCGCCGGCATGGGCGCGGACCTGTTCGAGTCGTATATCGGCGCGATCGTCAGCGCGATGGTGATCGGCGCGACCGCCGCCGTGGCCGCCGGTTCGAAGCAGCCGGTCCTCAACCTCGTGCTGTTGCCGCTCCTGCTGGCCGGCGCCGGCATCCTGGTTTCCATCGCGGGCACGTTCTTCGTGAAGACGCGCGAAGGCGGGAACCCGCAGACGGCCCTGAATACGGGCACGCTGTCCGCCGGCGTCGTCATGGCCGCGCTGACGTATCCGATCGTGAAGCTGTTCGCCCCGGCGAATTTCACGCTCACGAGCATGACCTTTCGCGACGGTGCCGTTCAGACATTCGAAGAGCCTTACCAGGCGATCGGCATCTTCTGGGCGACAATCATCGGGCTTGTGGCGGGCGTCATCATCGGATTGCTCGCGGAGTACTACACGGCGGAAGGCAAAACGCCCTCCAACAAGATCGCGGATGCTTCCGAGACCGGTGCGGCCACGAACATCATCGCGGGCCTCGGGAACGGCATGATTTCTACGGCATTGCCCGTCCTCGTGCTCGGCGCCGCGATCGTTTTGGCCTACCGTTTCGCCGGCCTCTACGGCATCGCGATCGGTGGCCTCGGCATGCTGGCCACGACCGGCATTCAGCTCGCGGTGGATGCGTATGGTCCGATCGCCGACAATGCCGGCGGCCTCGCCGAGATGTCGCAGTTGGAGAAGGAAGTGCGCCAGCGCACCGACAAGCTCGACGCGGTGGGCAACACCACGGCGGCCATTGGCAAGGGCTTTGCGATCGGTTCCGCCGCGTTGACCGCGCTCGCGCTGTTCGCGGCGTTCCGGGAAACGGTCGGGCTGCCGATCATTGACGTCACGGATCCTAAGGTCATGACCGGCTTGCTCGTTGGGTCGATGATGCCCTTCCTGTTCTCCGCGTTCGCGATGAACGCGGTGGGACAGGCGGCCTTCGCGATGGTCGAGGAAGTGCGCCGCCAGTTCCGCGAAATCCCGGGCCTGATGGAAGGCAAGGCGAAGGCGGAATACGCGAAGTGCGTGGATATCTCCACCGCGGCCGCGATCAAGAAGATGACGGTGCCCGCGCTGCTCGGCATCCTCACCCCCGTGGTGGTCGGGTTCGTGTTCGGCAAGGAGATGCTCGGCGGCCTGCTCGCGGGCGTGACGGCGTCCGGCGTGCTGATGGCGCTGTTCATGTCGAACGCGGGCGGCGCGTGGGACAACGCGAAGAAGCACATCGAGGCCGGTTCCCACGGCGGGAAAGGCTCTCCCGCCCACAAGGCGGCCGTGATCGGCGATACGGTGGGCGATCCCTTCAAGGACACGGCAGGGCCGTCGCTGAACATTCTCATGAAGCTCATGAGCGTCGTGGCCCTGGTGATCGCTCCGATTCTCAAGATTGCCACGCCGTTGATCAAGTAGAGCCCGGCCAGTGTATGTTTCCCGAAAGGCCCGCGGCGTTGCCGCGGGCTTTTCTTTTGGCTGGCCTTGGTATTCCCCCCTGTCCTACGATGCCTCTGTCGGTCCGGCATGAAGCAGCAAGCATCCGGGGTTGATCGCATGTTCTTGAAACCTTTCCTCAGAACGGCGTTCCGATGGCTGTGCGGGGCGATAGGAGGGGGGGTGGCCCTCGATCTCGCATGCGCCGCGGCCGCAACCAATCCGCCGAACAACGCCGTGGTCATTGTGGCCAACGCGGCGATGCCGCAGTCCCGGGAACTTGCGCGGTACTACGCCGACGCGCGCGGCATCCCGGCGGTGGACATCTGCCTTCTCGCGCTGCCGGAAGACGAATCCATGAGCCGGAAGGATTACGAGGAACGGCTGCGTGACCCGTTGCTGGAGTTTCTCCGGAAGAGGAAGCTGGTGGACCAGGTGCGGCGCAATCCGGATTCAATCCAGCGCAACGAAACGGCGTGGACGACGCTCTCGTCCTCCGTCCAATACCTCGTGTTGATCCATGGAGTGCCGCTGCGAATCCAGGACACGCGATGGACGCTCACGAGGGTCATTGGCGACCAGTTGAAGCGGATCAACGAGAAGAACGCCGCGGCGGTGGATTCGGAACTGGCCATGCTTCTCGCCGGCCCCTACGCGATCGGGGGGCAGATCGCGAATCCGCTCTTCAACCGCCATGGCCGGGATGAGCTCAAATCCGCTCCCGGCGCCGGGCTCATCGTCGCGCGCCTCGATGGTCCCGGCGCCGGGCACGTGAGACAGATGATTGACGAATCGTTGAAGGCGGAGAAATACGGGTTGCTCGGCCGGGCGTATTTCGACGGCCGCGGGATCAGCGAGGGTCCGTACTATGTCGGCGACTACTGGATCCGCGAGGCGTACGAGCGATTCAAGCGCGAGGGGTTCGAGTGCACGCTGGACGGAGCCCCGGCAACCTGGGGACGTTCCTATCCGATGGAGGACGTGGCGGTATACATCGGATGGTACCAGGCGTCGGTGGACGGACCGTTTCTGCGGCCGGACTTCCGGTTCCGGCCGGGCGCGGTGGCTTGTCACATCCATTCCGGCAGCGCGGTGAGTCTACGGACAACAACCGATTACTGGACGGGCCCGCTCGTGGCGCGGGGTGCCGCCGCGACCTGGGGTGCGGTGAGCGAGCCGTTCCTGTCCTTCATGCCGCACGTGGACATCTTTGCGGCGCGCCTCTGTTCAGCCCGGCCTTTCGGGGACAGTGTGTACATGTCGCTGCCGGCGCTCTCGTGGCAGGTGACCGTCGTGGGGGATCCGCTGTTCAACCCGTTCCGCCACACGCTGGAGGAGCAGATTCGCCATCTGGAGCAGGATGGGCTTCCGGATGTGGAATGGGCGTACCTCCGCGAGGTCAACAAGATGGTGCGGGAAGGTCGCTTCAACACGGCGCTCAACTACTGCAGGGAGAAGGTGAATGCCACGGGAAGCCTCGTCTTGAGAGAGCGGTTGGCCGACCTGTATGCCCGCAACGACCTGTACGACGACGCCGGGTGGCAATACGAACAGGTCATCGAGGAGGCGCGCACGGTGGAAACGGCCGTGCGGGTCGGCGCCCGCTGGATGCTGATCCTTCGCCTTCTCGGCGACAAGGAGCGAGCGGACAAACTTGAGGCGATCATACGGGAGAAATGGAAAGGCAGCGAGGTGCTCTCGTGGTTGGCGACGGCGCAACCCTGAGCCCGCGACAGGAAAGGCCGCTGAAGTGTTCGTTGATTCCCATGCCCATTTCGATCATCTGCCGGACCCTCGCGCGGTTGCGGAGGTTCTGAGCCGTGCGCGCGCGGCAGGCGTGGGCCGCATCGTGGCGATCGGCGGGCATGCCGGGGCAAACGCGCAGGCGGCGGATATCGCGGAAGCCGAAGGGGGCCTCGTGTGGGCCGCAGTGGGCTATGATCGCGACCAGGCCCCGCGCGATCCGCCGGTGGATGCGCTGCGGCCATGGCTGGCTCGAGAGAGGGTCGTGGCGGTCGGCGAGATCGGGCTCGACTATCACTACGAACCGGAAACGCGCAGCATGCAAATCGCACTGTTCGAGCAGATGCTGTCTCTTGCGCGCGAATTCGCGAAGCCCGTGATTATGCACAGCCGCGAAGCGGACGAAGACACCCTTGCGATCCTGAAGCGTCATATGTCCGCCGCGCGGGACGGGCGCGGCTTGCCGGGGGTCCTGCATTGTTTCACCGGCACAGCCGCGTTTGCGGCATGCTTGCTGGATCTCGGCCTGATGATCGGATTCAGCGGAATCATCACCTTCAAAAACGCGCACGCCGTGCGGGAAGTCGCGAAAACCGTGCCTGAAGACCGGCTGTTGATCGAAACGGACAGCCCGTACCTGGCGCCGGAACCGCACCGCGGAGAGCAGAACGAGCCTGCGCACGTGGCCCTTGTGGCGGAGGCGCTGGCCAAGATTCGAAATGACACGGTCGAGCATATCGCTCATATTACGGCCCGGAATGCACAGAGACTCTTCAAACCGGACGGGCCATTGACATGAGCGACAAGAATCTCAAGCACGCGGTCGGCGTGGACTTCGGCGGGACCTTCATCAAGATGGCGCTTGTCAACGAGCGCGGCACGATCGAGGCGCGGGCCCGGATTCCCACGGGGGAGGCGGCCTCGCAGACCGCCTGGATTGACGCCGTCGAGACGGGAGCCCGCCAGTTGGTGGCCAAGAAGTCGCTGAAGCTCGGCGACCTCGCGGGGGTCGGCGTGGGAGTCCCCGGGTTCGTTGATTTCGAGCGCGGCTTTGTATACGATCTGGCCAATGTGCCCGGATGGAAGAGCGTGTCCCTCGGCCCGCGCCTGGAAGAGCGGTTCGGAGTGCACATCCGCGTGGACAACGATGTGAACGCCATGGCGATGGGAGAATGCACGTTCGGGGCGGGCCGTGTCTACCAGCATGCCGTCTTCGTCACGCTCGGGACGGGCGTCGGCGGCGCGTTGATGATCAACAACCGTTTGTATCGCGGCGCGTGCTCCATGGCGGGCGAGATCGGGCACATGTCCATCGAGCTGGACGGGATCAAATCGCCGCAGGGAATCGGAGGACTTGAGCAGTACGTGGGCAACCGCCGGATTGTCGAGCGCGCGCTAACGATGCTCAAGCGCGGCCGCTCCTCCCGTCTCGTGGAGCTGGCGGGCGGAGATCCGAAGGCCATAACCCCGGAGCTGATCAGCAAGGCGGCAGCCGAAGGCGACGAGCTTTCGATCGAGGTCTTTGATTTCGTGGCGAAGTGCCTTGCGTCGGCATTTTCCTCGGTGGCGTACCTGCTGCAGCCGCAGGCGATCATCGTCGGCGGCGGCGTCGCGCAGAGCGGGCCGGTGCTTTTCGGGCCGCTGCGCAAGCACCTGGCCGAGCGTCTCAGCCCTGTGTTCGTCGAGCGGCTGGAAATCAAAATGGCCGCGTTGGGCAACGATGCCGGCGTGATCGGGGCGGCGACGCTGGCGATGATTGAATAGCGGGGTGTATCGTTGAAGCGGATCGGCTTGGCGTTGGGAAGCGGCGGGGCGCGGGGTTGGGCGCACATCGGGGTGATCAACGCCCTCCGGGATGCGGGGGTCGAAATTGCCTGCGTGGCGGGCGCGAGCATGGGCGCGCTCGTGGGCAGCGCGCTGGCGTCGGACTGCATGGACCTCCTGGAGTCTTCCGCACGGCGGCTCGACTGGCGCCAGGCGCTCTACAACTTTCTCGAGATGTCTTTTCCCCGCTCCGGTCTAATTGACGGCGCGAAGATCGTGGACTTCATCCGCGGTCACGTGGAGGAGCGAAGGATTGAGGAGTTGCGCCTGCCGTACGCCGCGGTGGCCACCGACGTCCGCAGCGGCCGGGAGATCGTCATTCGCGAAGGCGATCTGATCGAAGCGATCCGCGCGAGCATTTCCATCCCCGGCATCTTCACGCCTGTGCTTCGGGACCGGGTCGAGTTGGTGGACGGGGGGTTGGTCAACCCGGTGCCGGTGAATGTCGCGCGGTCGCTCGGCGCGGATTTCGTAATCGCCGTGGACGTGAACCACGGCGCAATGGGCACGGCGCCGCGCCAGCCGCGCTCTGAGCGCAAGGACGGCAAGCCGCCCCGGGCGCAGCGATTCCTGGCCGAAATCAGGAAGAAGCTGGAGGCGCTGGAGACGCCGCTCGGCGAACAGACCCGGTATTGGCTGGAACGCGCGTCCCGGCCGAGCATGTTCGATGTGCTGGGCAACTCGATCGTGATCATGCAATCGCAGATCACAGAAACCCGTCTCCGGCTCGAGCCGCCGGACCTGTTGATCCAGCCGGGCGGCGACGTCGGCTACATGGAATTCCACCGCGCGGCCGAGGCGATCGGGCGGGGTTACGCGGCAACGATGGAGAAGCTGGCGAAAAGCCGCGTGCCCGGTGTCCGGAGGCGGTGAGCTCTACGGGAGCAGCCGCCCCTGCACCGCTTTCGCGGGGAGCCCGCGGACGCGGACGCGCTTGTTCCGGCCCGTGGCGCCGGCAACCAGTTCGACGCGGCTCGGGGGAATGTCCAGCGCTTTCGCAAGAAACCGGACAAGAGCTTCATTGGCCTTGCCTTCCACCGGCGGCGCGCATAGGCGAATCTTCAGCGCCTCGCCCATGATCCCCTGCACGGCATCCTTTGCGGCGCGCGGCACAACCCGGACGGACAGCACCACGGAGCCCTCGCTTTCATGCATCCACGGCGCGGCCGCCTTGTCATTCTCCGGGTTCATCGCGCTCCCTGAGTTGCTCGACTTCAGCCGCATCCGCGGCGGCGGCATTGTATACGAAGCGGGACAGCATTCTCCACAAGCGCTTCGGTGATGCGCTCGCATGCGCGGGAAGATAGCCGTCGTCAATCAGCCGGTTGGCGAGAAGAAACTTGAAGATGGCTTCCGCGGCGATGCGATGCGCGATCTCGTTCGGATGTGCGTCCACGTTCGGGATGACCTGCAGGCGATCCGGAAGCCTTCCACGGAAAACCCCGAGCAGGTCGAGGTGCTGAATCTGCTCCTCCTCTAGAAGGGCCCCGATTTGTTGGTGGACCCATTCAAAGGGATAGGGATTCAGATCGCTGATGAGAGGAAAGATGACGGGCAGAAAGACGATGTTCTCCTCGCGGCAGGTGTCGTTGAACGTGCGGATGGCTTCGACGAAATGCCGCCATCCGCTGTACTCCTTGTCGTACAGGCGGCGATAGTAATCCATGTGTGCCAGCCGCGCCTTCCGGTTGGCGGCTTTTTGATAGAGAAATGCGGCGGCCTTGGAATGGCGCACGATCCCCGCCAGCCGGGCGGGCGGTGGTGCGGGGATGGTCAGCTGGCGCCAATCGTTCAACTCCTTCTTTCTTCGGAAATCTTCGGTGTCGTTCAGGCAGATTCCCAGGATGAGAAGCTGCGGCTTCCAGGGGAGAATCTCCGTCAGGTAAGCCAGTTCGTCATGAGTGGAGTTCCCGCCGCGCGCCCAGATTCGCACCTCGGCCGGCCGTTGGTTGTCGTTCAGATTGAGCAGGGCTTCCAGGCGCATGCCGTACGCGTCCTGGTACTGACATCCCGAGGCTTGGGTGATCGAATCTCCCACGACCGCGATCCGAAGCGGGTCGGGATGGCCTTTGCTCCAAGGGTTGAGCCTCTGGGTACCCGGGAAAAACTTGACCGATGGGCGGTCTCGCTGCCAAATCACCAAGCTGTCGCTGCGTTTCACGAGGCGCAATCCGGCTTCCAGGGCGCCAAGCGCCAGTGCGACCGCAAGCAGGCCCAACCCTAATCGCGGCAGAAGTGCTTTCGTGATTCGCATGTTATTCCCCGGTGTCACTATAGGAGTCGGCGCGAGAGCGTGCAAGTGGATCAGAAGGGCCCGTTCTTCATCTCGATCCGGTTGAACGAACAAGGGCCCAGTTCAATGGCCCCGGCTGCCGAATCCACTCTTCGGATAACTCCGGGAGTGGCGAAGGTCTCGACAAGCACATCCGTGTCACCAGCGACAACGCTCTTGAGGTGCAACTCGATGCGCACGGATTCCGCGCGCTTGTTCAGGAGGTAAAGATGAAGGACGCCGTCGGCCCCGCCGGCGGCGAATCCGTACACGCATGGATCCGGCGACGTGACCTCATACAGTTCCTTCTCCAGCGCATGCGCATACATCTCGAACACGTGCGCGACCGGGTTCAGCTTCAGCAGGGAAGATCGGTCGGCGGACGTTGCCAGAACCCTGGAATTCATCGACCCCATATTCAGATTCCAATAACACGCCTGGTGGATATCGTTCCGGAAAAGCTCGACCAGGAAATCGGCGGCGACCATCGCGTAGTCAAACTCGTCACCATCGGAAACGCCTCCTACGCCCCATTCATTGAATGCCAGCTTCACCCGCGACCGGCCCGATTCCTTCATCGCTTCGTGAAACGCGCGGATGTAACGGCCCAGTTCGCCACGATAGAGCGGGCACTCGCTCAGCCAGTCGGCCCGCGTGCGACCCGGGGTCAGCGACCAGTCGTTCCCCCATTTCTCGTGAATTTCCAGGACGTCGAGGTGTTTTGAGGTCGAGGCGATTTCGACAGCCTCCTTGAAACGGTCCTTGGACTCGGGACCGAACTTCCAGTCGCCGATGATCACGATGTCGGGGTCCACCGATCGCAGGACTTCCGCATAGCGATCCAGGTACTGCGCATACTTGCGTGCGCCGAACCCCTTGAAGCACTCGTTGCCGATATACCAGTGTTTGACGCCGTATTGGCGATCCTTGCAGTAGGTGATCAATCGCCGCGCTTCGTCCAGGGCTTCTTCTTCCCGGTCGTATTTCATGCCGGACTTGATGTTGACCCCCACCATGGGTTCCGCGCCGACGCGGCGGCAGAAGGCGATGTACTCGTCCAGGTCCATGTAGTCCTTTGGATCGGCCGCCACCGCGTTGTAGGCGGGATCCCAGGAGTCTTCCTTGAAGGCAATGCCGTTCAGGTTGTCCCAGTGGTAGTTCTGCACGGCGGTTCCGCCCGGCCACCGGATGACGCCGATCTTGCTTTTGCGCATCCAGTCCGCAATGCGTTCATCCTTGTAAAGCGCATCGCGCTCGAAGGCGTATACGAAATGCGAACCGGTCAGATACTTCGATATGGTGCGAACCGGGCGCGCGGTATCAACGTCCACGCGCACGACCTGCGGCCGCGTTTCGCCGAGCGCGGTGGCGACCAGCGACAGCGCGACGAGCAGGGAAGTGGCGGTTCGCGCGGTCATGCGCGGCCTCGCGTGGCGATGCTGATGATGACCTCGTGCGCGGCGAGCATCCCGAAAATGCCCGTCATGGTTGAAAGGCTCCCGAGCGGCTTTCGCTTCCGTCCGCGCTGAAGGCCCGATTCTTCGGCGGCTTCTTCGGGGGCGGCCGATTCGCCCTGTGCCGGTTCCGTCGAGAACACGCAACGGATGCCCTTTGAGATCCCATGTCGGCGCAGCCGCTTGCGGATCTTCTGGGCCAGGCGGCATTGTGCCGTGTTCGAGATATCATCCGTGCGGATGGCCGAAGGATCCGTGCGCAGCGCCGCGCCCATGCTGGAGACGATGAGCGGGATCCCCGCGCGCACGGCATCCGCAAGGAGCCCCGTCTTCGGCCCGACGCTGTCTATGGCGTCAATGATCGCGTCGCACGGCGGCGCGAGAATCGCCGGCCGTGTCGCGGCATCGGCGAAAACCTCGAGGGCTTCGACTTCGCAGAGCGGGTTGATGCCGAGGACGCGTTCCCGGGCGAGTTCCACCTTGGATCGCCCGAGCGTGGATTCCAGTGCGAGAAGCTGCCGGTTGATGTTGCTGGGCTGGACGCGGTCGAAATCCACGAGCCGGAAATGTCCGATGCCCGCGCGCGCGAGTGTTTCGACCGCGTAGGATCCGACGGCCCCGAGCCCGACCACGGTGACGTGCGCGTCGCGAAGCCGGTTCAGCGCGGCTTTGCCGAGCAGCAGTTCGGTGCGTCGAAAGCGATGGATGGGTTCTGTCATCATGCGCGCCGGGTGGGTTGAAGAACGTTCGAGGCGTTTCGCCATGTGATGTCCGCGATATGCTCTTCCGTGCAACGACGGAGTTCCGCGAGCTTGCGGACCACGCATACGAGATTGGCCGGCTCGTTGACCGCCTTGCCGTTGACCACGCCGAGGGCGGGCACGTCGGGTTCCGGCGGAGGCAGGTCGGGGGCGTCGGTTTCGACCAGCAAGCGATCTTCCGGCACGGCCACGGCCGATTTGTGCGCACGGCTGTTGCCGCTGTAGGTGAGGGTGCCGCAGAAGGAGAAGTAACCGCCAAGCTCGACCAGTTTCGCGATCAACTCAACCGTTCCCGAGAAGGCATGGAACACGAGCCCCGGCGGGTGGGGCCCGAAGTCCGAAAGCACTTCGATCATCCGCCCCCATGCCTGGCGGCAGTGAATGGAGGCGGGAAGCTTCCTCTCGCGCGCGACGGCAAGCTGTTCGAGGAACACGGACTCCTGGTCTGCGTCGCCGCGGTCCTTCAGCGCGTGGTCGAGCCCGATTTCGCCGATCATTCCGCGGTGCCGCTCCACGCAGTCCTTCAGGGCTTGTTTCCATCCGGGAGTCCGGTCTCCCAGGTACCACGGATGGAGGCCGAACGCGGGGACGACCCCGTCCACGCGCTCCGCGAGCTTCGCCACGTGTCCCCAATCCGCTTCCGATGAGCCGCAGCAGAGGAATCGTTCGACTCCGGCGGCGCGGGCGCGGCTGATCACGCCGTCCAGGTGGGGCGTCAGCCGGTCGTCCTGCAAATGGCAATGGGCATCGAACAATCGCATGATGACGAAATGACATACGACGAGTCCGTCGGGGATTCAAGCGGGATATGTGCCGCGGATTCTTGATTCGCCGCGTAGTTGCGCGCATATTGTTCACGGGCTGAATGACGGGACCCAAACGGCATGAGTTTCTTTGTGAACACGCTGTTTGACGATCCGTTCACCTATCTCGCATGGGTGGGCGTGGTGATGTTCTCGATCTGTCTGCACGAGTTCTCGCACGCGCACGTGGCGTACAAGATGGGTGACGATACGGCCTATCTCACGGGGCATCACTCGTTGAACCCGATGGTCCAGATGGGGCCGGCTTCGCTGATCATGCTGTTCCTGTTCGGCATCGCGTGGGGCGCGGTGCCCGTCAGTCTCGCGCGTCTTCGCGATGCGCGCGCCCGCGCGACGGTCGCTTTCGCGGGGCCCGCGTCGAACCTCTTGTTGAGCCTTGTTTTCGGGTTCATTCTGGCCTTGGGCACGGCGATAGGCGCGGGCATCTACATCCTGCGGTTTGCCCAGATCGGATGTTTTGCGAACGCGGTATTGTTCTTCTTCAACCTGCTGCCGGTGCCCCTGCTGGACGGCTGGTCGGTCTTTTCGCTGTTCATCCCCGCATTGCGCTCTCTTCACCCGGCGCGGGCGCAGCAGATATCGTGGATCTTCATCGCGCTGGTGTTCCTGACGCCGCTCGCGGGGTTGATCTGGGGCGGCGGCGCGTGGCTGAGCGGGCTGATCGTGGGGGCGTGGGCGCGTTTCTTCGCGCTCATCTTCTGAGCGGGCTCTTCGTCAGGCGGGACCATTATCCATGGCGCTGTGAAGTTCGTGGCGCAGGGCGTCGCGCGATACGGGCGGGCGCAGCATGAAGAGCGCGCCGCCGAACAGGCTCCACAGCGCGCCGTCCGCATAGACCATCAAGGAGAGCAGCATCGCCTGTTCGGCGGAAACGCCCACGGTGCCGAACATGGATACAAACAGGCCTTCGCGCAGGCCCAGGCTGCCGGGCGTGATGGGGACGGCGGCAATCACCGTGATGATCGGAAACAGCGTGAAGTAATCATGCGCGGGGACCCGGATGGACAGGCTGATTCCGAAGCAGATGCACGCGAGCGTCAGGAACGCGAGGTTCAGGAGGGAATAGAAGAGCGCGCCTGCGAGCACGCGCGGCTTTCCGCGGTAGAGATAGAACGCTTCGTACGTGCGGCGGATGAGCGGCCCGAACCGCATGTCACGTTCCATGCGCTGGAACAGGGGCCACTGCTCGAAAAGATTTCTTCTGAACAAGGCCGCGATGGCGACCAGCGAAGCCGCGAGGAAAACGAACATCAACAACCCGGGCACGCGGTTGACCGGGTACCTGCGGAAAAGCGGGATCTGCAGCAGGATCATCACGCAGCCGACCAGGATGGTGGCAAAAAGCCCGACCGCCCGGTCAACAAATACCGTGGAGGCGGCCTCCGCGCGGCGGCCCGGCTCGTTCCGCGAGATGCAGACGGCGCGAGCCACGTCCCCTCCGCACGCGCCGAGCATGAACGCATTGAAGAACTGGCCCACGAAGAAGTAGTGGAAGACCGCGCCCGGCGAGGGTGAAAACCCCTGCGCCACGAGTATCCGGTGCCAGCGTATGACGCCGGTGCAAAGTCCGATGAAGGTCAGGACGATCCCCGCGGCCACCCAGGGCCAGCGTCCGGCCACGGATCGCACAGCGTCGAACACGTATTGCGCTTCGACACGGTAGATGATGTAGCCCATGAAGCCGGCGGCCAGACCGGCCCGAAGCAGATTCACCATGATCCGCCGCGACTTCATTGTGACGTTTGCTGATCGCGCAGAACCCGCGCGTTCCAGTCCTCCATGATATCGGCGAGCGTCCTGGAAAGCGGTATCTCCGGGGTCCATCCTGTGTCCGCGCGGATACGGCCGGTGTCCAGCAGGGTGGGGCGATCCGTGGGTCGGAACCGCGCGGGATCGACCTCGATGCGGGGATTCACCCCCGATCGCGCGCACAACTGGTTCAACATCCCGCCGATGCGCACGCGCGCGGACGTCGCGATGTTGTATGCGCGGCCGGGAACGCCCCGCTCGATCAGCAGGCGGTACGCCCGCACCGTGTCGCGGACATCGGTGAAGTCGCGCTCCGAATCCAGGTTGCCCACTCGGAGGACAGCCGGTTGCCGCCCGGCCCGCATTTCGGCAAGCTGTTGGGCGAACGACGCGGTGACGAAGGGCGTGGCCTGGCCCGGTCCCATGTGATTCCCGGGGCGCGCCGTCATGACCGGCATCCCGTGCTTCCGCGCGTAAAGCAGGGCGGTCAGGTCGGCCGCCAGCTTGGCGACCGCGTAGATGGTGGACGGGTGCATTTCCGCATCCTCGTCGATTGCAGAACCTTGTTCCGCGTGTCCATACACCTCGGCAGACGTCACCACGAGCAAGCGCGTCGCCGGTGCCTGTTGCCGGAGAGTTTCCAGGATATTGATCGTGCCGCCGAGATTGACGGAAAGAACCAGGTCCGGATGGGTCCAGCCCATCGGAACAAATGCGATCCCGCCGAGATGAATGCATGCATCCGGCCGTCCGTCGCGGACGGCCTTGGCGATGTCTTCCGGGTTTCTAAGGTCGCCGGGAAAGGATTCGACTTGCAGCGTTTGCGGAAGCGGTTGGAGATCGAACCCGAGCGGCGTGTGGCCCGCGGCCGAGAGATCGCTCAGCAGGTGACGCCCGGCAAACCCCCGCGCGCCTGTGACGAGTATGCGCACCGGCTCACGCCCCCTGGTTTCGGTACCTTTCGAGATCGGCGTCCACCATCATGCGGACCAGCCCGGCGAAATCCACGGCCGGGGTCCACCCCAGTTCGCGCCGCGCTTTGGAAGCATCGCCGAGAAGGTGATCCACCTCCGCGGGGCGCAGGAACTCGGGATCGGTCACCACGTGATCCTGCCAGTTCAGGCCGACATGCGAGAAGGCGAGTTCCAGGAATTCCTTCACGGAATGGTCCTTGCCCGTGGCGATGACGTAGTCGTCCGGCTGGTCTTTCTGCAGCATCAGCCACATCGCGTGCACGTAGTCGCCCGCGAATCCCCAGTCGCGGCGGGCTTCGATGTTTCCCATGCGCAGTTCCTTGGCCAGGCCCAGCTTGATGCGCGCCACCCCGTCGCTGATTTTGCGGGTGACGAACTCCTTGCCGCGCCGTGGGCTCTCGTGGTTGAACAGGATGCCGGACAGGGCGAACAGGTTGTAACTCTCGCGGTAGTTCACCGTGATATGGTGACCGTACACCTTGGCCACGCCGTACGGGCTGCGGGGATGAAAGGGCGTCTTCTCCGTCTGCGGCACCTCGCGCACCATCCCGAACATCTCGCTGCTGGACGCCTGGTAGAAGCGGGCTTTCGGACTGACCAGTCGGACCGCTTCCAACATGCGGGTCACGCCGATGGCCGTGAATTGCCCGGTCAGCACGGGTTGGCTCCAAGAGGTGGGGACGAAGGACATAGCCGCCAGGTTGTACACCTCGGAGGGCTGCGCGTGCTCCATCATCTTGATCACGGACAACTGGTCGAGCAGGTCGGCCTGCACCAGTTCGATGCGATCCTTGATATGGCTGATGCGCTCGTATGTTTCGGTGCTCGAGCGCCGGACCATGCCGAACACCTTGTAGCCTTTTTCAAGCAGAAGCTCGGCGAGATAGGATCCGTCCTGTCCCGTGACGCCGGTGATCAATGCTCTCTTCATTTCTGGTTCTCCGTTGAAGCTTTGGCCCGCGACTCCCCCCACGTCTGATGCAGGAACTCCACCGCTCTCCGGATATGGTCTTCCGGGGTCGAAGGCGCAGGTTCAATTACCTTGAAAACGTCGGTTTGAGCAATCTTTTTCAGCCCGGCGAAATCCACCTTCCCGTCCGGCGGCATGAGATGGTCGGCCGCGGGCGGCAGCACGTCGTGAATATGCAGGCCGGCCATGAGCGGTTGCAGCCGGTCCACCCAGCGCTCCATGTTGATGAGGCCAAGATTGTGCCGGACCTGCGCGTGCCCGATGTCATGCCAGTACCGCAGATGCCGGGAACCGTATTGCTTGCAGAGCGCTTCCATTTCGAGTTCGGTGGGGATGGCCTCCCAGGTGGGCAGGTTCTCGAGGGCGATTTGCACACCGGTTTCCTGCGCGACCGGCAGCAGGCGGTCGAGACAGGACTTCAGGTATTCGAGGTGACTGGAGACTTTGCGGTCGCGCGTGATTTGCAGCTTGAGGCGTGTTTTCTCGAAGAGCTCGGACGACTGCTTGCCCGCCTCGTGCAGAGCCCACAACTCGCGGGTCAGACGCGGCATGGTGACGTGACCCGCGTGCACCACGATGACTTTCGCGCCGACTTCGGCGGCGAAGCGCAGAGTCTGGGAGGTGTATTGAACGGCGTTCTCCCGGATGCGCGGGTCCGGGTCCGCGGGCGTGTAGGTCTCCGGGTGTCCTTTCACCGCGGCGACCGGAACGGGACAGAAGTTGTGCAGGCTGTCCACCCGCACGGCGCGGTCCTTCACCATGCGCGTCACGCCGGGCACGAGATCGAGACGAAGATCGTATCCCAGCTCCACGCGCGAGAAGCCGAGGGAGAGAATCTCCTCGATCATCTTCTCGCCGCTGGTGTGCCGCGAGGCGTTCCAGCGCGTTGTAAGAGCCAAATCCATGAGCTGCTCAAAACGAATCGGCCCGGCGGGTTGTCCGCCGGGCCGCGATGGTTATTTTTCGTTATGCCCCGAAAACAGAGCCATGCGTTCCGGCCTCAGGCGCACGGAACCACCCCCACGGGCACGCCGAAAAAATCAGAACTGCGTTGCGCGAAGACGCGCTCTGGCTGCCTTGCGCCTTCGCTTCTCGCTGGGTTTCTCGAAATGCCGATGGGCCCGGATCTCACGCATAATGCCTTCTTTATCCAGCTTCTTCTTCAGACGGCGAAGAGCCTTGTCCACCGACTCGCCTTTTCTAATTTTGACTTCAGCGACTACCAGGGTAAATCACGCTCCCTTCTACATGTTGAGGCCAGCCCGGCTTGGGAGTGGGGCTGGTCCCTAAAGCCGGACAAGCTAGAGAAAGAGCGCTGAATTGTCAATAGAAGGCTGAATCCCCGCGTCCGGAATTCTCAGGGCCGCCCGACGCAGTGATAAGTGAAGCCCTGCTTGCGCATCTCACCGGGGGTGAATATGTTACGCCCGTCAATGATCACGGGGCAACGCATAGCCTTTTTAAGCGCGGCCAAATCCATGTTCTTGACCTCCGGCCACTCGGTGAGGATCAGCAGCAGGTCCGCGTCTTTCGCGCAGGCGATCGGATCCTGGTAATAATCCATGTTCGGAATTTGCTCCGAAAACTTCTCCTGCGCGATCGGATCCCACAGCTTCAACCGCGCCTTCGCTTCCAGCAGTTGCGGTATGAAATACAGGGACGGCGCTTCGCGGATGTCGTCCGTGCCCGGCTTGAATGCGAGCCCGAACACCGCGACCGTCTTGTCCTGGATGACCCAGAGTTCGTGCTGGATCTTCTGCATGACGTGCTCGCGCTGCGATTGGTTGACGCGCTGCACTTCCTTGAGAAGCTGGAAGTCGTAACCGAGCTGATCGGAGAGGTGCACGAACGCATCCACGTCCTTCGGAAAACAGGAGCCGCCGTAGCCCACGCCGGCGTTCAGAAACCGGGGCCCGATGCGCGAGTCCAGGCCCATGCCGTGCGCGACCTGCTCGACATCGGCGCCGGCCAGCTCGCACACGCGGCTGACGGCGTTGATGTAGGAAATCTTCATGGCGAGAAATGAGTTCGACGCGTGCTTGGTCAGCTCGGCACTCGCGATGTTCATTTCGAGCAGCTCTGCGCCTTTCTTCGTCAACGGCTCATAGACTTCGCGCAGGAGTTTAGCCGCGCGCTCGCTTTCGATGCCGACGACGATACGATCCGGCTTCATCGCGTCCTCGATCGCGGATCCTTCGCGCAGGAACTCCGGGTTGGACGCGACATCGAATGCCACGTCCTGCCGGGAATACTTCGCGACCGTGCGCTTGAGTTGTTCCGCGGTGTTCACGGGGACGGTGCTTTTCTCGATCAGCAGCCGGTAGCCCGTCATGTGCTCCGCGACCTTGCGCCCGACCTGCTCGACGTAAGAGAGGTTGGCTTGCCCGCGATAGCCGGGTGGTGTGCCGACCGCGATAAAAATGACTTCGGCGAAATCTGTTCCCTCCTCGATCGAAGGCGTAAAATGCAGCCGGCCGGCCGCGACGTTGCGGTCCACCATCTCTTGCAGGCCTGGTTCGTAGATCGGCAGTTTGCCGGATTTCAGCGTTTTGATCTTGCGTTCGTCGTTGTCCACGCAAAGCACGTTGTGGCCGAGTTCGGCGAAACAAGTTCCGCTTACCAACCCGACATATCCGGTTCCGACAATCGTGATTTTCATGCTCAATACGCCTCCGCTTTTCCAAGGGTCCGAGCGCGGAATCCTAAACGGTACGCCCGGGAATTGCAACCGGAGCCCGCGTGCGGTTCTCCAGGCCGCCCCGGACTATACCCGCGCTGCGCGCGGAGCGGTAGTGAAAAGGTGGAACTGGCGTTTGGCGGCCGGATGCGGCAGCATGGGGTCATGAAGAATTGCCTTGTGACAGGCGCAAGCGGCTTCCTGGGAGGCGCGGTGGTCCGCCGCCTTTCGGACTCGGGATGGCATGTGGCTGGAACGGCGCATCGTCGCGGCGCACCGGAAATGCGCGTGGCGGACTTGCGTAACGAGGAGGCCGTGAGTCGGCTGGTGGAGGAGGTCCGCCCGGATGCGGTGGTGCACTGCGCGGCCGCCCGGGACCCGGATGCGTGTGAACGCGACCCCGGCGAGGCCCGGCGTCTGAACGTGAGCCCGGCGGATTTCCTGGTCCGCGCGCTCGATCCCCGCGTGCCCCTGGTGTTCATCAGCTCCGACTACGTGTTCGACGGCGAGCGGCCGCCGTATCGAGAAACGGATGACCGCGCGCCGGTGAACATCTACGGGCGAACAAAGACGGAGGCGGAGGACATCGTGCTTGCGCGAAAGCGTTCGCTCGTGCTGCGTATCCCGGTGCTGGTGGGTGCAGGCGCGACGCTTTCGGCGTCCGGCTTCATCGGGAAGATGTACGAGACGATCCGCTCCCGGGAACGGATGGAGGTGGAAGACACGATCATCCGCTTTCCAACATGGATCGAGGATGTGGCCGATGTCATCCGCTTCGCGCTTGATAAACAGATCTTCGGCATCCTTCACTACAGCGGGGCCCGCGGACAGACGCGCTACGGCTGGACGACGGAACTGGCGCGCATACTTGGAGCGTCCGCCGCGCACGTGGCGCCGGTAAAGAAGGATTCTGCCCAGGTTGCCCGCAGGCCCCGTGACGCGCACCTCGACACGACCCTGCTCCGAAGCACGGGCTACAATCGCTTCACGGATTTCGCCGAAGTCATGCGCGTCGTGCTCGCCGCCTTTGGGGTCAACGTACCCGGCGTATAGCGCGTCATCCCTGGCTTCCCGTACTGTCGGCGGCGCGAACCGGATTGTACCAGTTGATCCGGCGCGTCAGGAACATCACCGTGCCCAGGATCACGAACAGCCCGATGCTGCCCAGCAAGAGCGCGTAATCCTCGAGTTGCAGCAGGACGTAGAGATACCCGTAGAGAACCGCGAGAATGGAGCCGACCAGCCATGCCGCCCGCGCTTTTCTCAGGATGCTTCCCGCGTAGCCCGTGACGAGTGCGATCGTCGCCGCGCCTGCAATCAGGTAGCCGCGGCCGAACGACAGATGCTCGGAAATGGACAGGAGAAGCGTGTAGAAGATCACCAGCGCGAGCCCGATCAGCAGGTATTGCAGCGGGTGCAGCCGGACGCGCAGCAAGACTTCCGACAGGAAAAAGGAGAGGAACGTCAGGGCGATGAACAGCGCGGCGTACTTCACCGTGCGCTCCGATTTCTGGTACGCATCGGTCGGAATCAGCAGGCCGACGCCGAACGCCGAATCGGCGATCTTGTAGCGGTCTCCGATCCAGTGCTGGGGATACGCGCGGTTCAGGTGCAGGATGTCCCATCGCGCGCTGAACCCCGCGTCGGACACCTTGCGCCGGACGGGCAGGAAAGCGCCGTCGAAACTCGGGCTGCGCCACGTCGAGCTCAGCTCCGCCGAGGTTTCCTTGCCGACCGGCACGAACGACAGTTGCTCGCTGCCGTTGAGATCCAGCTCCGTGGTGACCTGCAGCGTTCGCGTGTTTCGCGTGACCGGCACGCGGGCCGATACCCCGGAGTCCAGCACCTCGGACGTGGTCAGGCCCGGCTCCATGGGCCACGCGGAATCTCCGGCGCGCGCGACAATCTCCTTGCGCACGCCCTTCATGTCGGAAATGCCGAGTTCGAGAGAAACGCGGTCCCACTGCACCCGCTTCTCATGAATGCCGAGCGCTCGCAGATCGGGCAGGGTGAATTGCGCGGCAAGGCTCACGCGCGCGTTGTAGAGAACGGTTTCGTAGATGCCGCGATAGCGGATCTCCGGCGCGACGGTGCCGGTGATGTTCAGCGAATCCGGCAGGACGTGAAGGTAAGCCGTGGCGGTCACCTTCTTTCCGCCGGGGCCGGGCAGTTCATGCGAATAGGGGATCGAAAGCATCGGGCCGGACAGGCTTTGCCACGCGCCCCATTTCGCCCCGATT
>JAKJGV010000037.1:0-9428 GCA_022704185.1 Verrucomicrobiota bacterium
GGGTTCGCCGGGCCGCAGGATCAAGGGATACTCCCGGACCGGCCTCAAGGTGGATGCCGTCAACGGGTTTGCCGACGATCTTCGCCGCAAGGGCCGTCGCGATGCGAACGACCTCCTCTCGCCGTACATTTCCACGGCCGCGGATGATGATGAGTACTCCTATGAAGATGATGCGTTGCAGCACGGGGTGTATACCTATTATCTCCTGGAGGCCTTGACGAACGGCGACAGCAACGAGGACGGCTGGTTTGCGGGGGAGGAGACGTTTGACTACCTGTATCCCCTGGTGGTGAGCTTCGAATCCACACAGCATCCGCAGGAATACGACGGCTGGCCGGGCCTTGCGAATATCGTGACGTGGGATGCGCCGGTGGTGGACGGGCCGGACATCACCGGTTTTTCGGTTCCGGCCGGCGCGACCGCGGCCGCGCGCGTGACGTCCGTTCTGGGGCAGGACTATGCGCTTCAATACACGACGAACCTCAAAGCGAATCCCGTGGAGTGGACGGAGGCGGACACGGGAGCCGGGACAGGCGGCGAAATCATCCTCGAGGATTCAACGCCGTCCGATGACATGCGGTTTTACCGTGTGATCATTCTCCCGTAACACAGCGTGTTCCGGAAGCAGTCTCAACCCGGCCTTGCCATCGCAGGGGGGCGGGGCTAAGGTACATTCGGCCGTGCTAGACGGGGAGGTAGCGGTGCCCTGACTCTCCGGGAGACCGGAGACGACCTGCAACCCGCTCAGCAGGGTTGATGCCCGCGCGAGGTGGTGAAGAGTTGAGCGTCGGTCCGCCGAAAGGCGTTGAGGGCCGGGTCCTATGCGACGGATACAGGTGAACCCCGTGAGGACCGGAAGGTAGCAGCGGTAAGCTTTGGATCTCCGGGCGCCGTAGGCATGCCTGGCCGGAGCCTGTAGGCGAAACCGCGCTCTGCTCGACATCTCCGACCAAGGGCGCACGGTCATAACGAAGATTGGAGTAATGGAGTGATGGAGAAGTGGAGTGAAGGGAAGAGTCGGGTCTGCAATACTCCATTGCTCCAGCACTCCATCACTCCGGTTCTCCTCGTCGAAGGGCTGACAATCAAACAGAACGTCTAATCGGTTACAACCATGGCTTACGAAGTCCTTGCAAGAAAGTGGCGGCCCCAGCAGTTCGGCGACATCGTGGGGCAGAAACATGTCACGCAAACGCTCACGAATGCCATCAAGAGCGACCGCGTTGCCCACGCGTACCTGTTCGTAGGTCCGCGCGGCGTCGGGAAAACCTCTACCGCGCGCATTCTCGCGAAGGCGCTGAATTGCCGGAAAGGGCCGACTCCCGAGCCGTGCGACCAATGCGATTCCTGCGTGGAGATCATGGCGGGCAACAACCTCGATGTCCTCGAGATCGACGCGGCATCGAATACGGGTGTGGACAACGTTCGCGAACTGCGTGAAAACGTGCGTTACGCGCCGACGCGCGGCCCCTTCAAGGTCTACATTATCGACGAAGTGCACATGCTGTCGCCCGCGGCCTTCAACGCGCTGCTCAAGACGCTCGAAGAGCCGCCGGCACATGTGAAGTTCATTTTCGCGACGACCGAGCCGCAAAAGATTCCCGCCACGATCCTGTCGCGGTGCCAGCGGTTCGACCTGCGCCGCATCTCGGCGCGGGATATCGTCACGCGGCTCCGCGAGATCGCCGAAGCCGAGAAGATCGCCGTGGACGAGGATGCGCTGCTCGCCATCGCGCGGGGTGCCGAGGGCGGCTTGCGGGACGCGGAATCGGCCTTGGACCAGCTCATCGCTTTCCGCGGCAAGAGCATCAAGGAAGAAGATGTGCTCGCCGTGTTCGGACTGGCCGCGCGACGGACGCTGGACGATCTCATTGTCGCGGTACTCGGAGGAGACATCCCGAAAGCCATTGCCCTTGTGGACGAACTGGACGAGGCGGGAAAGGATATCCAGCGTCTTGTCGTGGACCTGCTCGCGCAGTTCCGCTCCATTCTTGTCTTTCAGTATGCCGGCGAATCGTCCGTGGGTCAGGACCTGACGGAGGCGCAGGCGGACGCGGTTCGCGAGCAGGCGGGGTTGGCCGAACCGGCGCGCGTCCTGAAGATGGTGGATATTCTGACGGAGACCGACAACCGCATCCGGTACGCGCTGTCGAAGCGGGCGTTGCTGGAGACGGCCCTGATCCGGGCCGCGCGCGCGGCCACTCTCGTATCGTTGGACTCCATCATCGCGCGCCTGGAGAAGTTGAGCGCGGCGGTTGGCGGTGGCCGGGCGGGTGGGGCCGCGCCGGCAGCGGCGCAGGAGGAGCGTCCGACCCCGGTCCATGTGTCGCGCCCTGTATCCGTCGGTGCGGCGTCCGCGGAGAAGGCGCCCTGCGAACCCGGCTGCGAGGTGTCATACCTCGCGGAGCGCTGGCATGAGGTGGTCGAGCGCGTGGGTCATGTCGCCCCGCTGGCGAAGAACTACCTGTTGGATGCGAAACCGGTTGAAGTCTCGAGCGAGGCGGTGGTGATCGGTTTCGATCCCGAATTCGCGGAGAACAAGGAACGCGTGGATTATCCCCGGAATCGCAAGGCGATGCAGAAGGTGCTGGGCGAAATCCTGAAGCGCGATGTCGGCTCCGTGGATTTCCGGGTGTTGGATTCCAGGGATACTTTGCCCGGCGATGTGAAGGTCCAGGACGTGGATGCGGAGCATCCGCGAGGGCGGCACAGTGCAGCGGTTGATCCCGAGCGCGCCGCAAAGGCGCGCAAGACGAAGCAGGAATGGATAGACAATCCGGCCGTGCGGAAAACGCTGGAAGCGTTCAACGGCGATATTGTGGATATCAGGGAGTGAGGGTTATTGGAGATTGGGAATTGGAGATTGGGATGGGCGATTCTCCAATGGCGAATCCCGAATAACCAATAACTGCGACCAACGGGAGCAATTCATGGTCAACATGATGAAACTGATGAAGCAGGCCGCTTCGATGCAGCAGAATCTCGAGAAGGCGCAGGCGGAGCTGGCGGAGCGAACGGTGGAATTTTCCAGCGGGGGCGGCATGGTGACGGCGGTGGCGCGCGGCGACGGCAGCGTGGCTTCCGTTCGGATTGACCCGAAGGTCGTGGACCCGCAGGACGTGGAGATGCTGCAGGACCTCGTGCTGGCCGCCGTGGCCGGCGCGTTGGCAGCGGCGCAGGAGATGCGCGCCGCGGAAATGGCGAAGTTGACGGCGGGCCTGGGCATCCCCGGCATGCCGGGCCTGTGAGTCGGACCACTCGGTGAATCCAATGATGAACGGCAGAGATCCGCTTGCGAAACTGGCGCAGCTCCTGGCGAAGCTGCCGGGGGTGGGGCGGCGCTCGGCCGAGCGCATGGCGCTGAAGCTCGCGCGCGACCAGGGAACCCTCATTCGTGATCTCGTTGCGGCGCTTGGCGACGTGGAGGCCAACCTTAAGGCTTGTTCGCAGTGCGGGAGCATCACGCGAAGAAATGAGGATCCATGCCCCCTCTGCACGGATGCACGCCGTGACGACGCGCTGTTGTGCGTGGTGGAGGATCCCTCGGATATCGTGCTCATCGAGAGGGCGGGTGGTTTTCGCGGCCGCTATCATTCGTTGATGGGCAAACTCTCGCCGATGAAGGGCGAGGGGGTCGAGGACCTGCGCATCGAGGCATTGATCAAGCGGATTGGCGATAAAGGCGTCAAAGAAGTGATCCTCGCGCTCGGCTCCGATGTCGAAAGCGACGCCACGGTTTCCTTCCTCCGCCAGGTGCTGGCGTCAAAGAAGGTCGTCATCTCCCGGCTGGCCTTCGGTATCCCGGCGGGCAGCGAGATCGCGTACTCGGATCCCGTCACTCTCGCCCGCGCGCTGGAGGGAAGGACGAGGTTGTGAGGAGGGGATTGGTGATTGGTTGATTGGGGATTGGGTCCTTTCCTAATCTCCAATCTCGAATCTCCAATCCCTAATCCCCCAATCTTCTCTCCACCGCCGCCAGCACCGTCTCCAACGTCTTCACGCGGGCGAACAACTTGCAGTTGGCTTCCACGATGGTCCACGGCGCGTGCGTCGTGCTGGTCCGCACCAGCATCTCATCCACGGCCAGGCGGTACTGCGGCCACTTTTCGCGGTTGCGCCAGTCCTCGTAGGTGATCTTCCACCGCTTGATGGGCGTTCCCTGCCGCGCGCGGAAACGCTTGAGTTGTTCGTCCTTGCTGATCTCCAGCCAGAACTTCACGAGCACCGTGCCGTAATCGGCCAGGTGCGCTTCCAACTCGTTGATCTCACTGTAGGCCCGCCGCCATTCGGCTTCGGTGCAGAAGCCTTCCACGCGCTCGACGAGGACGCGGCCATACCACGTGCGGTCGAAAATCGCGATGTGGCCCGCCTTGGGCAGGTGTTGCCAGAACCGCCAGAGATAGTGATGCGCCTTCTCGATGTCGTTCGGGGCGGCGATGGGAATCACCTCGTAGCCGCGCGGATCCATGTTGCTCACGAGGCGCTTGATGTTGCCGCCCTTGCCGCCAGCGTCCCAGCCCTCGTACAGGATCACGAGGGGAACCCGCTCGGAATAGATCCGGTGTTCCACCTCCCACATGCGCTCCTGCAGCCGGTCTATCCGCTTCTCGTATTCGGCGCGCGACAACGTCTGCGACAGGTCCACTCGATCAAGGACCGATTCGATCGGCACTTCGACGGAAGGCTTTGGCGACCGGGCTGCCGGTTTTTTCCTCTTGGATGCGGCAAGCCGGGCTTCGACGGCGCGGATGACCGTCTTGAAGATCTTCACCGTGGCATATCGCTGGTCATGCGCCTCGACGACCGTCCAGGGCGCGTGGGCGCGGCTTGTTTTCTCGATCATTTCGTCCACGGCCAGCAGGTACTTGTCATACTGCTTGTGATGCCGCCAGTCGTCCCGGGTCACTTTCCACGCCGTCACCGGGTCCTTCTGCAGTTTCCTGAAGCGCTTCTTCTGCGTGGCCTTGCTGATGTGCAGGAAGAACTTCACCACCACCGCGCCGTTGTCCACCAGTTGGCGCTCGAACGCGTTGATCTCCTCGTACGCGCGTTGCCAGACCTTTTTGCGCACGAGCTTGTCCACGCGCTCCACCATCACCCGGCCGTACCAGCTCCGGTCGAAGATCGCAAAGCGCCCGCGCGCCGGCGTGCGGGTCCAGAATCTCCACAGGAAGGGGCGGAAGCGTTCGTCTTCGTCTGGCGGATTCGTGGGGTAGACGTTGAAGCCGCGCGGGTCCATCGCGAGAAGCAGGCGGTTGATCATCGTGCCCTTGCCCGCGGCGTCCCAGCCTTCGAAGACGATGACGACGGGGACGCCGAGCGCGCGTGCCTCGCGTTGCAGGATCCCCATCTTCGTCTCCAGCGAGCCGATCGCGGCCTTGTATTCGGGCTTGGAGAGCTTCCGCGAAAGATCGATGTTCTCAAGCATGGCGGCACCCCGTGATCGCTTGTTTCGTGCATGCCAGCATACCGGCTGTCAGGGCCGGTGTCCATGCCTGGCCTGGGTTGCGAATCTGCTGGTGCCGACCGAGTCCGCCTTCGCCCCGCCGCGGCGCTGCGGCGGGCAGGCGGATTTCGGCCCTGTGCAGGCATCGAGTCCGGTCACAATCCGCACCCCCTCCATCGCCAAGCCCAAGTCAACGCTTTTCCCGACTCCGGCGGCCGAGTCCAGACATTGGAAACTTTCGAGGCCATTTTTCCAGGCATTGGAAAAATCATCACGGCGCTGGATTGGCGCGGCTTTTTCTGGCATATGAGAGTCCCATGAGCTACGAGAAAATCTCAATTCCGTCGGACGGCAGCAAAATCACGATGGGCACGGGCGGGGTGCTGAACGTGCCTGACCGCCCGATTCTTCCTTTCATCGAAGGCGACGGCACGGGTCCGGACATCACTCGCGCGGCGATGATTGTCTGGAATGCGGCCGTGAAGAAGGCCTATGCCGGCAATCGGTCGGTGGCATGGATGGAAATCTATGCGGGGGAGAAGGCCAACTCCGTATATGGCAAGGCCGTCTGGCTGCCCGATGAAACGTTGGCGGCCTGCCGCGAGTTCCTTGTTTCGATCAAGGGTCCGCTCACGACGCCGGTCGGCGGCGGCATCCGCAGTCTGAACGTGGCGTTGCGGCAGGAGCTGGATCTCTACGTCTGCCTCCGGCCCGTCCGGTGGTTCAAGGGGGTGCCTTCGCCGGTGAAGCATCCGGAACGGACGGACATGGTGATCTTCCGCGAGAATTCGGAGGACATCTACGCGGGCATCGAGTGGGCGGCGGGGACGGAAGACGTGAAGAGGGTCATCGGCTTTCTGCGTCGCGAGATGGGCGTCAAGAAAATCCGGTTCCCGGAATCTTCGGGTATCGGCATCAAGCCCGTGTCGAAAGACGGAACCTTCCGCCTCGTGCGCGCGGCGATCAAGTATGCCATCGAGACGGGGCGGCCCTCGGTGACGCTCGTGCACAAGGGCAACATCATGAAGTTTACGGAAGGCGCGTTCCGCGACTGGGGTTACGAGGTCGCGCGCCAGGAATTCGGGGCGGAGCCTCTGGACGGCGGGCCCTGGCACCGGATGAGGAATCCGAAGACCGGCAAAGAGATCGTTATCAAGGACTGCATCGCAGACGCGTTTCTTCAGCAGATCCTGACGCGACCGGCGGAGTATTCCGTCGTCGCCACGCTGAATCTGAACGGGGATTACATTTCCGACGCGCTGGCGGCGTGCGTGGGCGGGATCGGCATCGCGCCCGGCGCGAACATCAACTACGATACGGGCGCGGCGGTATTCGAGGCGACGCACGGCACCGCCCCGAAGTACGCGGGGCAGGACAAGGTGAATCCGGGCTCGCTGATCCTTTCGGGCGAAATGATGTTCCGTTATATGGGATGGACCGAGGCGGCGGACCTGATTATTAAAGGCATAGAAAGCACGATCGGCCAAAAGGTCGTTACGTACGATTTCGCGCGGCTGATGGAGGGCGCGCGCGAGGTGAAGTGCAGCGAGTTCGGCGCCGCGGTGGCGGAGAACATGTAGAGGGTTCAGGTGTCCCGGCTTCGCCCTTTGGGCTTCGCCGAGGCAAGCAGGTTGCAGGTAACAGACTATGATGTCGGCGAAAAGGAAGGTTCTGTCGCGTGCGGCGATGAAGCGGGAGGCGGCGCGGTTGCGCGAGCTTGGGCGGAAGATCGTCTTCACCAACGGCGCTTTCGACATCCTGCACGCCGGACATGTGACGTATCTTGAATATGCGCGCAGGCAGGGCGACGTGTTGGTGGTCGGGCTGAACTCGGACGCATCGGTGCGGCGCTACAAGGGTGCGGGTCGCCCGGTCAACAGCCAGAAGGACCGCGCCAGCGTGCTGGCGGCGCTGGCCTGCGTGGACTACGTCGTGGTGTTCGGCGAGAACGAGCCGGCCCGGTTGATCTCGGAAGTCAAGCCGGCGGTCCTGGTGAAGGGGGCGGACTGGGCACACTATGTCAGCGGGCGGAACATCGTCGAATCTTACGGCGGCAAGGTCGTGCTGGCGAAGATGGTGAAGGGACGGTCCACCACCGGGACCATCGAACGGATTATCAACTCTTACCGGAAAGGAGACGGTCGCTGAGAGCGAGGCGACCGTGCCAGGCCCATGGCTGAAAGAATCGTTGTGACCGGCGGTGCCGGATTCATCGGCAGCAACATCGTCGCGGCGCTGAATGAGCGCGGCGTGGACGACATCCTCGTGGTGGACGAACTGGGGCGCGACGAGAAATGGAAGAACCTTGTCGGGTTGCGGTACGCGGACTACCAGGAAAAGGATGAGTTCCGCGCGGCGGTTCAATACGACCGCCTGGCCGATGTGGACACGGTTTTTCACATGGGCGCGTGCAGTTCGACCACCGAGACCAACGCCTCGTATCTCGTGGACAACAACCACCGCTATACCCGCGAGCTTTGCGAGTGGTGCCTGGAACACGATGCGCGGTTCATCTATGCGTCGAGCGGCGCGACGTACGGGGACGGTTCGCAGGGGTATTCGGACTCGGACGAGGTGACGCCGACGCTCCGGCCGCTCAACATGTACGGCTACTCGAAGCAGATGTTCGACCTGTGGGCGTTGCGGCAGGGCGTGCTGGACCGGATCGTGGGGTTGAAGTACTTCAATGTCTTCGGGCCGCGCGAGGATCACAAGGGAGATATGCGTTCCGTGGTCAACAAGGCGTATCACCAGATATCCGAGACGGGCGCGGTCAAGCTGTTCAAGTCCTATCGGCCGGAGTATCGGGACGGCGAACAGGAGCGCGATTTTGTGTACGTCCGGGACGCGGTGGACGTGACGCTGTTCTTTCACGACAACCGGGATGTTTCGGGGCTGTTCAATTGCGGAACGGGCAAGGTGCGGACGTGGAACGATCTTGCAAAGGCCGTGTTTTCGGCGATGGGCAAGCCGCCGAAGATCGAGTACGTGGACATGCCGGATTCACTGCGCGCGAAGTACCAGTATCACACGAAGGCCGACACGGCCAAGCTGCAGGATGCGGGTTACACGGGCCGTTTCACGAGTCTTGAGGAAGGTGTTTCGGACTACGTAAAAGGGTGGCTGTCGCGACCATAGGAGTTCGTATACGACGGCGATGATTCGGGGTATTCGTTGGTGCAAAGGATGGGGTACACCATGGCGGAAACCGAGCTGAAGGGCGAGAAGATGGATCAGGACGTGCAGCAACCGGCAGATACGCACGTCATGAGCGCCGAGGAAAAGGCCCGGGCGGATATCAGTCGTTCGGAATGGGAAAATCCGATGAATTGGGGTGGGCCGGGGAACACCGCAGTCTATTTCAGCAAGCGCGACAAGCGGATTTGGGTTCCGAAGCACGCACCGGGCGCGGGATGGACGGTCAACCTGGCCCATACCGGCGGCATCCTGTGGCTGGTCGGCCTCTGCATGGGCATGATTCTTGTGCTGGCCCTTGCCGCGAGCTGGGTGTTTTCGGATCAGATCGTACGCATCCTGATGTGAGGATCAGGGGCGTTCCATCATGCGCAGCCGGTGCCGGCCCGACTCGAGGCTCTTGAGTTCCTGGATCTGTTGTTCCGTCAGGAACGCAGGCTTGCCCACGATCGAAGCGGCGACGAAAGACTTCGCCGCATCTTCGGCCACGCATGCCCGGAAGAAAGCCTGCTTCATCGTCTTTCCCAGCGTCACCACACCGTGGTTGACCATGAAGATCGTCTCGTTCTCCTTCGCGGCTGCCGCAACGGATTCCGCCAGCTCGTTCGATCCGGTGCGCACATACGGCACCGTGGCGATGCCCCCGAGGTCGTTTATGACTTCGGCGAACATGGGCTGGAGGTCTATGCCCGCGGAGATTACGCCGCTGGCCCATGGGGAATGCGTGTGGAAGATGGCCTGAATGTCCGGCCGTATCCGGTAGACGGCGAGGTGCATCGGAAGTTCC
>JAKJGV010000037.1:9544-19236 GCA_022704185.1 Verrucomicrobiota bacterium
CCCGCCCCGGCAGACAATCCGGCGGCGCCGATCTTTCTCCCGTACTCCGCAAGCTCCTGGCGAATGACTGTCATGTGATCCCAGCGACATCCATACCACAAAGTTGCGTGACCGAATAATCAAAAACGGACGGCAGTCGTTTCTTGACTTACGGGGGGTCGGACCGGATGATGAATCGGCCTCGGATGGGGCGGCAGGGCATGACGGCACGTGCGAAGATGACGATGTCTCTCGAGATCAACAGGGCCGGCAGGGTGGTGCTTTGCGCTTTGATGGCGGCGGCGCTTTCCGGATGCCGGCGGGCCGCCGAGCAGGGCCGCGTGGATCTCACGTGGGAAAACGCGGTCGGGCAACTCGTTCAGGCGGAACGGCTGGCGCGGCTGGATGGGGCCACTGTCACCCTTGCGTCATCGTATGATCCGGCCGGCGGCAACAACGACTTCAACCACTTCAAGGACCGGGGGTCCGAGCCGGGCTGGGTGACGTTGGTGGACGAATCGGGCCCCGGCTGCATCCGGCGGCTCTGGATGACCGGAACGGATCCGGGCCATCCGATCCGCATTATCTTCGACGGGGAGCACCGGCCTCGCGTGGAAGGGCCTGTCGAGACGGTCTTTGGTGAAACGTATCCTTGGGTGCCGCCGCTGGCGCAGTACGTCAACATGTGCTTCTTCAGTTACGTTCCCCTGACGTTCAACCGGTCCATTCGCATTGAGACGCGCGAGCCGAATGTGCATCCGATCTGGGGGCAGCGCCGGATTTTCTACCAGGCGTCCATCGAGAAGTTCGATCCTTCCGTGCGCGTGGAAACCTATCCCGCGGAACTCTCCCCGGCCGCGCGCGAGTCCGTTGAACGGGTGCGGACTGCGTGGACGCGGGCGGTGAACGAAAAGAGTATCGAGTTTACGGATGCGCGGGAACAGGTGTTGGCGGCCGGCGGGAAAGCGGTGCTTCTGGAAATAGAAGGACCCGCGATGCTCGCGCAATGGCAGTTGCGGGTTGATCCACGCGAAGCGGGCGAGTGGAACGCGCTGGACAACGAGCACCTGCTCCAGGATGCGGTGCTGCGCGTGTACTATGACCGCGCGGCGTTCCCCAGTATCGAAGTCCCTTTGGGCGATTTCTTCGGGAATGCGTGGCGGAAGCGGGAGTATGGTTCGCTTCTGCTCACCAGCAGCTCGAACGGTTTTGCGTGCCGGTTCCCGGTGCCTTTCAAGGAGCATATCCGGCTTGAACTGGAAAACGGATCGGATCACGAGGTGGTGGCGACGATCGCGGCGGAACGTGCGGCGTGGCCGGGCGAGGGCACGGGATATCTTCACGCAGAATGGCGGCGGTCCGGGCCGACCGGAGGAAACCATACGGTCGCCGATCTGAAGGGGCGCGGGAAATTCGCCGGTTGTTTCCTGGGCGTGACCGGGCTCGATCCTTCGTGGTGGATTCTCGAAGGCGATGAGAGGATGTGGGTGGATGACGGCAAGGATGCCTACTGGCGCGGCACCGGCCTGGAGGACTACTTCAACGGAGGCTGGTATTACCGGGGCGCGGTATTCCATGCCTTGAGTGCGAGCTTCGATCGGTCACCGTTCCGCGTGGCGCAGTTCCGGCATCAACTGCCTGACGCGGTTTCATTCAATCGCAGTTTCCGCATGGAGTTCGAGCGGATGACGGCGGAGCAGGGGAGCGCGCTCGTTCGGGGTTACTTCCAGAGTGTGGCGTATTTCTACATGGATCGGCCTTCTGCCGTGGCGGCGGTTCCTGCGGACCGGGCGGAGCGGCGGGCGGTGGAAGACACGAATCACAGAACCACTTTCATGCTCCAGTTGGTCGAGCTCGAGCGCATGAACGATTTCCGGGCGGCGCGGCGGGCGATAGACGAGTACGCGGCAAGGTATCCGGATGCCGAGGAGCTGGGGGTGTATCGTTTGCGGCAGCTCGAGTACAGGCGATTGATGGGCGAGCCCGTCGGGGAGGCGGATTACCAGCCGTTCATTGACGGGCTGCATGGCGTGGAGGCGCAGAAGCAGGCGCGCCTGCTCCAGTGGTTCTACCAGTCGCCCACGCGGGCACTGGTCGGCATGCACGTGAACGGCAAGGGCACGTTGTATCTCAACGGCGCGCAGGTGCTGGCCGGCGATCATCCGTACCATCTCTTCGTGACGGGTGTGGATCTGTCCGAAGCCAGGTGCGCACTGGCGGCGGAGGTGGAGTGGCAGCGGCAAAGCGAGTGGTTCCAGGCGGGGCTGCGGACGCATACGGGAGTGACGGGGACGGGGCCGGGCACGTATTCCACCCGTTCGCCCGGCGCGAGCTGGATGACGGGAGCGGTCGGCGCGCCGCCGTGGCATTCAACCGGCATTCGCGACATTCCGCGCGGCGTTCCCGACGCGCCGTTCCTCGGCGGCGTCGCGAACGCGTTCGTTCTTCTGCAGTCGAAATCCTACCCGGTCAGCACGCCGGACTGGATGTACTACCGTGGCCGCGCGTATTTCCGGCATGACGCGCAGTTGCCGCTTTCGGGCTGGCCCGCGTTCTCGACGACGATGACGGGGTTGCAGGAATGAACGACAAGAAGCCGGCGCTTTCCGTTGTCATCCCCACGCTGGGGCGGCCCATTCTCATACAGACCCTGGAATCGCTTGTCGCGGCCCAGGGATTCGACAAGTGCGAAGTGTGGGTCGTAGGCAAGATTGCCGACTCCGGGGTCGAGCAACGTCTCCGCGCCTTGATGGATGCGCATTCCCAGGTTCAGCATCTTCAGGTGTCGTTCGAAAAGGGAGACTCAAGCGAGAAGAAGAACGCGGGTTTCCGCGCAAGCCGTTCGGAGTTCGTCGCATTCCTTGATGACGACGTGGTGGTGTCGCCGGACTGGCCGCTGCGCATTGTCGAGCCGTTTTCCGACCCGGCCGTTGGGCTGGTCAGCGGTCCGAGCCTGGTACCCGATGAGATTCCGCTCATGGCGCGCCTGGCCGGCCATGCGCTGGCGTCGAAGGCGGCGGGTTACGTCGCGGAGCGTTACCTCGCCGGCGGACAAGAGCCTCGCCGCGTCAAATGGTCGCGCCTGATCGGATGCAACATGGTGTATCGCCGGCCGGTGCTGGAACAGGTGGGGCTCTTCGATCCCAAGTTCTGGCCGGGCGAGGAAATGATCGCCGCGTTTCGGGCGACGGCACCCGGCCACGTGTTGGTCTTCTGTCCCTCCGCGTACGTGTATCACTACCCGAGGCAATCGCTGGCACGATTTGCGAAGCAAACGTTCGGGTATGGCGCAACGCGCATCCGGCTCATGCGTGCCGGCGTGGAGATCGAGCCCGCAACGCTCGTGCCGATGGTGTGGGTTCTCTCGCTGCTCGTGCTGGGGGCGGGCGCGATCTTCTCGCGTTGGATGGCGTGGTTGCTGTGCCTGGACCTCGGTCTCTACTTGCTCGCGACAGCCTGGGTCGTGATTTCCAAGCTGCTGCAAACCCGCAAGGCCTTCGACCTGTTGCTCTTCTTTGTGATTCCCCTGATGCACATCAGCTATGGAATCGCCGAATGGGTGGAACTCTTCCGTCCGGACAGGGACTTGAGCGAGAAGGCGGTCTAGCCCGCGTCGAAACCGGCAGGCCCCGACAAGTATTCCTCCATCGCGGCAAGGCCGTCCGGCGTGCCCATGTCGAGCAACGGACCTCCGGACTGGAACACCGCCACCTGCCCGCGCGCAACGAGAGACGGGAAGACGTCGGTTTCGAGAGAGACCGCCTTGTCGGCCCCGATCTCGCGGATGACGGAGCGCGCGATGAGATACACGCCCGCGTTGATCCAGCCGCCGGCGCGCTGCGCCTTTTCGCGGAAAGCGGTGAGGGCTCCATTCGCGGAGAACTCGACGGTTCCGTACCGGCCGGACTCTTCCATCCTTGCGGCAACGAGGGTCACGGGGCCTGAAGCCGCGCCATAGAGATTCTCGAATGCCAATGCGGGCAGCAGCGTGTCGCCGTTGAGGACAAGGACGCGGTCTCCATGAAGAAGGGGTTCGACATAGCGCAGCGCGCCGCCGGTGCCAAGGGGACGCGGCTCGGTGGAAACGGTAATCCGCAGTTCGTTCGTCCCGCGGCGGGCAACCCAGGCATGCAGTTGATCGGCCAGATGTCCCGCCGCGATGTGGACATGCGCGATGCCGCCGCGCCTGAGCCACGCGGTCTGCCACTCGATGAACGGCTTTCCAGCGAGGGGTACGAGCGCCTTCGGCCGATCCGGATACAGGCTTTGGAGACGGGTGCCTTTGCCTCCTGCGAGGATGACGGCCTGCGTCGCGCGCTTCATGATGCCGTTCCGGGCACGGTTTTCAGCAGGCGTGCGGCCGCCGCGAGTATCTCCCGGGAGTCCCTCTTGCGAAGCGGCTTGCCGGGCACGCCGACGTAGAGTGTCCACGGCTCCAGCTTGATTGACGGCGTGAGCAGGGTGAGAGCACCGGTGGAGACACCCTCCGGCACATCCGTGCCGGGCAGCACGACGGTGTTGGCCCCGAGAAGAACGTGATCGCCGAGCCGTACCGGCGCGATGATGGACTTGGCGGCGAACTCCTGTGGAATCGCCGGCCCGACCAGCCCGCCGCCGCTGAAGTCGTTCGATGCCGCCACGAGCCGGCAACCCGGCGCGATGTTCACGAAGTCGCCGATGGTCACCTGCGCGTCGCCGCCGATGATGGCGGCGCCGGCTCCGATGTGCGTGTATCGTCCGACCGTGAGGCCGCAGGAGACATAGGTGAAGTCGTCGATGATGGTGAAATCGCCGATGGAAACCCGTTCGGGTTTGCGGATGCGCACGGTTTTGCCGATGATCGTGTGCGATCCGAGATGCGCGAGCGCGGACAGGTCAAAGAAGATGTTGTCCCTCTGCGGCATGCAATCGTTCCTCGGTTCCATTCGATACTCTACGGCGTGGAAATACTCAAGGATTTATGAGGCATTGAGCAAGAAACGATGCGATGCGCGCCGGGATTTGTTTGAACGAAAGGGCATGAGCGGGTACGTTCAGCAGCGCGAGACGCCGATGGGGACATACGAACGAACAGCGTTGGTGAACGTACGGGTGGAATCGCGCCAGCGAATTCCGATCGGCATGCTTACCCTGGCCGCATGTGTCAAGGATATCACGAAGGCCGTGGTGTTCGATCCGGATCCGGACGACCTGGAACTTCGGGACATCGTTGACTTCAATCCGGATTTGATCGGGCTGGGCTTCATGACCCAGACGGGGTTTCGCGCGAAGCAGATCTGCGATGTGCTGCGGGCGAAGCTGCCTGCCGCGAAGATCGTGCTCGGCGGAGTGGGCCCCACCGTGGAGAAGGAAGCTGTATTCGAACGGTTCAAGCCGGATGGGTTGGTGGTGGGCGAGGGCGAGAAGGCCATGCGCCGGATCGTGTCGGGCGAACCTTTGGAAAGCGTGCCCGGCGTGTATCTCCCGGGGGTCCCGTTCCGGCCCGCGGAGTTCTTCCAGAACCTGGACGATCTGCCTCTCCCGGCTTACGAGTGCATGCCCGATTTCGAGAAGTACCTCTGTCCGCCGGGCGGCATCCGGGGCAAGTGGTATGACCGCGGGACTCCGATGATCATGACCGGTCGCGGGTGCCCGTACCGGTGCACGTTCTGTTCCTCGCACCTGATGTTCGGCCGCTGCGTGCGCCGTCGCTCGGTCGCGTCGGTTCTGTCGGAAATCCGCCGGCTCCACGACGAGTACGGGGTGGACGCGGTGTACTTCTTCGACGATACGTTCAATGCGCCGCCCTCGTGGGCGCGACAGTTTTGCGAAGAGCTGCTCAAGGAACCCTATCGGCTGGAGTGGGGTTGCCAGATCCGCGTCAACACCTTCAACGCCGAGCTCGGCAAGCTCATGAAGCGCGCGGGTTGCGTGCAGGTGGATATCGGCGTGGAGTCCGGTTCTCCGAAGGTGCTGAAGGCGATTCACAAGGATGAAACGGTGGAGCAGGTCGAGGCGGCTTTTGCGGCATGCCACGAGGTGGGCCTGGCGCCGATGGGGACGTTCCTCGTCGGTTGCCCGGAGGAAACGATGGAGGACGTGGAGCTGACGCGGTTGCTGGTCCGGCGCATCAAGCCCTCGTTCTCCGAGTTCTTCTACCTGATCCCGTATCCCGGCTCAGACCTTTACGACGAGGCGGTTCGAAACGGGTGGTTCGTGGATCGTTCGTACGAAGGACGGGGGATGGTGGACCGGCCGGTCATGGAGATCAACTTCACGCGCGACCAGCAGCGCGAAATCCGGCGCCGCTATTTCGAACTGGTGGCTTTTCGCAATCTCAAGGGATACCTGTCGCCGGGGGTGTTGTGGTCCGCGCTTCGCTCCGTGCGCCCGATGATGCTGGCGGCCCTGTTCAGGGAATTCGCGAAGACACGCAACATCCGCGACGCGATGCAGGCGTACGTTCATGCCCTGCGCCGCTACTATGCGGAGCGGCAGGACGCTGGAAAGAAGCGTTGAAGCGCGTCAGCGCCCGAGCTGCGCGAAATGGCTCAGGGCTCCGCCGTATGCCCGGGCGGTGGCCTCGACGGAAAAATTCCGCAGGATATCCTGGTAGGCGGCTTCGGCCACGCGGTCCCAGTCTCCGCGCCGGTCCACCAGTTCGCGAATCAGCTTCTTGAAGTCCTCGCCGTCATCCGCCTTGAACATGAACCCGTTGTCTCCGTGGCGCAGGATCTCGCTGATGCCGGGCAAGCGTGGCGCGATCACCACTTTCCGGCAGGCCATGCAGTGGAGCAGGGCGCCCGGGATGATGTGCACGTTGCCCTCGTCGCCCGTGCGCATCGCGACGCAGATGTCGGCCGCATTGCAGAAATTTCCCACTTCCCGCGTTGTCTTCAGCCAGCCGGTGAAGAAGACGCGATGTTCGATGCCGAGCTCCTTCACAAGCGCCTTCAATTCCGGCAGCGCCGGTCCGTCGCCAACCAGTATCAGGCCGATGCGCGGGTTCTCGCGGTAGAGGTCTGCCGACCAGGAGACAAGGCGGTCGAGCCCTTTGCCGGCGTGCATCACGCCGTGATAGAGAATGACGACATCGTCTTTCGCGAAGCCGCACTGCTTTCGGAGAGCGCTCTCGTCGTGCGGATTGAATGCCGACATGTCCGGCGCGTCATGAAAGACCCGGATGCCCTCGGGCTTCACGCCCCATGCCTTGAGGCGCTCGGCGGCCGCCGTCGCGCGGCACGTGAAGGCGTTTACGGTTTTCACCTCGAGGAACTCGAGGAATCGGACGAACGCGAGCAGCGGCGCGGCCCATGCCTTGCGGCCGAACTTGTTGTGCAGATGCCAGTCGCCGTAACTCACGGCGACGCGCCGCCACGTGAGGAGCCTGGTGAGGAACCCGGCCATCGGGATGATGTCGGGAAGGTAAATCACGTCCGGCTTGAACCTGCGCAAGCGGATCGCCGCCAGGGGCATGGTGAAGTAGAAGAGAATGGACTTACGCAGGATGTCCTTGCGCGAAGCCCGGTTCACGCCGATCGGCAGTTCTTCCACGCGGATCCGGGGCGTGGTCGGCGGAGGCGGCCGCGGGCCGCGCATGCTGAGATGGAGGACCTCGCAGTCCTCCGCAACGACCTTGAGCATCTGTTCGAATTCCGCGGCGAGGTCGTATTGATCGGCGAGGCAGAACATCGAGAACACGGCCACGCGGGGGGGGGTCTTGTCAGTCGGGGACTCGTTCATGATTTGAAGAAGGCGCGGACGCTTGAGATCACGCGCTGAATCTGTTCGTTGGTGATGGCCGGCGAGCAGGGAAGCCAGCAGGCCCGGGTGCATACCTCGACCGCGCCGGGGTACTCCTGTTCCGGTGCGGCATACGCAGGCTGCCGGTGGAGTGCGGGCCAGAACGGTCGCGGAGTGATCCCCTGGGCGAGAAGGTGCTGCACCAGCTGGTCGCGGCGCGCCGTTTTGAAGTCGGGCCACATCAGGTATCCGCCGTGCATGGGTCGCGGGGTGAAAGTGATTTCGGGGATGTCGCGCAGTCCCTCGATATACATCGCGTCCACCTCGCGGGCGCGCGCGATCCGGCCCCCGAGTTTCTTCCACTGCGAAAGCGCCAACGCGGCCTGGAGATCGGTGACCTTGAAATTGAAGCCCGTCACCTCATGGAGGTCGCTGGAGCGGGACAGCCGGCCGTGATCCTTCAGGCGGATCACGTTCTCGAAGACGTCCTTCCGGCGGGTGAGGATGAAACCTCCCTGGCCGCTCGTGATCACCTTGGTCGGGGCAAAAGAAAAGCAACCGGCGTCGGAAAGGGTGCCGAGAAAGCCTTCCGCGTTGCGGGAAGCGAGGGCCTCGGCCGTGTCCTCGATCAAAGCGGCTCCGTGCTTCTTTGCAATCGCGCGCAGGCTGGAGAGGTCGGCGGAACGGCCGTTGAGGTGGACGGCGATGATCGCCTTCGTGTTCGGACGCATCCGTCGCGCGGCGTCCTGCGGGTCCAGGTTGAAGGTCGAGGGATCCACGTCCACGAGAATCGGCTCGGCGCCGGCCAGCCGGACCGCGCTGGCGGTGCCGATGAAGGTGATGTCGGGGACAAGCACGGTGTCCCCGTGTTTGACGCCGAGGGCCATCAGGCTGAGGGCCAGGGCCATCGTGCAGCTGGGGGTCATGCGGGCATAAGGAACACCGAAGTGGTTGGAGAGCAACTGCTCGAATTCGCGGTTGGCGGGCCCTTCATTGACAAACCCGCGAAGGACCTGTTGTTTCAGGGCCTCGGCGTCTTCCGCATCCAGAAGCGGCTCAAACCACGGTATGTCCGGTTGCTTGCTGTCCGACATGGCGTATCCGTTCGTGGCAAACATCATAAGATGCGCGTGAGCGGAGTGGAATCAAAAAGGAGGCCGCCCGCGCTATTCCTGCGAGGCGAAGATGATGCGGCTTCCTTCGGCCGGCATGGAGAACGCGGCTTCGCGCAGGGCGGTGAGCCGGGCACGGATGGCGTCATGGCGCGACGGTTCCGCAAACAGCAGCAGAAAACCGCGTCCGCCCGCGCCGAGGAGCTTGCCGCCGAGCGCGCCCGCGGCGCGGGCCGCCGCGTAAGCGTCGTCAATGCCGCCGTTGCTGATGCCGGAAGAAAGCCCCTTCTTCAACATCCACGTCTCGTGAAGCAGGGCTCCGAATTCGGCGAGCCGGTCCGACTGGATCGCCCGTTCCGCTTGATTCACCAGTTCCGTCATGCGCCGCAGCGCGCACACGTTCTGCTTTGCGCGCGCGCGCTGCTCGGTCAGGATGTGGTCGGCCGCCTGCTCGGTGCCCGTGTAGAACATCAGCAGGTGCTGCTGCAGGGCTCGCATCCGCGCATCCGGCAACTGGAGATCGCGGACAACGACCTGTTGGGACCCCGAGAAATCCATGCGGACAAAACCGCCGTATGCCGCCGCGTACTGGTCCTGGTGTCCGCCGGGGTCGCCGACGCATTCGCGCTCGATCGTGATCGCCTCGCGCGCGAGTTGTTCCGGTGTAACCGGCGCATGGCGGTACGCATGCAGCGCGTGGAGAAGCCCGACCGTGAACGATGAGGAAGTCCCCAAACCGGTGCGCCCGGGGAGGTCGGATACATGCGCGATCTCGAGCCCTTCCCGGACGTCTGCGAAGAGGAGGCACTCCCGGATCAGCGGATGTTCGAATTGGGCCGGGTCCTGCACGGTTTCCGTACGGGCGTAGCTGGCCTTGAA
>JAKJGV010000038.1:0-18839 GCA_022704185.1 Verrucomicrobiota bacterium
CCAGTTCGCGATCTCCGGCAAGGCCGAAACGAACTTCACCAACAACAACACGACCATCGGGATCGAGTTCTGGGCCGGCGGCGCGATGAGCTATGCCGTCACGCAGAACGTGTACGCGGCGCTGGATGCGGCGCGCGGCGAGTGGGTGTTTCTGTCGCTCACGCACACCAACACGGCCCCGGGCATCACGACGGTGAAGGTCCGCTGCGATTTCGCCGATTGCACGATCCCCGGCGGCACCGCGTCGGCCACGTGCCAGTGGGATGACGGGCGCTTTTTCCAGGCCTCGGAACGTTCCGCGTCCATTCCTCAGCGCGGCAAGTTCGAGCCGCTCCACGGCGTGTACCTGGGCGTTGTACTCGACCGCGGCGGCACGGCCGCGCAGATCGCGGACTTCAACGACAAGGCGGGCAAGCGGCACGCGGTGTACGCGAAGTTCATCCTTTTCGAGCAGGACCCGTTCCCGTGGGACTGGATCAACACGGTGACGTCGGCCTGCCCGGGCGCCGCGGTGCACCTGGTCCTCGAACCGATGGTCGGATTCACCAACTTCTACGCCGCCGACTGGGGCCCCGGCCAGTCGACCTATGAGGCCGCTCGCGAGTTTGCCACCAACTGCGCGGCCGTCGGGACCCCGATCTTCCTCCGTTTCGCCCACGAGGCGAACGGCGATTGGTATCCCTGGCACCCGGCGTATTCGGAGAAGTTCGGCATCCCGGACACCGTCTCCAACGAGACCTACGTCGCGGGGTGGCGCAACTTCGCGCAGCTGGTCCACGCGAACGCGTCCAATGTCGCGATGGTCTGGGCGCCGAACCAGGGCAACGGCCCGGACCCCCTGCCGTTCTACGAGGATGTGTATCCGGGCGACGAGTATGTCGACTGGGTCGGGATGAGCGTTTACAACGGCCGCTCCTACGGCAACGGCGACGAGGTCCACGACTTCCAGTTCAAGAAGGCAATCCAGAAGGGCTACAATCAGGATAACGACGATTACTACGACGATACGTTCGAGGACTTCTACTGGACGTTCTCCGATCCCGACAACCCCTACGGCCATCAGAAGCCGATGATGATCGCCGAGACCGCGGCGGCCTTCGAGCCGAAATACCATGTAACCAACGAGATCCTGATCGCCGGCTTCGAATCGCTGGACGGCCCCTCCTTCTCCTCCTCCAACCTGCTGGCGCAGTTTCAGTCGCTCAACAGCGACGGCTGGGTCGTTTCAGGCGGGACGTGGCTGGACGGCTTCGACGATCTTTCGACGTGGAACTGGGGGCCCTGGGGGACCAACGGCTACTGGTGGACGGGCACCACGGATCGCGTCGAAGGCGACGGAGCGCTGCGCATCACCGGCGCGCCCGAGGCAGGGGGCGCTTACCTGGGAGGGAACGGCCGCACGCTCGACAGCATCGCCTTCACGCCGCTGGCGACGCTGGCGGAGTTCCAGGACCTGAACTCGGACGGCATGGAACTCACGAATGCCCTGACAGTGGACACGTTCGAGAACATCGCCGTCTGGAACTGGGGACCGTGGGGCAATATGTTCTGGAGCAACTCGTCGGACTGCGTGCAGGGCACGAACGCGGTGCTCGTCGGCGGAACGCCGAATCCCGGCGAGACCTACATCGGCGGCAATGGCCGCACTTATGACCCCGACTGGTCCATGAACAACGGGATGCAGGTCTGGGCGAAATGCGATGCATCGTCGCGGCCGTACCCGGTTCTCGTCATCGGCCTCCGCTGCGCGAATCCGCCGGGCACCGCGACCGCGTCGCGGGTCATCACATCGGAATCGTACGGTCCGGAGAGGATCTTCTTCAGCAACATGACCGTGTCGGCGGGCTTCAACTGGTCGAACATCTGGGACTTCACGCTGGAGTTGCTGAGCACGGAGGCCGGATCCCGGCCCCGCGACGTCCGCGTGGATCACTGGTCGCGCGGCACGCTGGGCGCGGCCGCGCAGAAGGACCAGGATTGGTGGCCGGGCGGCACGAACTGCGAGCCGTGGGCGGACGCGGGCGATTCGCACACGTGGACACTGGTGAGCGATCCGTACGGGTCCTATCCCGACAGGTCACTCAGGATCACCGGCACGGATCTCAACGCCAACAGCTACGTGGGCGGCAACGGCTGCGCCCTGCGCCCGGAAGACCGCGACTGGAGCGGCGCCGCGCATCTCGCGCTGGTGGCCCGTCGCGCGAGCGGCGCGGGAGCCGACCCGCTCCTGCGCGCCGAACTGATCGACGGCAACGCGCGGACGGCCGCGGCGACGGTGGCGATTGGGGGGACGACGTACGCTCGCCAGCTCATCGCGTTCACGAACATGGCGATAGACTCCGGCTTCGCGTGGACCAATGTCGCCACGCTGAAGCTGCACACGTTGACCGCGACGGCGGGTTCCGCTCCGGCCGATCTCTACCTCAAGCAGATGCAGATCGGCACCGCGTCGTCGAACAGGACCCCGGCCGACTGGAGCGGCTGGAACGGCATGGAGCTGTACGTGAAGCGTGATGCGAATGCGAAGCCTGACCCGATGATGGGCCTCACCATCCGCAGCGAGGGCGGCACCACGGGCACGGCAACCGTCCAGCGGGTGATCACGGGGACGGACTACTACCCCGTGCGCATCGCGTTCAGCGAACTGGCGGCATCGCCCTCGTTCACGCTGACCAACATCACGGCGCTGGTCGTCGAAACGTTCACGGCGGTCGAGGGCCAGGAGCCGGCGGCCTGTCAGTTGGATGGCTGGCGGCTGGTGAACCTCGCGGCGGCGACCTATGCCGACCAGGACTGGTGGCCGCAGGGCACGAACAGCGCGGAGTGGGGGGACGACGCGGACATGAACGGAGGATGGCATGCGTGGGCCATCGTCGAAGATGCCTGGGGCGTCTACCCGACCAACGCGCTGCGGATGAGCGGTACGGACGCGAACACAAACTACTACATCGGCGGAAACGGCTTCTCGCTGCGCGACGCGGACAGGAATTGGGACGGAATCACGTACCTCTCGCTGCTGGCCCGCCGCGCCGATATCACGAACGCCGAGCCGATGCTCTCGATTTCGCTCCGCGATGGGACGGGCGCGCGCACGGCGCAAGTGACGCAGGTCATCGTGGCGACGAACTACATGGATCTCCGGATCCCGCTGGCGGACATGACGGTCTCGCCCGGTTTTCAATGGACGAATATCGCTTCCGTCACATTCGAGATGCTGACGGGGCACCCGGGACTCCGCCCTTCGGACATGTTCCTCAAGGAGTTGCGGATCGGCACGGCCTCCAACGAGTACGAACAGGACTGGTGGACGGCCGGTACCGGCTATCAGCCTTGGGGTGACAGCCGGTGGACGCAGTCGACCGATGCGGCGGCGGGCCGATACGCGCTGCAGATATCCGGCGTCGTGACCAGCGATGCGCAGTGGTACATCGGCGGCAACGGTTGCAGCCTCGCGATCCCGCAGCAGAATTGGGCGAACAGTTCCGCCCTCGCGTTCTACGCGAAACAGGGCGACGCGAGCGGGAGGGTCTTGCCGAAATTCAAGATCACCCTCGACAACGATTACGCGGAAACCAACGGCAACGAGGCGGTCGTCGAGACGAAAGTCGCGAACACGGAATACTACGAGATGATCATCGGGTTCGATGAGTTCGTGGCCGACGACGGCTTCGCCTGGACCAATATTCGGATGGTCAAGATCGAGTACTTCACCGGCGACGGCGGCAGGCAACCCAATGACCTGTACCTCGATCACCTCCGGCGGGTGTCCATCACGCTGACCAACGGCGCCGACAACCTGAAGTGGAAGCATGATTGGTGCAATCAGCTCTACGCCCTCGATGACTTCGAGGATTCCGACCCGGCGGACCCGGACGAAAATCCGGACTACGTCAGCATCTTCGAGCACTTCCGGAACATCCATATGATCAACTGGTTCCATGTGAAGAAGTTCGAGGACGGCTTCACCAAGGACCTCAAGATTGCGGAGGACGGCACCGGGGACGTGGTCTACGAATCCTACTACGAGCGGATCAAGGAATCCTACTTCCTGACGAACATCGTGACGGACAGCACGGGTACCGGCGTGTCCGACGCGTGGATCATCGAGCATTTCGGGAGCCTGCCCGGGTTCGACCCGGACGACGATCCGGACGAGGACGGCGCCAACAACCTCGAGGAATTTGTCGCGGGCACGGACCCGAATCGGGACGATTCCGTCCTGGAACTCGATCCATCCATCGTATCGCTTCCGGGCGTGAACGGCTACGTGATCACCTGGCCGAGCGAGCCCTTCAGGACGTATGCCCTCGAAACCTCGACGAACCTGGTTTCGGGGTCTTGGACGCTGCTCACGCGGGTCGTGGCCACGCCGCCGGAGAACTCGTACACGCACTATCCCGAGGGCTCGGGCCCGCACTTCTATCGGATCAAGCTCGTGCCGTAGGCGCCACCGCGCCTGCTAGGGCGTGGCGCTATCCCTGCTTCTTCGGGAAATAGTCCTGCAGCGCCTTCACGTCCCAGTCGCGCCCGCGCATGTACTTCAGCGCGGCCACCGTGGCGCGCGCGCCGGATTCGGTGGTCACGATCGGGACGCTGCGCAGGATCGCCTCCGAGCGGATGCGGATTTCGTCCAACCGCCCGCGTGATCCGCTGGGGGTGTTGATGATCAGCGCCAGCTTGCCTGACTTCATGAGCTCGAGCACGTTGGGGCTCTGCTTTTCCGCGAGCTTCTTCAGCGTTTCGATGTTTTCCACGCCGGCGGAACGGAGAACCGTCGCGGTCCCGTCGGTGGCGGCGATCGCAAACCCCATTTCGGTCAGTTCCCAGCCGATCTCGCCGATCCACGATTTGTCCTTGTCCGCCGCGCTCAGGAACACAAGTCCCTCGTTCGGCAACATCTGGCCCGCCGCGACCTGGCTCTTCCAGTAGGCGACCTCGAACGAGGTATCCATGCCCATCACCTCGCCGGTGGACTTCATCTCGGGTCCGAGGATCGGATCCACGCCCGCGAACCGGTTGAACGGAAGCACGGCCTCCTTCACCGCGTACCACGCGAGCTTCGGCGGGCGCTTCCCGAGACCCATGTCCTTGAGCTTCTGCCCGACCGCGATCCGCGCGGCAACCTTCGCGAGCGGAATGCCGGTGGCCTTGCTGACGTACGGCACGGTCCGCGAAGCGCGAGGGTTGATTTCCAGGATGTACAGCTCGTTGTTGCGCACCGCGATCTGCGCGTTCATCAGGCCCTTGACCTTGAGGGCCAGCGCGACCTTCCGGCACGCGTCCTCGATCCGGCGCTGAATGGAGACATGCAGGCCGTGCGGCGGTACGCAGCAGGCGCTGTCGCCGGAATGGATGCCCGCTTCCTCGATGTGCTGCATGATCCCGCCGATGTATACCTCTTCGCCGTCGCATACGACGTCCACGTCCACTTCCGTCGCATGGTCGAGGTATCGGTCAATGAGTACCGGGAAGCCGGGGCTCGCCTTGAACGCGGCGCGTATGAACGGCACGGCCTCCGTCCGGTTGTTGGCCACCATCATCGCGCGACCGCCAAGTACGTAGGAGGGGCGGATCATGACGGGATATCCGATGCGGTCGGCGACGGCCAGCGCCTCTTCTTCCGTTGTCCCCGTGCCGCTCTCAGGTTGCTTGAGCCCGAGTTGGTCGAGCAGCACGCGCGTCTGCTCACGGTCCTCGGCCTTGTCAATGCTCTCCGGCGAGGTGCCGAGAATCGGAACGCCCGCGCGCATGAGGGGCAGGGCGAGGTTGAGCGGCGTCTGCCCGCCGACCTGCACGATGACGCCCAGCGGCTTCTCGTTTTCGTAGATGTTCATCACGTCTTCGAACGTGAGCGGCTCGAAATAGAGCTTGTCGGCCGTGTCATAGTCGGTGCTGACCGTCTCGGGATTGCTGTTGACCATGATGGTCTCGTAGCCGAGTTCGCGCAGGGCCTGCACGGTATGCACGCAGCAGTAATCGAACTCGATGCCCTGTCCAATGCGGTTGGGGCCGCCGCCGAGGATCATGACCTTCTTCTTGTCGGTCAGGCGCGATTGATCCACCGTCCCGCAGTAACTCGAGTAGAAATACGGCGTGTAGGCCTCGAACTCCGCCGCGCAGGTGTCCACCAGCCGGTACACGGGTTTGATGCCCGCCTCGATTCGCTGCCGGCGGATGTCGGTTTCCTTGACGCCCGCGCCGCGCAGCGCGGCGATCTGGCGGTCTGAGAAGCCTGAGCGCTTGGCCTTGCGGAGCAATTCGGTGTCCAGCGGCTTGTCGCCCGGCGCGGCCTGCAGCTCGCGCTCGATTTCCACGATCTGCGCGATGTTCTCGAGGAACCACGGGTCAATATGGGTGATTCCTGCAACCTTTTCCACCGACATGCCTTGCTTCAAGGCCACTTTGCTCAGCATCGTCCGGTCCTGTTCCGTCTGGCTGAGTTGCTTCTCAATATCTTCGACGACCACGCGCTCCTCGGCCTTCAAATCCAGCCCGTCCACGCTGATTTCCAGACCCCGGAACGCCTTCTGCAGCGCTTCGCGCATGTTGCAGCCGATAGCCATTGTTTCGCCGACCGACTTCATGCTGACGCCGAGGCGGGGGCTTGCGCCCGCGAATTTCTCGAAGGCGAAGCGGGGCACCTTGACCACGCAATAGTCGAGCGTCGGCTCGAAGCAGGCCGGCGTCTCGCGCGTGATGTCGTTGCGCAGCTCGTCGAGCGTGTAGCCGACGGCCAGTTTCGCGGCGATCTTGGCGATCGGGAAGCCTGTCGCCTTGCTGGCCAATGCGGAACTGCGCGAGACGCGCGGGTTCATCTCGATGACCACCATGCGGCCGGTCTTGGGATTGACCGCGAACTGGACGTTCGAGCCGCCGGTCTCGACGCCGATGACGCGCATGACCTTGAGGGCTCCGTCCCGCATCTCCTGGTACTCGGCGTCGGTCAGCGTTTGCGTCGGCGCGACGGTGATGCTGTCGCCCGTGTGAATGCCCATCGGATCGAGGTTTTCGATGGAGCAGATGATGACGACGTTGTCCTTGCGGTCGCGCATCACCTCGAGTTCGTATTCCTTCCAGCCGAGGACCGATTCCTCGAGCAGGACGGTGTGCTTCAGACTGGCCTTGAGTCCGCCCGCCGTGATGTCGCGAAGCTCGTCCATGTTATGCGCCGTGCCGCCGCCGGTGCCGCCGAGCGTATAGCTGGGGCGCACGATAATCGGGAACCCGATCCATTGCGCAACTTCCTCGGCTTCTTCAAGGTTGTGCACCATCTTGCTTCGCAGGCATTCGAGCCCGGCCTCGGCCATCGCGGCCTTGAACAGTTGCCGGTCTTCCGCGCGCTTGATGACTTCCGCGTTCGCGCCGATCATCTCCACGCCGTATTTCTCGAGGATGCCGCGCTCGGCGACTTCAAGCGAAACGTTCAGCCCGGTTTGTCCGCCCAACGTCGGCAGCAGGGCGTCCGGTTTCTCCTTCGCGATGATCTTCTCGATCGCTTCCGGCGTGATCGGCTCGATGTACGTGCGGTCGGCCGTTTCCGGATCGGTCATGATCGTCGCCGGATTGCTGTTGATCAGCACGACCTCGTAGCCTTCCTCGCGCAGCGCCTTGCAGGCCTGCGTGCCGGAATAATCGAATTCGCAGGCCTGGCCGATCACGATCGGCCCGGAGCCCACGAGGAGGATTTTGTGGATGTCGGTTCGTTTAGGCATGGGTTATCCGAAATTTGAAACTTGAAACTTGAAACTGGCTTGGCACATGGAAGCCATTCGACGCGAGGGAACCGCGGCAAGTTTCCAGTTTCCAGTTTCATCCTCATTCCCACTCAATCGTGCTCGGCGGTTTGGAGCTGATGTCATACACCACCCGGTTGATCCCTCTCACTTCGTTGATGATGCGGGACGAAATGTTCTCCATCGTTTCGTACGGCAGGCGGAACCAGTCCGCGGTCATGCCGTCCAGGCTCTGGACGCAGCGCACGGCGCAGACGTTGTCGTAGGTGCGCTCGTCGCCCATCACGCCCACGGATTGAACGGGAAGCAAGACTGCGAACGACTGCCAGACGTCGCGGTAGTTCGGCATCTTCAGGATCTCTTCCTGGACGCGGAGGTCGGCCTGTTGCAGCAGCTCGACGCGTTCCTTCGTGATGTCGCCGACGATCCGCACGGCCAGCCCGGGGCCGGGGAACGGCTGGCGGTCCACGATGAAGCCGGGGAGTCCCAACTCGCGTCCCAGCTCGCGCACTTCATCCTTGAACAGCTCGCGGAGCGGTTCGATCAGCTCGAACTTCAGGTCCTTCGGGAGCCCGCCCACGTTGTGGTGGCTCTTGATCGTCGCGGACGGGCCGCCGATCGGCGAGAAACTTTCGATCACGTCGGGGTACAGGGTGCCCTGCGCAAGATAGCGGACCCTGCCGATCTTCCGCGCTTCCTTCGCGAAGACGTCAATGAAGGTCTTGCCGATGACCTTGCGTTTGCGCTCGGGGTCGGTCACGCCCTTGAGGCGTCGCAGGAAGAGTTCGCCGGCGCGCGCAACGCGCAGGTTCATGCCGAAGGTCTTGCCGAACGTATCCTCGACCTGTTCCGCCTCGCCGTAGCGGAGGAGCCCGTTGTCCACGAACACGCAATGAAGCTGCGGGCCGATCGCGCGATGGATGAGCGCGGCGACAACCGAGGAATCCACGCCGCCGCTCAACCCGCACAGCACGTGGCCGCTGCCGACCGTCTGGCGGATGTGCGCGACGCTCTCTTCGATGAATTTCGACATGCGCCAGTCCGCTTTGCAGCCGCAGGCGTCGAAGATGAAATGGCGCAGGATGTACGTGCCTTGCGGCGTGTGCACGACTTCGGGATGGAACTGCAGGCCGAACAGACGCCGTTGGGGGTCCGCCATCGCCGCGTTCGGACAGGTCGAAGTCTGCGCGAGCGATTTGAAGCCTTTCGGGAGCTTCTTCACCTGGTCGCCGTGGCTCATCCAGACGTTGAGGGAGCGCGGCATGCCGCGGAAGAGCAGGTCGGGCGAGGTCACGCGTATGGCTGCGGGCCCGAACTCGCGCTTCTCGCCGCGCTGGACGCTGCCCTTGAGCTGGTGCGCCATGAGCTGCATGCCGTAGCAGATGCCGAGCACGGGGATGCCGAGCTTGAAGATTTTGGGGTCGCCGTGCGGTGCGTTCCTGCCGTACACGCTCGCCGGCCCGCCGGACAGGATGATGCCCTTCGGCTTGCGCGCGGCGAGCTTCGCCGCGGGCGTGTCGAAGCGGACCAGTTCGCAGTAGACCTGCTGCTCGCGCACGCGACGCGCGATGAGCTGCGAATACTGCGAGCCGTAGTCCAGAATGGCTATCCAGTCGTGATTCATCGGACCACCCCCAGCCCCGGGAGGAATGGGGTATTGGGGTGATGGGGTAGTGGAATAAAAGATGTCTTCCCAATACTCCAATACCCCAGTACCCCAATGCCCCATTCTGTCTTCATCGTTTCTCCATCAATCCCATGAACCGTTTAAACAGATACGTCGAATCGTGCGGCCCCGGGCACGCTTCGGGGTGATACTGCACCGAGAATGCCGGCAGCTTCTTGTGCCGCAATCCTTCGGAGGTGTTGTCGTTCAAATTGATATGGGTGGTCTCGACCGTTTCAGGAAGCGATTCGAGATCCACGGCGAACCCATGGTTCTGCGAAGTGATTTCCACCTTGCCCGTGGTGAGATCTTTCACGGGCTGGTTGCCGCCGCGATGGCCGAACTTGAGCTTGTAGGTCTTGCCGCCGAACGCTTGTCCGAGCAACTGGTGTCCGAAGCAGATTCCAAACGTTGGAAGACCGGACTCCGCGATTTTCCGGATATTGGAAACAACATCCGGCACGGCTGCCGGATCGCCCGGTCCGTTGGAGATGAAGAATCCGTGCGGCTTCGTTGCCAGGATGTCGCCGGCGGGCCCATCGGGAAGACTTCCAGTTCGCAACCGAGCCGCGCCATGAGGCGAAGCTGGTTGGCTTTCAGCCCGCAGTCGAGCACCGCCACGCGGAATCGCGGCGCGTCCGCCGTTCGGCCGAAATACTTGTCATAAGCTTTGAGGTTGTCTTCGCCGATGGACGAGAAACCCTGGTGGTCCTTGTGCGGACCGGGCCATTGATAGCGTTGCGTGGTGCTGACTTCGCTCGCGATGTCGCGGCCGATGAAGCCCGGCCAGTCGTTGGCTTTCCTTACCAGGCTGCTCCGGTCAAGATCGGTGGTGGAAATCACGCACTTCATCGCGCCGCGCGAGCGGATGTGCAGCGTGATCGCGCGCGTGTCCACTTCGTGCACTCCGAGCCGGCCGCTCTGTTCGAGGTAGTCTTTCAGGGTCATCCGGCACCGCCAGTTGCTCGGGATGCGGCTGTATTCGCCGATCACGATGCCCGCGGGGCGTACCGACTGCGATTCGACATCCTCCGGGTTGATGCCGTAGTTGCCGATGAGCGGATAGGTGAACGTGACGATCTGCTCGTGGTACGAGGGATCGGTGAGGACCTCCTGGTAGCCGGACATCGAGGTGTTGAAGACTAGTTCGCCGAAAATCTCGCCGGACCCGGCAAACGCCCGGCCCTCGAAGAGGCTCCCGTCCTCCAATGCGATGATTGCCTTGTCCGTCATGTTCGTGTAAAATCTAGTAGAAGCGGTCTCGAGACCGCTTCTACTAAAGAATCCTTTCGAGCGAGGCCCCTACAAATGCCCTGAACAACGGGTGCGGGGCCAGTGGTTGCGACTTGAATTCCGGGTGAAACTGGCAGGCCACGAACCACGGGTGGGTTTTCAGCTCCACCATTTCCACAAGATTCCCGTCCGGCGAGATGCCGGAAAGCACCAGTCCGTTCTTCTCGAACTCCGCCCGGTACTTGTTGTTCACTTCGTAACGGTGGCGGTGCCGTTCGCTGATCTTGTCGGTTCCGTACGCCGCGGCCGCCCGCGTCCCTTTCACCAGCGCGCACGGCCACGCGCCGAGCCGCATCGTGCCGCCGAGATCCACGACCTTCTCCTGCTCTTCCATCAGGCAGACGACGGGGTGGGGCGCGTCCTTCTCGATTTCCGTGGTCTGCGCGCCCTTCAGTCCGCAAACGTTGCGGGCGAACTCGATCACCGCGCATTGCAGGCCGAGGCAGATGCCGAGGAACGGGATGCCGTTTTCGCGCGCTACGCGGATGGCGTGGATCTTGCCCTCGATCCCCCGTGTGCCGAACCCGCCGGGCACCAGGATGCCGCCCGCGCTCTTCAGTACCTCGTGGTGTTTGCCGTCTTCGATCTCTTCCGCGGCGACCTTGACGATCTCGACCTTCGCCTCGTGCGCGAAACCCCCGTGGTAAATCGCCTCAAAAATGGATTTGTACGCATCCTGCAGCTCGGAATACTTGCCCACCACGGCGATGCGTGCCGTGCGCTTCGGATTGATGATCGTGTCCACGAGCTTGCGCCACTGCGTCAGCTTCGCCTGCGGGCGCGCGAGGCGGAAATGGACCATGATGATCTCGTCCAGGCCCTGTTCCGACAGGACGAGGGGCAGTTCGTAGATGGTGTGATCCACATCCTTTTCCTGGATCACCGCGTGCGTGGGCACGTTGCAGAAGAGCGAGAGTTTCTTGCGCACGTCGTCGGTCAAATCCACCTCGGAGCGGCAGATCAGCGCGTCGGGGACGATGCCGATTTCGCGCAGCTTGGCCACGCTTTGCTGGGAGGGCTTGGTCTTCACCTCGCCCGCCGCCTTTATATAAGGAACGTAGGTGAGGTGGATGTACATCACGTTGTCGCGGCCTTCCTCGAGTCCGATCTGGCGGATCGCCTCGAGGAACGTGAGGCCCTCGATGTCGCCGACCGTTCCGCCGATTTCGACGAGCACGACGTCCACGCCTTCTTCGTCCAGCGCGCGGATATGCGCTTTGATCTCGTCGGTGATGTGAGGGATCATCTGCACCGTGCCGCCGAGGTAGTCGCCGTGGCGCTCCTTTTTCAGCACTTCCCAGTAGATCCTTCCCGCGGTGAAATTGCTCTTGCGCGAGGTCGGCTGGCCCGTGAACCGTTCGTAGTGTCCGAGGTCGAGATCGGTTTCCGCGCCGTCGTCGGTAACGTAGACCTCGCCATGCTGGTAGGGGCTCATGGTCCCGGGATCCACGTTCAGATAGGGGTCCACCTTGAGCATGCGGATGGACAGTCCGCGGCTGATGAGGAGGCGGCCGAGAGAGGCCGCGGTCAGTCCCTTGCCGAGTGACGATACCACGCCGCCGGTTATGAATATGTACTTGGCCATTTTATGCGCCTACGCCGGGCGATTTTCGACACGTATGCATGAACGGAGTTTTGACCTCAACTTAAAACAGCCCAACGGCACCGATTGTCATACAAAAATGTATGAATCGTAACCCCGGATAATGAACGCAATCGGTTGCGCAGTTTTGGCTTTACATCGTCCATCGCTTGGGTTATCAGTATTTTCAAGGTTGTAAATCATAGACGTCCAAACGCCATTCTGTTGTAACAATGAAAACAAACGTTTGTGTTGCACTCTCGCTGTTTCTTTGTGTCGGCGTTTCAGCGTTCGAGCTCACTTTTGAGCAGCAGGGAGCAGGTGTTCTCCTGGAATATGATTCGCGAACCGACTGCTACTTCCGCGTTCACTCCGCCACGAACCTCGCGGGTCCATGGGTTCTTCACGAACTGCAGCTGGGGACGCAGAGCGTGCAGGGCTGGATGCACAGCGGGGCGGTGTCCTCTTATGACGAGCGCTACTACCGGATCGGCCGCGTGTACCTCACCAACTCCCTGGACAGCGATAATGACGGACTGGCCGACGCGATCGAGTTGTACGATGTCAGGCTGGACGCGCTCAACCCGGACAGCGACGACGACATGCTCTCCGACGGCGACGAAGTGCATGTCTACCAGACTTGGCCGTACGACACCGACACGGACGGCAATCGGATTCCGGACGGACAGGAGGTGCACTGCTATGGAACGGACCCGGCGAGTCCGTTCAGCGGAGCGACGATCCTTTATTCATTCGATGCGGACTTGCAGGGGTGGGGCGCGGAAACGGGCGCGTATGGCACGGCGATATTGACGTGGACGAACGTCGGTTATCCCGACGCTGGATCGGTGGCCATCGCGCCCGCCGCGGGGGCCGGCTACGGCGACTACTACGTGCGCGACGGATCGCAAGTGGACAACCACAACACCATTCCGAAACCCATCCTTCGCGCGTGGTTCCATCTGCCGGCGGGGGCCCCGTCGGATGCCCTCGAGGTGCAGCCGTGGGTCAAGTCCACGACAGACGGGTGGCAGGCCCATTACGAAGAGAGCTTTCGTGTGCTGGTGCCGGGCGAATGGACGCTCGTGTCCTGGGATATGTCCGCGATAAGCACGCAGGTGCTGGCCGACGTGGATGAATGGGCATTCAAGCTTGTCTGGCGGAACCGGAGCACGTGGAACGGTTCGGTCCTGATGGACACGGTTCACGTCATGCCGGTTCTTCCGCCGACCAACCTGCCTCCCGCGATCATCGCCGTCACGCCCGAGAACAGCACGGTGGGCCGGTTCGAGAAATTCGAGCTGGCGGTGACGCTCACCAATGTCGCGGGACTGAATCCGTACGATCCGATGGAAGTGGACCTCGAAGCTGTCTTCACATCACCGTCGCAGGAGACGTACCGGGTCTGGGGCTTCTACATGGAGGAGCCCGGCGATGGGTACGGCAAGGGGAGTTGGAAGGTGCGCTTCGCGCCGGCGCGGGAAGGCACGTGGAAGTACGCCCTGCGCGTGGCGAATCGCTGGGGCACCAACGCGTGGCCGACCTCCACGTTCACCTGCGTCGCCAGCGACCGGCGCGGCTGGATCCGGGTTTCGCCGGACGATTCCCACTACCTGGAACATGCCGACGGCACCGCGTTCTACGGCATCGGGTACTGCCGGCCCTACGACGCGGACGATGAAGGCATCTTCCGCGACGCCCACGACCACGGCGTGAACATGATCCACTGGTGGATGGCCCCGTGGGACACGATGCTGACGATCGAAGCCGCCCAGCCCGGCCTCGAAAGCTCGACCTACTACCGGTACGAGCAGGGCCGCGCCGCGGAGATCGACCGGATCATCGGCCATGCCGAGCAGTACGACGTTAAACTGGTGTTCACGATCTGGACCCACGACGCGCTGCGCGACTTCAACCATCACACGTGGCGCAAAAACGGCAGTTGGGCGCCCGCGTTCGACACGAAGGCGGACGAGCCCGAGGAATACTTCAACGCCTTCAGCCGGCTGGACGCCCCGCCGAAGAACCAGAAGTTCTTCCACGACCCGAAGTACCTGAAGTTCCAGGAACACCTGTACCGCTATATCATCGCCCGGTGGGGTTACAGCGAGGCGGTCGGGTTCTGGCAACTCGCGTCCGAGCTCTACGGCACCTATGCCAATTCGCTCAAATGCGTGCGCTGGCAGGACCCGGAGTTTGCCACCAACAAGAGCGCGCTGGTCGGGCAGGACCCCTACCTCAACATGGACACCAACCAGGTGGATGGGAGCGACTACACGCTGGCGTGGACGACGTGGATTCACAGCTACTTCAAGACCAACGACCCCTTCGGGCATCCGACCACGGCGTGCAATGAAACGGACCAGTACTGGGACGACGGGTTTGACGTGGTGGACATCCCGCAGATCCACGCCTACTCGGAAAGTTACAGCTGGGTCACGCCGCCCATCATGATCGCGAAGTACCATCATCACCTGCGCTCGCGGCACGCAAAGCCGGCGTTCATGGGGGAGACGGGCTCGTGGAAGTGGCAGACCTACCAGCCGGATTTCCTCCGTGCATGCATCTGGCCCGCGCTTTGCTCGGGCGGCGCGGTGACGCCGATGATGTGGACCGTGCCGGCGTTCAAGCCGTACTGCGATCCCGTCATGGGCCCTTGGCTGGATTCGATGGCCGACGAGGCGTTCCTGTTCTCCCGCTTCATCCGGGACATCGATTTCCCGCGCCTTTACCTGTCACCCGCGGACGCGGAGACCTGGTTCAGCAGCAGCGACCGGACCCCCACGCTCGTCGAAGGCTTTGAAGGCAGCCTGGATCCCGATTGGCAGATGTTCGGGACCGGCATCGTTTCCTTTGCGCTCAGCACGAACCACGCGACGCAGGGCACGAATTCGCTTCGCATGAACATCGACATGGGCCCCTGGTCGGTCATGACCAATCCGGCTTCCGGGGTTTACAATTTCAGCCTGGACCTGGACTGGTCCTCCTTCTGGCCGGACGGCGTCCTGCGCATGGACCTCTACATCCCGGAAATGTATCACCCCACGGACAATCCGGACGGATTCCTGAAGGGCATCAACCGCGATCCCCGCTGCTTCATCGAGGTGGCGGTCGAGGGCGAAGACAGCAACTGGAGATACTACTCGACGCGCACCGAATACGCGGCCGAGCACGAGGGGTGGAAGAAGCTGACCGTTGGCATGTTGTACAACCTCGAGTTCCGGCTCGAGGAGATCCCGACTTCCTACCAGGCCGAGCGCATTCGCGGCATCAAGATCTGGTTCGGCGATGCCGGCATGCTGCGCGGGCCGGTATACGTGGACAACATCACCGTCGGCCGGTACCCCTTCAACACGTGGGGCATGGTGAGCAGCAACGGGCAGTTCGGGGTCGCCTGGATCCAGGACCGCCAGTGGACCAACTCGACGACTCGGAATGCCCGGTTCCAGATGAAGGGTTTCGCGCCGGGCATCTACAACGTCGAGTGGTGGAACTCGCGGCGGGAAGACATCAATTCGGCCAATAACTACAACGCCTCGACGGGCACGCTCTACGTCAGCGACGTGCCCGATTTCCGGAAGGATATCGCGGCTAAGATCCGGCGTGTGGGCGACATCGGCGCGACGGTTCACGATGTCAGCGTCGGTTGCATCAGCCAGGCCGCATGGATCGTCCGCAGTTCCAGCAGCAAGGTGACCGTGACCGTGGTCAACCAGGGCACGGCCTCCGAGACCTTCAATGTCGTGCTCGAGGACCAGACGGACAGCAAGGTGGTGGGCACCAACCGCGTAAGCAACCTGTCGGCGGGCCGGACCACCACGACGACGTTCACGTGGAACACGACGAACGCGACGCTGGGCTGGCACAACCTCAAACTCACCGCCGCGGCGGTGTCGGGAGAGACCGACCTTGCGGACAACGAGTTGACTGCAAGATTGAAGATTGTGGCGGCGACGCCCCCGTGGGATTCGTGCGACCGGATGCGGCGATGGGCGCCGCGGACGGACATCACCGATGCGCTGTCGCTGGCCGTCTCGACGAACCGCGCCACCGAGGGTGACACGTCGTTCCTGCTTTCCTATGCGGCGCCGACCGGCTACGAGGCCCACGCCGAAATGTGGTTCGACAACGTCTTCGAGAACTGGTCCGGCAAGACGAAGCTCCTCGTGGACCTGTACCCGGAGAACGGCAGCACCAACGTACAGCTCCAGATGTGGACGGGCACGAACTGGACCTGGTATTACTCCTGGACCAAGGTGCTGACGAACGGGTGCTGGAACAGCAACGTGACGTTCAACCTCAACCAGGCCGAGTGGGGGACCACGAACGGCTGGGGCGCAACGCCCGCGGACATGGACCGGGTGCAGCAGATCCTCTTCAAATTCATGGACTATACCAACGCGGGCATCGTCTACATGGACAACATCCGGCTGGCGAACTGACGCTCCCCATCCCCTTCTGGGGTGGGAGCGGAAAGCTCGCGGCATGCGTTGGGATGCGGGAAGGCTAGATTTCTTTTTCGACAGCCGCTTTGCTTTCAACCGCGTTCTCGCGATGGTTGCATTGAGCCCGCCGGGGTGCTACGTTCCACTGTTCCTTGGTGTCGGAGGAGATCTGCAGATATGGAAATCAACAGACAGGACCCTGGACAAGGCAAACCGGGACTGCCCATGCGCGGGCTCGCGCTTTGGCTGTTGCTGCTCGCGCTGTTCCTTACCGTCTACCAGATGTTCGCGCAGAGCCAGGAACGTTTTCAGAAAATCCCGTACAGCCCGAATTTCGTGCAGTTGGTGGAGCAGGGCAAGATCCGGAAACTGGAGCTTGTCCGCGGCGAGGTCTCGAGTCTCGATTTCGTGCGCGGCGAATCGCTGGACCTGGATGCGCAGAGCGGCAAGCCGCGGAAGTTCAAGGTCGTTGTGCCGGTCAACGACGATCTCATCAAGTTTCTGCGCGACAAGGGCGTGCAATTCGAGTTCAAGACGCAGAACCCCTACATCTGGCAGATCCTGTCGGGCGCGATCCCGTTCCTGCTGGTCCTCGGGTTGCTGTATTTCCTTTTCGTGCGGCAGATGCGGATTGCGGGCCGCGGCGCGATGAGCTTCGGGAAGAGCCGCGCGCGCCTGATGACGCGGGACCGCAACAAGGTGACCTTCGCGGACGTTGCGGGCGTGGACGAGGCCAAGGAGGAAGTGCAGGAGATCGTCGAGTTCCTGAAGGATCCCAAGAGGTTTCAGAAGCTCGGAGGCCGCATCCCCAAGGGCGTCCTGCTGGTCGGCCAGCCGGGCACGGGCAAGACGCTGCTGGCGAAGGCGATTGCGGGTGAAGCGCAGGTGCCGTTCTTCAGCATCAGCGGTTCGGACTTCGTGGAGATGTTCGTCGGCGTCGGCGCCTCGCGCGTGCGCGACATGTTCGAGCAGGGCAAGAAGAACGCACCGTGCATCATCTTCATTGATGAAATCGACGCGGTGGGCCGCAGTCGTTTCAGCGGCATCGGCGGGGGCCACGACGAGCGCGAGCAGACGCTGAATGCGTTGCTGGTGGAAATGGACGGTTTCGACACGCAGGAAGGCGTTATCATCATCGCCGCCACGAACCGGCCCGACGTGCTGGACCAGGCGCTGCTCAGGCCCGGCCGTTTCGACCGGCAGATCGTGATTGATATGCCGATGCTGGAGGGCCGCGAGGCGATCCTGCGGATCCACACCAGACGGGTCAAGCTGGCCCCCAACGTGGATCTGCGGCGCGTCGCGCGGGGAACGCCGGGCTTCTCGGGTGCGGATCTCGCCAACCTCGTGAACGAGGCGGCGTTGCTTGCCGCCCGCCGCAACGCGGATGCCGTGGAAACAAAAGATCTCGAGGAAGCCCGCGACAAGGTGCGTTGGGGCCGGGAGCGCCGCAGCCGGGTGCTGGACGACAAAGAGAAACAGCTCACGGCCTACCACGAGTCGGGTCACGCGGTCGTCATGCAGCTGGTGGGCGATTCCGAGCCGTTGCACAAGGTCACGATCATTCCGCGCGGAGCCGCGCTCGGGGCCACCATGCAGTTGCCGGAGAAGGACCGCTACACGCAGAGCAAGAAACGCCTGCGCGCGATGCTGGTGGGCTTGATGGGCGGCCGCGCCGCCGAAGAAGTGGTCTATGATGAAATCACGACGGGGGCGCAGAGCGATCTCAAGGAAGCGACGCGCCTCGCCCGCATGATGGTGTGCGATTGGGGCATGAGCGATACGCTCGGTCCGCAGACCTTCGGCTCGCGGGAGGAGCTGGTTTTTCTCGGCCGCGACATTTCGAAGTCGCAGGATTTCAGCGAGGAAACGGCCCGGAAGATCGACGAGGAAGTCAGCCGCATCGTCCGCGACGCGCACGAAAACGCGGTCAACCTGCTTCGCACGCACCGCGAGAAACTGGACATGGTCGCGAATCTCCTGCTGGAGCGGGAAACGCTGGACGGCCGGGATGTGGAAGAGATCGTGAAGCACGGCCGCATCCTCAGCGAGGCCGAGCGGGCCGAGGAGGACGAGGCCAGGGCCAAAACGGCGGTTCCTGCGGCTCCGGGACCGAACGG
>JAKJGV010000038.1:18849-19113 GCA_022704185.1 Verrucomicrobiota bacterium
AAGCCGCCGATGCCGTCCTGAGCTTGTGGTTGTTTTGAGTGCGGGGGCGAGGAGCGTGTGAAGTCCCTACCGATACTGCGCTGGCGTTGCCGGGATCTCGTCCTCGAGGCCGGAGCGCGCACCCTCGTGATGGGTATCCTCAATGTCACGCCGGATTCGTTCTCCGACGGCGGGCAGTTCTTCGACATGCAGCGGGCTGTTGAACACGGATTGCGCATGGCGCGGGACGGCGCCGATATCCTCGACGTGGGAGGGGAGTCCACG
>JAKJGV010000039.1 GCA_022704185.1 Verrucomicrobiota bacterium
CAGCGAGATCTTGCGGGTACGCTGCCGCTCGGTCAGGCGTTCGACGAAATCGAGGTGCGCGCGATAGCGCGGATCCTCCTTCATGCGCGCGGCGGACCGTTTCTTCAGCTCCGGAAGCACGGTGTCCACATCCGTCGCCCTGCGGTAGAGCGAAGGGAACACCTTCGTCCACGGCAGCGCGTGGGGCAGGTGCTCCTCGCCGATTTCCAGCGCGTCGAGCATGGACGGAACCACGATATCCGGCACGACGCCCCGGAGCTGGGTGGATGCGCCGTCAATGCGGTAGAATGTCGCGGTCGTGATCTTCAGCGTCCCCAGCGCCGGATCGCTGTTCTGCAGCGCCGCGAGACTCTGGACCGTTCCCTTCCCGTGGGTCTTCGTGTCGCCGATGACGATCGCGCGCCCGTAATCCTGCAGCGCGGCGGCGACGATCTCCGAGGCCGACGCGGTCTGGCGGCTGACGAGCACGACGAGGGGCCCGTCGTAAACCAGTTCCGGGTCGTCGTCGGTGAGCACCCGCGTACTCATGCGGTTGTAGACCTGCACCACGGGGCCGCTGTCAATGAACAGGCCGGCCGTCTCGATCGCCTCGGACAACAGGCCGCCGCCGTTGCTGCGGAGGTCGAGGATGACGCCGTTCACCTCCTGCGTGCGGAGTTCGGCCAGCAGGCGCCGCACGTCGTGGGACGACGTGCGAGGCACGGTCTTCCCCTCGCTGTCCTTCTGCATGCCGGTATAGAATTCCGGGAGGGTGATGACCCCGATCCGGTGCCGCACGCCCGCCGTGTCCGGCGTTTCGCGCAATTCGCTCTTGGCCGCCTGCTCCTCGATCCGGACCTCGTCGCGAACAAGATCGATCAGCTCGACCGTGGAACCGGTGGGATCGGACGCGCGAATGACCTTGAGCACGACCCGCGTGCCCTTCTCGCCGCGGATCAACCGGACCGTCTTTCGCAGCGGCCAGTGCAGCACGTCCACCATCTCCGCTTTGTCCTGCGCGATGGCGATGATCTTGTCGCCCGGACGGAGCCGGCCGTCGCGCTCCGCGGGACCGCCCGCGATGAGGCGCTCGATCTTCGCGGCGCCGTCCTCGGTGGTGAGCATCGCCCCGATGCCCGTGAGCGAGAGCTTCATCCCGATGTCGAAATCCTCGAGGTTGCTGGCGGACATGTAATCGGTATGCGGATCGTACGCCCGCGCGAACGAGGTGAGGTAGCGCTCGAGCACCCACTCGGGATCGTTATCCATCAGCACCATCAGGTACTGCCGGTAAGCCTTGCGCACGAACTCCTCGGGCGTCGGCGGCGCGAGGGCCGGCGCGTTTGTGGCGGGGGCGTCGGCCGCGGCGACTTCGTTCGTCGCCTCCAGCGTCACATCCGTCTCCGACACGTCATCGGTCTCGTTGGTGCCTTGCGCCCGGACCACCAACTGTCCGAGGTACTGGTTCTTGACGCGCTTTCTCCACAGCTCGTTCCACTCTTCCTCGTTGGCGGGCCACGGCACATCCTTGCGCCGCCACTCGTAAGTTTCATCGGTCGTGAAATCGAACCCCTTTTCGAGCAACTGGTCCACGTACTCGACCCGGTTGCTGGCGCGTTCCTTCAGCACCTCGTAAATGCGGAAGGGCAGGTCGGCTTTGCCCTCGCGAAGCTCGTCGTCGAGAGCCGTGACCTCGGCCATGAAGGATTCCACGTCCGATGCCAGGAAGTAACTGTGTTCGTAATCCAGCGTATCGAGGTAGATGCGCAGGGCGGCTTCCGCCAGATCGTTGTCCAGCGGTTTGCGGGTGATGTGAAGGCGCGGCAGATTCCGCGCGACGAGGCGGGCGATCTGTTCCTGCTGCTTGGGGGCCGGGGTGCTTTCAGACTCCGCCGCCCGAAGGTTCACACACAGAGCAACGGCCAGTGCCGATAGGGACAAAAAGAGGTATTTCGCGGTCTTTTTCTTCATATAAGGAATATCCTACATCAATCGGGGCTGTTCGGACAGGGCTTCCCGCCGGAATATGTAGACAAGGCCCTGTTTCGGCCGTTCAGCTTTTGTTTCCGGCGCATATTTTGATTTGGCCGGCCGCGTGGTTGTGGTAAAAATGCGGCTGCGTTCACCGGAGTTTGTTGCATGGAATCAGTGCGTACCTACGTGATTTTAGCCGTGGTTGTGACGGTGGTCCTTTTCGGGGCCCTGTTCGCGCAATCCATGGGTGGATGGTCCTTCCTTGCGCCCGGAACGCGGGCCGCAGACCGGGCCGCTCCAGCCGTCGCGCGCGTGTCTTCGCCGGCGGCGGATACCTCGGCGTCCGCCGCGCGAAAGCCGGCGAAGGAGAGCGCTCCGGCGCCGCGCATGGTTGCCGTGTCGGACTATGAACGAATGGCGGACCTCGCCGAGGAAAATCGGCGCCTGCGGTCGGCCAACGCGGCGCTCGACGACAAGCTTTCGGAAATCCTGAACTGGATACTCGTCAACTTCCGCGGCAAGTTCCCGCTGCCCGAAGCCCTCGTCTCGCGCGTGAAACTGATGCCGATGCTGGACAACGGGGTGCTCAATCCCGAGGTGGGAACCTTGTTGCGAGTGACTGCCGACGAAGAAGACCGGATGAACGACGCATTCGCTTTCGCTTCCGACTACATGCGCGAGATCGAGGCCGCCATCCTGACCGTGGATCAGCCGAAGCCCGGCAAGGTGATCCTGCATATCCCGACGTTCCAGGCGGACGGCGAGTTTCTCAAGGGGGATCTCTACAACGCCCTCGAGGCGACGCTGGGCACGGCGCGATTCCAGCAATTCCTCAAGGTGTCCGAGGATGGTTTGAAGGAGCATTTCTACCAGTTCGGCGAAGCGGCCCGGACCATGGTCTTCGAGCTGACCTACGTTGGAAACGATCCGCAACCGCGCCTGCTGATCAAGGACGGATACGTGGTGGAGATCGGCCCCGACGCGCGGCGCGTGAGCGCCGTGGAATCGGTCGTGACGAACCTGCCGCCCAAGTACACCGCGTACATCGCGTGGTTGCCCGAATACGTCAGCGCGTATGCCGCCGACTGATCGCGCGGCGGGATTACGGAGTCGCGTTGTCGGCGCCCGGGGGATGCGCGCGGATTTTCTCCAGTTCCTTCTTGAGGCAGTCGTCGCAGAGGCCGTGACTTACCCAGTTCATCTGGCCGGGCTTGACGTCCATCCATTTGCCGCAGTACGCGCACTTGACGTACATCAGTTCCGCGGATTCATCGGCCTGTTTCTTTTCTTCGTTCACGGCATCCCCTGCTGCGCAATTCCCGCGAGCCCTACCAAATTGTGATACACCCATCCAGCATATTCGTAAGGGGCCCGGATTCGGGTTTTACGCGGCGCAAAAAGCGGCTATGTTGTATGGCGGGAGAAGAGCGTATGAATCGGCGTATTGTGGATGCACACGCGCACGTGTTTCCGGACGAACTGGCCGCGCGCGCGATCAAGCAGTTGATCGGCAACTCGGGCGAGACGGCCTTCACGGACGGCACCGCCGCGGGGCTCAAGCGGTCCATGGAGCAGCACGGAATCGCGGTGAGCGTCACGCTGCCGGTGTCCACGCGCGCGAAGCAGACGCAGCCGATCAACGCGTTCAGCATCGAGGCGCTGGGCGACGAACGGCTGGTGCCGTTCGGGACCATCCATCCCGAGTATGCCGGCTACGCGGGCGAGATCGCGCGCCTCAAGGAGGCGGGGGTCAAGGGCGTCAAGTTCCACCCGGATTACCAGTCGTTCTTCGTGGACGAGGAGCGGATGTTCCCCATCTACCAGGCGTTGTCCGACGCGGGCCTGATCGTGTTGTTTCACGCGGGGGTGGACATCGGGCTCAAGCCGCCTTACCACTGCCTGCCTGAGAAGCTCGCGCGGGTGCTCGACGCGTTTCCGTCCATGATCGTTGTCGCGGCGCATTTCGGCGGGTTCCAGATGTGGGACGACGTGGACCGCCACCTCGTCGGGCGCAACCTGTACCTGGAGACCTCGTTCACGCTGTCGTGGCTCGAGCCCTCGAAGTTCACGGACATGGCGCGCCGGCACGGCATCGAGCGGGTCCTTTTCGGGACGGATTCCCCGTGGGCGGACCAGGGCCGCGAGATCGAGTTGGTGAGTCGTTCCGGCCTGACGGAAGACGAGCTCGGCAAGGTTTTCGCGGCCAACGCCGATCGGCTGCTCGGGCTCGCGGCGTAAACGGCGGTTTCGATCCGTTCGCCTGAATGGCTCTTCGGTCGCCGGGCCGGCGACCCTCCCGCTGCCATCTTGGGAGGGACGCGGGCCCCGCGTCCGTGAGCAGGAACGAGACGGGTGCTGCGATGCGATGGCGGGCCGCCGGCTCAATTCATTCTCGCCTGATCGGACGGAATTAGCCTATTCTTGTAACGGATTGCAGGGCCGTACAGGGATTCTCTCCCGGAGGCTCCGGACATGGTGCTCGGCAAGTTGCCATTTGCCCGCAAGGTTACGCTGATCGTGACGGTCATGATCGCCCTCAGCGGCGTCAGCATCACGGGCGTCGCGGCGTACCAGTTCCGGCGGGAGTTGTACGCGCAGGAATACAGCGCGGCGTTCACCGTGTACATGGCCGCCGCCAACTACCTGACGGCGCACAACAAGACCCACCGCGGCACCTACCAGAAGAAAAGCCTCGATTTCGTTTTCAGGAAGAAGTTTCTGCAGCTCGAAGGAGAACAGGGCGAGCGCATCACGCACCGGCCGTCCAACCTCGCGGTGTACGACGGGCGCGGCATCCTCGCCTACGAATACGCCGACAGCAGCGAGTACACGGCGCCCCGCTACATCCCGCGCGGTGACCTCCCTGTCCGCTACCGCGAGCAGTATGACGGCGCCTCCAAGTCCATTCACGTGGCCGGGCTCGTTTCGCCCGACGGAGACGTGCCCGGCTTCGTGTTCATCACGTTCGCGTCCGACATCCAGGCCAAAATCGCGACGCTGTTCCTGAACACGTTCCTGGTCATGGCCGTGGTGATCCTGATCGCCGTCGGGCTTTCGTCGTGGATGACCAGCCACGCGCTCGCGCCGGTGCAGAGCCTGATCCAGGCCGCCAAGCGGGTGCGGCGCGGCGACATGGACCAGCACGTGATTATCGCCGGGGAGGACGAAATCGGGCTCCTCGCCCAGACGTTCAACGAGATGGTCGGTTCGCTCGGGCGCCGCATCGCGCTAATGCACCGGATGCAGGAATGGACGATGGAGCTCAGTCGCATATTCGATATCCGAAACCTGTACAACAGTTTCATGGAAATGTGCCTCGCGCTTTCGCCGGCCGAGGCCTTCCGGTTGTATGTCTTCAACGACAAGGCGGAGCGGATGGAGCTCGTGGTGTCGCACGACACGCGCGAAGACCCGACCGCCGGGCCTGATGCGCTCATCGAACGCGCGTGCCGCGACGGGCGGACGCGGTTTCTCGACAAGGACGGAAACGACCTTCCGCACGCGGAATCCACCGTCGAGCTGGCCATCCCGCTGATCGCCAGCAACAAGCCGGTGGGAGCGATGTGGATCGGGCGGCCCCGCGCGGAGGGGCACTACGAGGACGAAACCGTCACGATCCTGCAGACGATGGCCCAGCACGCGGCGGCGGCGATCGAGAACGTAAAGCTGTACAGCGAGTTGTCGGAGAAGGAGCGCTATGAGCGGGAGATGGCGCTCGCGCGTCAGATCCAGGCCGGGATGCTGCCGGTTTCCGTGCCGGAGATTGCGGGTTTCGAGATCCAGGGACTGTGCCGCCCGGCGTTCGAGGTGGGCGGCGACTACTTCGACTACGTGGCGGCGGGGGACGGACGGTGGTGCCCGCCGCGATGATCGTCAGTATCGTGCGGACGCTGATTCACACCTGCGTGCAGTTCGAGACGTCCATCCCGAAGGTCCTGCGCTGGGTGAACCGCAATCTGACGCCGGACCTCAGCAGCGACATGTTCGTCACCCTCAGCGTCGCCGCGCTGACGCCGGGCCAGCCCTCGCTCCACTTCCTGCGCGCGGGCCACGAGCCCGCCCTCGTCGTGCGCAAGGCGACCGGGCGGATGGAGCGGGTTGCGCCGTCCGGGACGGCCATGGGCCTGCTCGAGATGAACGCGTTCGACCGCCTGCTGAGCGAGGATCACCTGGACCTGCAATCCGGCGATGTGCTGTTGCTGTACACCGACGGAGTGACGGAGGCGATGCGCGACGGCGACCAGGAGTTCGGCGTGGACCGCCTCGAACAGGCCTTCGCGCGTTGCGCCGGGCATTCCGCGACCGACACCGTGAACGATATTCTCGCCGCGGTGGACCGGTTCACGCAGGGCGCCGCCCAGCACGACGACATCACCCTCGTCGCGATCCGGAAAACCTGACCCAGGTTTTGCGGTTTTGGGGACAGCCCCCCAGGGACTCGGTCCGATGTGGGGGATGCTATGATGAAGTTGTCTGCAACAGGAGGATTGGTGAGTGAACATGTCTCGTCGTCGCTTTCTGGGCGGAGCGACCGTTTGGATCGCGGCCGCGATTGCGTTTCTTGTTCGTCCGATGCGCCTTCTGGCGTCGTCGACCAAGCTTCAGTGGTTCGATCTCGGACTGTTGGACAAGATGCCTGAGGGCGAGGCGGTTATCGTGCACAAGGCCAAGAGGGTTGGCCACAACACGCCGGTGCGCATTGATGCGTTGATTGTCCGCCGAACGGGAACAGAGGTGCGGATATTGTCCGCGACGTGCACGCATCAGGGTTGCGATGTCATCAAAAAGTCGGATGGCAAGTTCCTGTGCCCGTGTCACGGAGCGGCATTCGGCGAGAACGGAGAAGTGCTCAAGGGTCCCGCAACGGCGCCCCTGGTGCCTGTCGAGTTCAAGATTGAAGACGGGCACTTGCTGGCCAACTGGAAGAAGTGACCGCGGAGAACGCGGGGGCTGTTCCCGTTGGCAGGCGCAGACCGCGCTTGAGTCCGCGGCGTCATTTCATATGCTTGCGTTTATGCAAACAGAGCAATTGGTTCCGCCGGTTCAATGGATTCGCAACGAGCGCGCCGACACCGGCCGATGCTCGTGCCCCGTGAAAGATATTCTTTCCTCGGAAGTGGCGCGCAAGGCGCGCGCGTTCCACCGGCAGCTCGAGGGCTACCAGATGAGCCCGCTCAAGAGCCTGGGCCGGCTCGCCGCGATGCTGAACCTCGGCGGGATCTGGATCAAGGACGAGTCCGTGCGCCTCAGCCTGAACTCCTTCAAAGTGCTCGGCGGTTCGTTTGCGATCTACCAGTATCTTACGCAGAAGCTGGGCGCCGAAGTGTCCGTAAAGGATATCCTCGCGGGCGCGGCGCGCCGGAAGCTCGGGGACCTGGTGTTCGCCGCGGCGACCGACGGCAACCACGGCCGCGGCGTCGCGTGGTCCGCGACGCGGCTGGGCTTCAAGTCGGTCATCTACGTGCACAAGTACACTTCCGACGCGCGCATCGACGCGATCCGGCGGAACGGCGCGGAGATCACGGTCGTGGACGGCACGTACGACGATGCCGTGCGACAGGTGAACGAGGATGCGAAGAAAAACGGATGGCAGGTGATTTCCGACACGTCGTGGGAAGGCTACGAGGATGTCCCGAAGTGGGTGATGCAGGGATACGCCACGATGCTGGCCGAGATCCAGGAGCAGTTCGCCGGACAGGGTTTGTCGCGGCCGACGCACGTGCTCGTGCAGGCCGGGGTAGGCGCGCTTGCGGCCTCGGTGATGGGATTCTATCACCAACTGCTCGGCGAGCGGCGGCCGAAAGCGATCGTGGTGGAGCCCGTGGAGGCCGCCTGCCTGCTTTTCTCCGCGCGGCAGGGCGACGGCCGGCCGCATCATTTCGGCGGCGAGCTGAAGACGATCATGGCCGGCCTTGCGTGCGGCGATCCGAGTCCCGTCGCGTGGCAGGTGCTGCAAAGCTGCGCGGACGTTTTCGCGATGTGCCCGGATTATGTCGCGGCCAAGGGCATGCGCGTCTACGGCACGCCGCTGGCGGGCGATCCCTTCATCGTTTCCGGCGAGTCGGGCGCGGTGACGCTGGGCGCGCTGATGTTCATCATGCAGTGGGAGGGCGCGCGCGAGCTGCGCGACGCGCTCGGGCTCGGCCCGGATTCCCAGGTGCTGCTGATCAACACGGAAGGCAACACCGACCCCGACGATTTCCGCCGCGTCGTGTGGGAAGGCGCCGACCCCGTTCCGGAGCCGTACAAGATGTGCGGCTCCCGCGCGTTCGGCGGGTAGGTTTCCCGGGTTCGCCGCCGGCCTTCATATCCACGCTCGCCGTGCCTGGGTATGATTTCTGCCATGGAGTGGCCTGGTCGTATCGTGCTGGTGGTGGGCATGTTCCTCTGCTCGAGGATCGTCCCGGCCCACGCCTCGGATCATGGCATGCAGGATGTCCGGGCGACCGGCTACGAGGCGCCCGCCGATGAACCGTGGGCCGAAGCGCCGGCCGCCGAACCTGTCGTCATTGCGGACCGCGGCACACTCAGCGCGATCGGGCCGGTGGCCCACGCGCGGCGGCAGCCCGCCGGTGCGCTCTCCGACATCATCATCTACTGCAGTCCCGGTCACGGATTCTACGCGGACAGCTCCGCGTGGTACGTGATGCGGCCGCTGACCAACGGCGTCGTCGAGGACATGGGCAACCTCGACCAAGTCAATATGTTCCTCCAGTACTGCTTCAACGCCGGCGCGACCGTGGTGCCGTTCCGGCCGGTGGGATGCCAGACGAACGAGGTGGTGCTGGACAACGACGATGCGGGCGCAACCTTCAGCGGCACGTGGTACGACAGCGGGGCCACGATTTTTTACGGAAGCTCAGGAGACGTGCCGTACCGGTACGCGTACGTCCTGACCAATGGCGAATCCGCCACGGCGCGCTACCGGCCGGTCATCCCCGCCGCGGGACTCTACCCGGTGTATTGCTGGACGCGCCGCGGGACGGATCGCGTGCGTCAGTTGTACCGCATCCGGCACAGTGGCGGGACAAACGAGGTGCGCGTCAACCACCGGCGGGTCGGATCCGGCTGGATCTGGCTGGGCACCTATCACTTCGAGAGCGGAACGAACGGCTGGGTCGAAATCTCCAACTACGCGCCGGGCGCCTACAATCCGGCGAGCCACGTCGTCATCGCGGACGCCATCCGGTTCGGCAACGGCATGGGAGACATCAACCGCGGCTTCGGGGTGTCCGGCTTCGCCCGCGAGCTCGAGTGCGCCCGGTACTGGATCCAGAACGCGGTCGGGCAGGGCATGTCGTCCACCCTCTACGATCTCGCGGGGTACGACGACAAGGACGACAACATCGGCGCGCCTGCGCGCATGGCGCATTACATGAACGACGCGACGGACGGCGGGTATTGGGACCGGCTGTACCTCGGATTCCATTCCAACGCAGGCGGCGGGGCGGGCGCGCGCGGCGCGATGGGTCTCTACAGCACGGGCAACAACGCGGTGAAACAGGCGCAGCAGCAAGCCTTCGGCCTCGCGGTCAACGACGAACTCGACCAGGACATGGAGTGGGGCGACAACGGCGTCCTCTTCAACGACGACTGGACGGACAACTCGTCCGACATCTACGGCTCGGTGTACGGCGAAATTTCCGACGGTTACAACAGCAACATGAACAGCACGATCATCGAGGTCGCTTTTCACGACAGCGCCGATGACGCGAAGCTTCTGCGCGATCCCGCGGCGCGCCTCGCGATGGCCCGCGCCTGCTACAAGGGCGTGGTGAAGCATCTGAATGCCTACAATTCCACGAACGTGCCGCTGCAGTTGCTGCCGGAGCCGCCCACGCACGTTGGCGCGCGGAACGACGGGCCGGGCCGCGTGACGGTTTCCTGGCAGCCGCCCGCGACGAATCCCTCGAGCGGCCATGCCGCGACCGGCTTCGTGGTCTACCGGTCCACAAACGGCTGCGGCTTCGGCAGCCCGGTGGAAGTGTCGGGCGGCAGCGCGACCGCGCACACCTTCACCAACCTGGCGTCCGGCATCGCGTGGTATTTCCAGGTCGCCGCGGTCAATGCCGGCGGCGAATCGCTGCCGTCGGAAACCGTGGGCGTGATCACGGCGCCCGCCGGCACGGCCTGCCACCTCGTGGTGAACGGGTTCACCCGGTGCGACCGTTCGCTGAGTCCGACGCGGTACTTCGCGAACAACATCAACGGACAGGTGACGCTGGTGCGTCCGTTGCAGATCAATGCCTACGATTACGTCGTGCCGCACGGCGACGCGATCGCCGCGGGGCAGCGGTTCTTCGACGCGTGCTCCCAGTCCGCGGTGATGAGCGGCGCCGTGAAGCTTACGAACTACCACGCCGCGTACTGGATTCTCGGGGAGGAGTCCACGGTGGACGAGACGTTCAGCAGCGACGAGCAGACCAACGTGATGCATTTCCTGAACGGCGGCGGCTGCCTCTTCGTTTCCGGCGCGGAACTCGCGTGGGATTTGTACAACCTCGGCTCCGCGTCGGACCGGCTGTTCATCACCAACCATCTGCGCGCGGGCTACTCGCGCGACAGCGCGGGCACAAACCGCGCGACCGCGAAAGCGGGCGGCATCTTCGATGGGTTGGGCTCGCTGGATTTCGACGACGGCAGCGGAGACACGTACCGGGTCGAATATGCCGACGTCCTGACGGCGCAGGCCGGTGCAACCGCCGCGCTGGTTTACGGTCATTCCGCCGGGGGAAGCGATGTCGCCGCCGTCCAGTTCAGCAACACCTGGCGGGTGGTGGCGATGGGGTTTCCCTTTGAGACCATCACGTCGCGCGATGCCCGGAGGGCTTTTCTCGCGCGGGTGATGGATTTCTTCGGGGATGCGCAGGACTACGACGGCGACGCGGACGGCATGCCGGACGGGTGGGAGCGTGTGAACTTCCCCGGCGGCATCGAGGCGTCGGGCGAAGACGACGAGGACGAGGACGGCGCGAGCAACTTCGAGGAATGGATCGCGGGCACTTTGCCGGCCGACGCCGCGTCCGTGTTTGCGGCCGAGCCCGTTGCGGGGACGGACGGGTGGGTGGTGCAGTGGCCGGGCGCGGCGGATCGCCTGTACGCGGTGTATGGCGGAACGAACGTGTCGTCGCTCGCGGTGCTGCAATCCGGCATCACCGCGACTCCGCCCGTCAACTCCTACACCGACCGCGTGCACGCCGCCGAATCGCTGATGTTCTATCGCATCCGGGCGGAACGTTGAGGCGTGCCGTCTACGTGAGCTGGAGCTGATCCAGCGCAGTTTCCCGCCGGCTCCACGAAGCTCTCCGGCGCGCCGATTCGCCGGAGAAACCACTGGCTCGGCCGATTCGAGTATTTGCTGTGAACATGCAGATCCGCACGGGCCATGATACTTCCTCCGTTTCCGGGCGTATCCTCGCGGGTATACCTTGGATGGGTTGTTTTAGTCCTGTGTTGGCAATGGGTTAGAATTCTGTTGATATCGCGGAATCTGAGCCACGGCGCAGGGATTGTCTTGGCCGTCGGCGGGGGGCATCGCTATAGTCTGCCTGTCATGTTCATGTGGAACGCAGCGTCATGATGTATCGCCTCATATTTCTGACGGGGTCGCTGAAGAACCAGCGGATCACCGTCGAGCCGGAACCGATGGTCATCGGGCGTGACCCGGACTGCGCCATTTCCGTGTCCGACGACGAGATGGCCCGGAAGCACGCCGTGCTGGAGCATCGTCCGGAAGGCCTCTACATACGGGATCTCGATTCCATGAACCGGATTCTCGTGAACAAGCGCGAGGTCCGCGAGGTGCGCCTGAAGCACGGCGATTCCGTCGAGATCGGCCGGACCCGTTTCCTCGTCCAGGCCCTGGTCCAGGCGGAGGTGGATCGCGGGCAGGAGGCGGGCACGAGCCGCCGGCAGTGGCGGGTCGTTGGATTCGCGGTCATCGTGGTGCTGGCGGCCGTCGTCGCCACGAACTGGTGGGTGCAGCACAGGGATGAGATCATGCCCCCGGTTCCGGGGGCGGAACCGCCGGCCGAGATCGTCTTCGACGAATCCGCCGAAAGCGTTGAGGAACCCGTTCCGTCCGCACCTGCATCGCCTCCGGCCGCGCCCGTGGTGTCCGAGGACCTGCGCCTCGTCCGCGAAGACCTCGCGGCCATCAAGGAGACCATGAAGGCGCTCACCGACCGGGTTCAGCCGGCGGAAAACGGGACGGAATCGGAAGTCCCCTCCGTGGCGGCAGGTCCGGACCAGAAAACGGCGGAGATGTTCGAAGAGGCGCAGCAGGCGATTGGCGCAAAGAACGCCGTACGCGCCGACCAGTTGTTGGCGGGCCTCCAGGTGGCGGCGCCGGACTTCATCCCGGCGTACGAAGAGCGGGCTCGCCTGTTTGAGCGACGCGGGCTGCCCGAGCAGGCCATCCAGATCTGGGGCGAACTTGTGGACCGGAATCCGTCGCCGGAGGTGTTCGAGCGCGCGGTGAGGGAGCGGTTGCGCCTGAGCCAGGAAGTGAAGGGCGGCGGGCGCAGCTATATCCGCATCGCCTCGGCCGATCAGCACAAGGTGTTGACGGCGGGCGACTATGACGAGATGCGGATCCTCAAAGTCGTGCTCGAGCCGACGTCGGAAGACCTTCTTCTGGATCCCGAATCCGCGCGGGTCGAAGTCATCTTCTACGACGAGGACCCGGAAGCCAGCGGGGTGCAGCAGACGCGGGCCACGGTTCCGCAGCGCGTCTTTCAGCCGGATTCCCCGTGGAAAAGCCCGGAGCCGAAGACCATAACGGCTTCGTATGTCGTGCCGAAGGGGACAAGAGGCCGCGCCCAGTTCTACGGGTACGTTGTGCGCGTCTTTTACGGCGACCGGGTGCAGGATGTCCAGGCCCGGCCAAAAACGCTCCTGCGCAATCCGCCGCGCGCCCGGCCGTCCGGAGGGGCGACGTCATGATCCGGGAAAAGATTTCCGCATGCGTCATCTCGCACAACGAGGAACTGAAGATCCGTCGTTGCCTGGGCAGCCTTACGTGGTGCGATGAGATCGTGGTGGTGGACAGTTTCAGCACGGACCGCACCGTGGACATCTGTCGCGAGTTCACCGACCGCGTCTACCAGCACGAATGGCTCGGCTACGTGGGCCAGCGGAATCTCGTTCGGGAGATGTCGAGTCACCCGTGGATTCTGTTCCTCGATTCGGACGAGGAGGTTTCCGAAGGTCTGCGCGACGAAATCCTCGCGGAGTTCGAACGCGGCACCGGGGACTGCATCGGCTACGAGTTCCCGCGCCAGGTGTATTATCTCGGCCGGTGGATCCGGCACGGCGAGTGGTATCCGGACATCAAGCTCAGGCTGTTCAAAAAGACGTTCGGGAGGACGGAAGGGCAGGAGCCCCATGACAAGGTCGTGGTGAGCGGCCCCGTGCGCCGCCTGAAGAATCCGATCTACCACTACACCTATGACGATATCCGCGATCACGTGGACACCCTGAACCGCTTCTCCACCATCACCGCGCAGCAGAAGTTCGTGGAAGAGATGCCCTTCTGCTGGAGGGATGTGTTCTTCCGGCCCGTTTTCCGCTTCATCAAGGGGTACATCCTTCGCGGAGGGTTCCTGGACGGAAGCCACGGCTTCATGATCGCGCTCATCAGCTCATTCGGCGCTCAACTGAAGTACATGAAGCTCTGGGAGCTCGTGCTGCGCCAGCGCGGCAGTTTCAAGGACCTGCCCGACGATTATCCGCCCCGCAGGCGGTAGCGGGCGGCGTCAGGTTCCGTCCGGATTGCCGTGGTGGGTCCGGTAGCACTGGGGACACATCCCGTGGCTGACTTGCGCTTCCGTGTGTTCCGCGATGTACTGCTCTAACGGCTTCCATTGTTGCCCCTCGTCGCGGATGCGCCGGCAGTAGACGCACATCGGCAGAATGCCGGTCAATTGCCGGATCGTTGACAGCGCGTCCGTCAGCTCGGCGTTGATCTTCTTCTGGCGATCAACCTCGGAGCGGGTTCGCGAGATCGAGATCGCCACGACGACAAAAGCCGCGAGACGGATCAGCACGTTCCAGGCGTCAACGGCCCGCGTATCTCCCGTTTGAATCCAGAGAATGTCAATCACCCACCAGCTCACCGCGCTGGCCGCGGCCATGCCCAGGGCTGCGCGCCGGCCCAGATGCCAGGCGAGATAGGCAATCGGAATGAAGTAGAACAGAAAGAAATGTATCCGGGCTCCGGTCATGTGGTCCACGATGGCGACCAGCAGCAACTGCAATCCCGCAGAAGCCATGTGGAATGTTCCTGGCCGGATGTTTTCCATGCTGTGCATCATCCTTGTGACCGCATTCCGGGGTGCGGCGTTCAAGAACGTTCACTCTTTTCGTTCTTTTTTGTGCGTGGCTCCTGCGGGGCCACAATCGGTTGATGATATTCTCGCGGGCCCACTGCATATGGGGGGACGCCGGAACGGCACGTCTTCTGCTAAGTAGCGGACGCCGGCAGTTCGTTCATGCCGAGGGAGAAACCCGATGAGTCGAGCCTGCACTGCCGTAGAGATGAACGCCTTGTTTGGTCCCGCCGTCTTGATGCACCCCCATTCCGCGCCGGATGTGCGAATCCTTTCGCCCTGTTCGCAGCGGTATCTCGTGCTGCATGGCCATGCCATTCCGCTCGGCGAGCGGCGCAGCATGATCATCGGCAGCGACCCCGCGCAATGTGACATGCCGCTGCTCAGCACGCGGATCAGCGCGCGCCACGCGGAGGTGGTCTTCCACAACGGCTGTTACTTCGTGCAGGATCTCGGCAGCACGCACGGCACCTGTGTGAACGGCCGGCGGATCACGGGTGCGGCCGAGCTTCATGTAGGCGATGAGATTCAGATCAGGCCCTACCACATGACCTTCACGGGCTCGGGCTGACGGCCAGCCCGCTTTCGTCACAGCACTTCCACCTTCAAGTCCTGGGCGCCCGGTGTTTCCGCGGGCGCGACGGCCAGGGATTTATAGGTCGGCAGGTGGCGGTAATAGACCTGCAGGGTCAGCGCGGCGAGCGTGGTGCTGTAGACCGGGCCGAGATGGACTTCATTGCCGTGCGTGTTGTCCGACTTCGCCCCGGGCGAAGTCCAGCTCCCGTCCTCGTTCTGGTTCCGGACGAACGCCCGCGCGAACTGGTTGTTCCATCTCGTCCACGAGTGTCCGCCCTGGTGGAACTTCGCCTGCGTGATGTAGTACCACGCATAGAGCGGCCAGTCCGGCGGCTTGTCCCAGTCGCACCGGGTCGAGGAAATCGCGTCCAGCCCCGCGCGGACCTCGCGGGTGGTGCCGTGGCCGGCCAGCTGCAGGCTGAGCACGGCGACGGCCGTGATCCCGTCGGTCTTGTGGCTCTTTCCGTCGGTGTAGAAGAACCGGCCGGACTCCGCGTCCTGCGCGCTCTTGATGTCCGCCGCCGCCTTCTCTATCGCGTCGTGCAGGCCCTTGTTTTCCGCGCCCGCGATCCAGGCCGCCTTGAGCGCCTGCACCTGCCATCCCGCGACCGATGTATCCCGCCGCGCCGTCTTCTTGTAGTCATAATCCCACCCGCCGCCGGATTGCTGGCCGTCCAGGATGACCTGGATGGATTTCTCCATGACGGGTTTCAGTGAGGGGATCCGTGTCATGCCGTAGGCCTCGCTGACCGCATAAGCCGCGATTGCGTGCGCGTAGGAGCCGGGTTGGTTGATCGTGCAATACCGCCCGCCCTCGTCCTGCTGGCTCACCATGAAGCGGATGGCTTTCTCCACCGTTTGTCCGTAGGGCTCCGAAGAAGTCGTTTCCCCGTGGGCCAGGAAGGTCAGCAGCGCGAGGCCGGTCATGGCCGGCTTGTTCGGCCCCCAGGATCCGTCCGGCGCCTGGTGAGCCTTGAGCCATTCCAAGGCCCTGACCACGGACGCCTCGGTGTATCGGCCCATGCCTCCGGAATGCGCGTCGAGCGCGTCCCGGCGCACCTTGTCCGTGCGTCCCGGTGCGAGCTTGTCCATGATCAGGACGCCCTGCACATCGTTGATGATGTCCAGGCTGCCGATATCCAGCGGAGGTTCGCTTGCTGCGGAAGGTTCCATGTCGGGCGGCTGCGCCGGCTCCGCGAAAGCTTCCGGCGGGACGGTGATCTCCGGCGTGGCTTCGGGCGGAGGGTCCCATTCGGGCAGCTCTTCGAGAGGGTCCAGCCGGGTGTTCTGCTGCTCCAGGACCAGCACTTCGTACTCCGGTTCTTTCTGCAGCGGCGTGTAGCTCACGAGCCGGATCAGCATCAGCAGCAGAAGCACGTGGACGACGATCGTTCCGGTCGGTCCCCACAGGTGATCGCGTACGGTCTGCCAGGACCATTTCGGACGCGTGATGCGGTCGGCGTACGCGCTCCGCATCTTCTCCGCCGCCCGCGCGTGCTGCGCGTCGTCGAATTCGAACGACACCTCCGCCGCGCTCTTCATGAAGTGCGTCTGGATCAGCTGGTCCGTTCGCGCCTTGTCGTTGAACAGGCGCGCGACTTCGGGGTCGGCCACGAGCAGGCGTTCGAGCTCCTCGAGCTCGCCCGGTGCGAGCAGGTCGTCGAGGTATCGCTCTATCAGTTCCTCCGCGTGCCGGGGTGCGCTCATGGTCCCAGTTCCTGTTCCAGCGCGATCCGCTCCTCCACGCATTTGCGCAGCAGTTGCCGGATGCGGGAGAGAGTTTTGTGCACGGCATCCAGCGTGCTGGAGGTCTGCTCGGCGATCTCCTTGAGCTTCAATCCCTGCTCGTAGCGCATCGCGATCAGATTCCGCGAGCGGTCGGGAAGGCTGCCGAGGCATTTCTGAAGCGCCGCGCGTTCCTCGGAGAAATCCTGGCGCGTATCCTGGCACGCCATGAGGATGGCCTGTGTCGCGTTCGGCGAGAACTGCAGGGGGCAACGCTTGATCCGGTCGAATGACTGCATGATCTTGTGGGCCGTGACGCCCCGGGCCCAGGCACCGAACGGGCGGCCGGGGTCGTACTCGTCGAACTTCTTCCAGAGCACGAGGGCGGCATCCTGCAGGATATCGTCGCGCAGGTGATAGTCGCGCACGAGCGAGCCGATGAACGCGCGCAGTTCCTCCTGGTGCTTCAGGAAGAGCCGGAGAAACTCCTGTTGGCGGTCCATGCTCATGCCATGCTCCTTCTACCCCATCTTCCACGGCCGGGGCGAAATTGGACAAACAAAATCGCGCGCCATCCCTTGAGGCCCCACTTTCCACTCCTGCCCCGCAAGGGGGCGGGGAGCGCGGGGGCCGCCACGGGTTTACATTGTCTCTTTTTGCGGCGCGGTATAGTGTGATTTCCCATGCGTTTCCTGCAACGAACGGATCCTGCGGCGATTACGGAAGGCAGCCTGGTGAGGGCCCTGCTGAGCCTGACCATGCCGATGCTGGTGGGTGCGGTCCTGCAGAATGTGCAGAGCCTCATCGACCTTTTCTGGGTCGGCCGGCTGGGGCACGTGGCCGTGGCGTCTGTGGCGATGTCGGCCACGATCCTGATGCTTCTGTATCCGATGCTGATGGGACTTTCCACGGGCACGGTGGCGCTGGTGTCGCGTGCGATCGGGGCCGGGCGTTTCGACGAGGCGAGCGCGGCGGCGGCGCAATCGCTCTTTCTGTCCGTGGTGCTGGGCGGACTCTCCGCGTTGGCGGGCTGGTTCGCGGCGGGTCCGCTGTTCCGGTTGCTTGGCGCGGAGCCGGACGTCGCGCGGGACGGGATCATCTATCTGCGCATCTTTCTTGCCGGCAGTTTCACGGTCTACATGTTGTTCATCGGGAATGCCGCGCTCCAGGGCGCGGGCGATGCGCATACCCCGATGTACGTGATGGGCGCGGCGAACCTGCTTAATATCGTGCTCGATCCGTTGCTGATTTTCGGCATCGGGCCGTTCCCGCGCATGGGGGTGGCCGGCGCTGCGCTGGCGACGGTCATTTCCCAGGCGCTGGCGGCTTCCCTGGCCTTGCGGGTGCTGCTGCGCGGCCGTTCGAACGTGCATGCGCGGCTGGCGTACTGGAAGCCGGATCCCGGCATGGCGTGGAGAATCCTCAAGATCGGCATCCCGGGCTCCGGCCAGATGCTGTCGCGCAGCCTCATGAGCCTCGTGCTGATGGGCATCGTCGCGACTTCCGGCACGGCGGCGGTGGCGGCGTACGGCACGGGCCTGCGCTTTCACTACATCATCCTGATGCCCGCGTTCGCGTTCGGCGGGGCCGCAGCGACGATGATGGGCCAGAATCTCGGCGCGGGAAAGATCGCGCGCGCGCGGCGCGGCGTGTGGATAGCGGCCTGGATGGATGTCGGCATCATGGTCGTCTCGGGCATCGTGCTGATGCTGTTTGCGCCCGCGCTGATCTCGTTTTTCAACCGCGAGCCGGAGGTGGTGAAGATCGGCGCGCAATACCTGCGCATCGTATCCGTGTTCTATGTCTTTGCGGCGATCGGCATCGTCCTCGGACGCGGGCTGAACGGGGCCGGGGACACGGTCGGCCCCATGGTGATCACGATCGCCTCGCTCTGGGGGCTGCAGGTGCCGCTCGCGGCATGGCTCTCGCGGGCGATCGTTCCGTCCACGGACGGCGTCTGGTGGGCGATCTCCGCCGCGTTCGTGGCCCAGGCATTGATGATGGTCGCCTGGTTCGAGTTCGGCCGCTGGAAGCACAAGCGGGTCTGAAGCCGGTTACTCCCAATCGCGGAATCGCCGCTTCCACGAATCCGCCTTGTCCGTCAGCGCCGCGTGATGGGTCTTGAAGTAGACCGAGCCGAAGACGAAAGCGGCGCCCAGCAGCAACACGGCCAGTCCGGTCAGCGTCATCTGGAAACTGCGGTCCATATGCAGGAACGCCTGGTAGCCGATGGCGACGAGATCCACCAGCACGCCGCCGAAGCCGAGCAGGAGATAGATCCGGACGTTCAGCCAGCCGCCGAGCGTCATGGCCAGCAGGCTCAGGAGCAGGAAGGTGATGTGGAACGCAAACGTGTGCGAGGAAGCGGTCAGCAGCTCGTAGGCGACGCTTCCCATCATGGCGACCATGGCGCACGCCCGGATGACGTTGCGCGCGGCGGGGTCCACGCGGTCGCGATACAGGCGCAGCAGGGCC
>JAKJGV010000003.1 GCA_022704185.1 Verrucomicrobiota bacterium
CGCAACGCCGCGTCGGCTTCGCGCTCGAGAAACGCCTGGTGAAAAAGCACCGCGGCCGCCACCACCGGGCCCGCCAGCGGTCCGCGACCGGCCTCGTCCATCCCTGCGACGCGCCGAAGACCGGACGCCCACGCCCTGCGCTCGAAGTCCAGCACGCCGCAGCCCTTCTTCCTGTCGCTATTCTTCGAGGCTGGCCTTGGTCTTCCTGCCGGCCTGTTTGCGCAGGTAATACAGCTTCGCGCGACGCGCGCGCCCGGCCCGCTCGACCTCGATCTTGGTAACGGCCGGCGCGTGCACGGGGAAGACGCGTTCCACGCCCTCGCCGTAGGAAACGCGGCGAACGGTGAAAGTCTCTGTCGCGCCGCCGCCGTCCCTGGCCACCACGGTGCCGGAGAAGGCCTGCACGCGCTCCTTGTCGCCTTCCTTGATCTTGACGTGCACCTTGATGGAGTCGCCGATGTTGAAGGAGGGGACTTTCTTCTTCATCTGCTCGCCCGCGATCTTCTCGAGAACTTTCACGCTCATGTTCGACCTCGATTCCTTGTTGCTACTTATTCTTCTTCAAATCCGGCCTGCGCTCAAGCGTACGCTCCTGCGCCCTGGCCTCGCGCCAACGCGCGATTTCCGCGTGATCGCCCGACACCAGCACATCCGGCACGCGCATGCCGCGGAATTCCGCCGGCCGCGTGTACTGCTCGTGTTCGAGCAACCCACCCTCGAACGAGTCCTGCTCCGCCGCACCCTCCGCGCCGAGCACACCCGGCAGGAGTCGAACAACCGCATCAATCACCACCGCGGCGGGCAGCGCCCCGTTCGTGAGCACGTAATCCCCGATGGAGATCTCGTCGTCCACCAGGGCCGCCCGCACCCGTTCATCCACTCCTTCGTAGTGACCGCAGATAAAGACAAGGTGCGATTCCCTGCTCAACTCCCGCGCCATCGCCTGGTCGAACCGCCGTCCCTGCGGCGTCATCAGGATCACACGCGCCTTCTCGCCCCGCACGGCCTCAACCGCGCTGAAAATCGGTTCGGGCTTCATGATCATGCCCGGCCCACCGCCATACGGCCGATCATCCGTGGTCCGATGCGCATCCGTCGTGTAATCACGAAGGTTGACCATCCGGATGTCCGCCTTGCCCATCCGAACAGCCCGCTTCAGCATGCTTTCCCCGAGAAAACCCGCAAGCATCTGGGGGAAAATGGTGATGACGTCAATCTGAAGCGGCCCATTCATGACCTTCTGTCCGCTTTCGGGCGTCATCCCGGCAGCCGAGCGCGAATCGCGCGGCCACACGGAACTACTCCACGACCTCCAGCATGGCCCGCCGGTTCTTCCGGGCGGCGGCCGTGCTGAGCAGCGTCCGAATGGCTCCCACGGTCTTCCCGCTCTTGCCGATCACCTTACCCACGTCATCCGGATGGCAGCGCAACTCCAACACCACGGTGCGCTCGCCGTCCACCTCGGTTATGCGGATATCATCCGGGTGGTCCACCAGCGCGCGGACAATGTATTCCACAAGTTCCTTCATGCTTGCCCCGCTCTCACGCGCCAACAGGCGCTGCCTGGGCTGCTTCAGGAGACTTCGTCCCCTCGCCCTTCTTGATCTTCCGGAGCAGGCTTCGCACGGTGTCCGATACGATCGCCCCGCGGCCGACCCAGAAAGCAATGCGATCCGTATTCAGGCTGAACCTGTTGGAGCCCTTCTTCTTCGGATCGTACCAGCCCACGTTTTCGAGAAATGTTCCGCGGTTGGACCGACGAACATCGGTCACCACCACCCGGAAAAAGGGCTGCTTGTTGCTTCCCGTTCTCCGCATCCTGATCTTAACAGACATGTTATCCTCCAGCCATACAGGGCCCGGGCGCTACGCCCGAGGCCTACGAAAGGCACGCTGTTTACATCACTTTGGCCGCCTTAGCAACCTTTTTTGCATCTGCTTCATGCGCCGGCTCATGTCCTTGGCCCGCTCGAAATTCCTCAGCAAATCGTTGATTTCGTGCACCTGCGTACCACTGCCCGCCGCGACGCGCCGTTTGCGGCTTGCATTCATGAGCGCGGGATTCCTGCGCTCCTCGGGGGTCATACTGCGGATAATGGCCTCTGTCCTCTTCAAATCGCGATCGGAAAAGCCCTCCATCCGGCCTTTCGCGCCGGCGGGCAGGGCCCCCATGCCGGGCATCATTTCCAGCAGGTTTTCGAGCGGCCCCATCTTCTTCACCTGCTGAAGTTGCCCAAGGAAGTCGCCGAGGTCGAATGACCCCTCGACCAGCGATTCCTGCATCCGCTCCATTTCCTGCTCGTCGAACGCCTGCTGGGCCTTCTCAACCAGGGTAACCACATCGCCCATTCCGAGAATGCGCGAAGCCATGCGGTCCGGATGGAACGGTTCGAGGTCCGCGGGGCGCTCGCCGGTTCCCACGAGGAGGATCGGGCATCCGGTCACGGCCTGCACGGAAAGCGCCGCGCCGCCGCGCGCATCGCCATCGAGCTTGGTCAGGATCAGGCCGGTGAGCCCGACTTCCTTCTGAAACGTCTGCGCGACATGGACGGACTCCTGCCCGATCGCGGCATCCAGCACGAGCACGACATTCCGCGGTTGCAGCAGGTCGCGCAGATCCTTGAGTTCCTGGACCAGTTCCGAGTCCAGTTGGAAGCGCCCGCCTGTGTCGAAGATCACGGCATCCGCCTTGTCCCGTGCCGCCTGCTGCTGCACGCGCCGGGCGAGCCCGCCGAGGTCCTCCCCCGGACGCGGAGTCACGGCTTCGACGCCGGCCGCCTCGGCGAGAATGCGGAGCTGGTCCACCGCCGCGGGCCGCCGGAGATCGCCGGCAGCCAGCAGGATACGCCGCCCTTCCGCCTTCCATCGCGCCGCGAGCTTGGAGGCCGTCGTCGTCTTGCCCGCACCGTGAAGCCCCAGCAACAACACATGGGACGGCCGCACCGACCAGTCGAAATCCCGGCGCGCACCGCCCAGCAGCGCGGCCATCTCGTCGTGCACATGCTTGATCATCTGCTGGCCCGGACTGATGCTTTCAAGCACATCCTTCCCCAGCGACTTCTCTTTGACCCGCGCCGTGAAATCGCGCACGACCTCGAAGTTGACGTCGGCTTCGAGCAGGGCAAGACGCACTTCGCGCAGCGCGTCCTGCACGTTGCGCTCCGTCAACCGCCCATGGCCGCGCAGGCGGGAGAAGATCTTCTGAAGCGAGCTGGAAAGACGGTCGAACATGCAGGGGTCCTGTCTATGGCGTGCTGAAATCCCGAAGCGATGCCGCGCCGGGGGATATCGGGCGGGGTGAATCCCCCTGCACCGAAAAGCCCGGGATGCGGCCGGCCGACACTTCGATCAGCCCCCGGCCCTCGCAACGCATGCAGACGCGCGCATGACCGGTGTCCACATCGTACACGCGCCCCATCCCGACGCAGGCCGGACAAAGCAGCTCTGTTTCTTCGTTCAGCTTGCGCACGTGCTTCCCTCCGACGCCGTAGCATATCGGACAGAGAAGCACCGCCGCGGAAGCCGGGTCCCGGATCGTGCCCGCTCCGCCGCAATACGGACACTCTATCTTCTCCGTGGGGAACCGGAATACGATGGGCTTTATGTCCACCTTCTGACGGCCCACCCAAAAGCCCTGCAGCAGGGCCGCGAGCGGCAGGATGATGAGCATCGCGGCCGCAGCAACCTGCGACCGGGTGAAAACTTGCCGGCTGTGTCTCGACGGGCGGGATGAAGTCACGGTTTCTCTCCTTCGACGATCCGGTCGCGCCCGGAGAGATCCTTGATCACCGCCACCGCGCGGAAATCCTGTCTTTCCATCTGCGCCGCGACTTCCGGCGCCTGGTTCTCGCCTGTCTCCATAAACAGCCATCCCGCTGATTTAAGCGCACGAAAGGCTTCGGGTACAAGCCGGGAGATTACGGAAAGCCCGTCTTCACCGCCATCCAAGGCCGCCCGGGGCTCGAAATCCCTTATCTCCCGGGGCAACCGAAGCCATTCGCCGGTGGCGACATATGGAGGGTTGGACACCACGGCCTGCAACGAGTCGGCCGCCAGCGCCGACAACAGGTCGCAGCGCATGAAACGGATACGATCCGCAACGCCGGCACGGCCTGCGTTGTCGCGAGCCAACTCAAGCGCATCCTCGGCAGCATCCGTCGCCACAATCTCCGCCGACGGCCGAGCCAGCGCGAGACTGACCGCGATGCATCCCGAGCCCGTGCCCACATCCCCCAACCGAACCGCAGAACATCTCCACAGCTCCTCGCGCCGCAAAACGCGCTCCACCAGTTCTTCCGTTTCCGGACGGGGAATCAACACGCGCCGGTCCACCGCGAAAAGCGTTCCCATGAACTCCACGTCGCCGAGGATGTACTGCAACGGCTCCCCATCGAGGAGTCGCCGCAACAAGCCGCGAAAGGCCGCGCAACGCGCCGGCTCGACCACGCGGTCCCGGCTCAGCGGCAACTCCAGGCGCCGGCATCCGACAACGCGGGCCAGCAGTGTTTCGGCTTTGAGTCTTGATTCGGAGATCTCCGCCGCAGCGAGTTCCGCCGCGGCCCGATCGAGAAGGTCCGCGACGGTCAACCCCGCATCCGCATGACCATCATGCGCCACCGGGCTGCTCCATGATTCCCTGCAACCGCATCTCCGTATCGCGATCGCGCAAGGCATCCACGAGCGGATCCATCGCGCCCTCCATGACGCGGTCCAGGCTGTACAGCGTCAGGTTGATCCGGTGGTCCGTAACGCGATTCTGCGGAAAGTTGTACGTGCGGATTCGCTCGCTGCGATCGCCGGAACCGATCTGGGTGCGTCGCTCATCGGCCATCTTCTCCTGTTCGTCACGGCGCATCTTGTCCAGCAGCCGCGCCTTGAGCACCGTCATTGCGCGCTCCCGGTTTCTCTGCTGCGAACGTTCGTCCTGGCTTTGCACCACGATTCCGGACGACATGTGCGTGATGCGGACAGCGGACTCGGTCTTGTTGACCTTCTGCCCGCCCGGCCCCGAGGCCCGGTAGAGGTCAATCCGGATGTCCTCCGGGCTGATCTCGATATCGTCGATTTCCTCGGCCTCCGGCAGAACCGCGACGGTGGCAGCCGATGTGTGAATGCGTCCGCTGGCCTCGGTGACGGGGATGCGCTGCACGCGATGTCCGCCGCTTTCGTAGCGAAGGGTGCGGTACACGTCCTTGCCCTCGACGGAAAAGACGACTTCCTTGTAACCCCCGATATCCGAGGCGCTCGCATCAATCATACCGATTTTCCAACCCTTGGACTCCGCGAAACGGCTGTACATCCTGAACAGGTCCGCGGCAAACAGCGCGGCCTCTTCGCCGCCGGTGCCGGCGCGGATTTCCATGATGGTGTTGCGGCTGTCGGCCGGATCCGGCGGAAGCAGCGCGACCATGAGGTCTTTCTCCGCCTGCGGCAGCAACCCCTCGACGCGCGAGAGCTCGGCCCGGGCCATCTCCTTCAACTCGGGGTCCGTGGACGAATCGTCGAACAGCGCGCGGCTCTCGTCGCGCTCGCGCAGCAGTTGAAAATAGAGGTCCGCCGGCACCTTGACGTCCTTCAGGTGCGCGTGCTCCTCGAGCAGTGCGCGGAACTTTTTCTGGTTGGCGGATGTGGCAGGATCGGACAATTGCGTCTCGATCTCCTGCATCCGCGCCATCAGCGCGTCAATTCTGGCTTTCGGTATCATTGGATCACAATTGGTTTAGTCACGGCGAACCTCAAATTGAAGGCCAGGATAACCGCGAATTAACACGAATTGACGCGAATAGAAACTCGTCTTTGCATCAGCCTGTAAATTCTTCCGTCTTCAATCAGCGAGAATCCGCGTCAATTCGCGGTTCAGACTCCGGTCCTTTTTGCGGCCACTCCAAAAAAGACCAAGGGCCGGGGAATCGGATTTCGATCCACCGGCCCTTCGTTCGCAAAGCTACTTCGCCGAAGCCTTGGCTCCGGCCTTCGGGGCGCTCTTGGCCCAGCGGCGCTGGAAGCGTTCGACGCGGCCTTCCGAGTCGAGCAGCTTCGCCGTGCCCGTAAAGAACGGATGGCACTTCGCGCAGGTGTTCACATGCATTTCCTTGACGGTCGAGCGCGTCTTCAGCACGCTGCCGCAGGCGCAGGTGATCGTCGCGTCGCCGTATTCCGGATGAATCTCTTTCTTCATACGTCCAACCTCTGTTTTCCCCGGCCGCCCACGCGGCCTCCTGTTTCACAAAGACTCGGAACCATACAGGGGAGCCCCCGGCTTTGCAAGAGCAGATATTGGCTGGAAATATGCGGGTGAGGAAACAGGGGGGCACGGCCTCCGGCTGCGCTCACCCGCATCTTCTTGCGGCTCCGCGGAGCGTCGCCCTCCATCGAAAATGCACGTGTTTGCGTGGTGTCCGTCAAGTTGAGCCAGGAAACACAGAACGCCGGCGCTTGCAACGCGCCGGCGTTCCGCTTTTTCAGGAGGGATGAGAAGTCCGGATTTACCGTCGTGCTTTTCGGCGGAAAACGAACAGGAGACCGCCCAATCCCAGCAACGCCACGGCGGTGGGTTCAGGGATTACATTGACGTTATCGAAGAATGCGCTGCCCGAGCCTGTTCCATCGTTCCAAATATTGACGATCACGCGGCCTACCGCGGCACCATCCGGGGCCTGCTGCGAGCCTGATTCCGCGAGGTACCACAAATCCTCGCCTGCCGTCTGGTTGCCGCTTCCGAAGCTGTACTGCCAGGCCACACCGATCAACTGGTCCGACGCATCGCGCCATTCAAGCGAAACCCCGCCCACGCGACCCGTGCTGCCCCACAGGATCGGATCCCACTCGGCGTGGCACGCATACGCACTGATCTCGTATGTGGCGCCCGGATTCACGCTGAAATCCTGGTAAAGTCCCGCATCCGTCCACATCCGCACCATCGTCGAGCCGTCCTGTTCCCACCCCCATCCGGAGATGCTCTGCATATTGCCCGGCCCCCAGGATTGCCAACTGGTCAACCCGCTCTCAAAGCTTCCGTTCAGAATGAGATTCCCCTGCGCCGACAGTCCGAACACCAACACGGCCGCCACCAACCCACCGATCACGATTATCCTACGCATCACACTTCCTCCTCCATGACCTACTTCCCCACCACTGGAGCCACAGGACACCCCGAGCCCACAACAAACGTTTGCGTTATATTGTCAAAAAAGGGACGAGCCGAAGCTCGCTGACAATCTTGTACATATGCGATTATGCCTTTAAACAAAGCATTGTCAACAAAAGTTACAAAAAATACATCTGGAGCAATCGATTGCTTTACACATCTCGTTTTACGGTGTTTTTGGCTTGGGGGCTCTAGCAATTAGGCTTTGCCCGTGACGCGATCTCCATCAACGCGGTCTGCTGCCCGAACCCTGTTTCACTCTTTTCAGAAGATTTTCGATTTCGACCGTGTCCGGCGAAAGAGCCGCGGCCCGCTCCAAGTGTACTATCGCATCGCTCGTGCGCTGCTGTCGCAGGTACATCGTGGCCAATGCGTAGTGCGCCCTAGGATCGTTCGGATCCAATTCGACAGCTCGCGCAAGATGCCGGATGGACGCTTCATGTTCCCCCAGCGAGGCGAACACCATCCCCAAGTCCCGCTGCGACGGCGCGTTGTCAGGGAAGTAGCGAACGGCCCCATGCACACAAACGGCCGCTTCATTCCTCCTCCCCATTCTGAAGAGCGTCAGCGCGAGGTTCATCCTGGCGGGGACATAATCCGGCTTGATGCGCAGGGCCTCCTCAAAGTGAACCAACGCTTCCCCGGAACGCCCTTCCGCAATGAACTCGCGGGCCAGGTTCTCGTGCATCACGTAGTTTCCGCGAGTGACCTGAACCGCGTGCGCGAAGAGGTCCTGACTCGTGCGCCAGCGAGACAACTGGCTCCGCGATCGCGCAAACAGCGCGGCGAGAACGGCGATGGTCAAACACACAACGGCCCATCGCGGAACAACCTGTGCTCGCACCGCATCGCCCAGCCCCCAGGCGACGATCAGAAAGAGTCCGATCAACGGGATGTACGCATACCGATCAGCCACATCCAGATGCCCGATCATCACAATCCCTATGACCGGCACCAGCGTCCCGAGAAACCAACACCAGCCAACGATTCCATATGGATGAGTACGGCAGGTCCGGAGCGCGAAAACGGTGAACAGCAGAAGCGCCGCCAGGCCGATCGCCACCGTGCCGGCCGCGGGGCCGGCGGGCTGTCGCGGATACAGGACCGCGAGGCCGCGCGGCCAGAGAGCCTTGTCAATGTACTGGACGTAGTTGGAGATGATGTACGCGAGGCGTGTTTGCAGAGGATATTCCGCCGCCGGTATGACGGCGCCGGCGGCGTCCTGCGTCCGATACGCAAGAACGGAAACCACGCCCACCAGCACGACGAGCGGCAGCTTTTCGATGATCAGCCGCGGCAAGGCGGCGTTGAGCGACGGGGCGGTGCAGTCCAGCCGCCGAAGCGGCCAATAGTCCAGGAGCAACAGCGTGAAAGGGAACGTCACCGCCGCAGGCTTGCTCATGAGGGCGGCGGCAAGGGAGCTGAAAACCAGCAGGTAGCGGACCCATGAAGGCCGGCGCACATACCCAGCATAGGCCCCCATCCCGAGAAGCCAGAACAGGGTACAGAGAAGGGTCTTGCGCTGGGACACCCAGGCGACGGATTCCACGTTCAACGGGTGAAGCGCGAAGAGCGCGGCCGCGAGCGCGGAACGCCACGTGGCGCCGGTCAACCCGCGCAGGATCAGGAAAAGCAGCAGGGTGTTCAGCACATGGAGACACAGGTTGGCGCCGTGATGACCGCCCGGCGACAAACCGAACATGCGGGCATCCAGCATATGGGAAATCATGGTTAGCGGATGCCAGTTCCCTCCGACGTATGTCTTGAAGGATTGGATCGCCGTTTCGACCCCGAGGCCCTGCCGGACGAGAGGATTTTCCGTGACGTAGCCGGGATCGTCATACCGAACGAATTCAAAACCCACGACCGGCAGGTAGGCCAGGATGGCGGCAAGAGCCAGTGCAACGGCCAACCAGGCCACGGCCCATCGCGGCCGCTCACGACCGGCAGAAGGCGGCCCCTCAATGAACAAGGATTGAAGTGATTCATCCATCGCGATCAGTGTGTGTAACGCGGACATGGGCGTCAAGCGCGACGGAATCCGGCGGCATTGTTTTGCGGCTGGATGCCGACTCAGCGACCCGCCGATTCGTCCACGAACGGTTTGCCCGCTTTGTACAACGAGAGACGATGACGGACTTCGTCGGCCTGGGCGGTCCATCCCGCAACGGTGGCCGCTTCAATCGCGCGTTCGGCGGTCCCGATCGCGCGCGCAAAATCGCCCGCTCGGGCGTACGCCGCGGCAAGCGTGTCGAGATAGATCGGGTGTTTGAACTCGGTCAGACGACACGCCTCGCGGGCCGCATCAAGGGCCTCATCGGACGATCTCAAGTCTTCATCTGGATGGGTCGCGAGCATCCATGCCAATGCATTGAGAACGGCCGGGTTTTCGGGCGCCAACTCCCGGGCTTTTCGCGCCGCGCGAACCGCGCCCCGTGCATCGCCCGCCTGGTAAAGCACGAGCGCAAGCTGGTAATGCGCAAACGCAAACGCGGGATTCAGCCGCACCGCGGACTCCAGGTGCGACCGGGCATCCTCCATGCGTTTGCCTTCCATGCGCAGCAGCGCGACCTGGTAATGCGCCTCCGCGGAATCGGGGTCCACGCGCAGCGCCTGCATTCCATGTTCTTCCGCTTCGGCCAGCCGGCCTTTCATCCTCAGCACCCGGCACAGGTTGATGTGCGCATCCGGGTAGTCCGGCGCGTATTTCAAGGTCTCTCGAAAGGCATCGGCCGCCTCGTCCAGGCGCTCCTGCTGCCCCAGCGTGATTCCCAGCGCGTTATGCGCGGCCGGGTACGCCGGGCGGGACAGCACGGCCGAGCGGAACGCGCGTTCCGCCGCGCCCCAGTCTCCGCGCCGCTGGTGCGCGACACCCAAATGGTAGAAGGCTTCCGGGTAATTCGACCAAAGGGTGGATGCCTTCTCAAAGTGCTGCACCGCGCCGTCGAGGTCGCCGCGATTCATCAGCTCGATGCCGAGGTTGTTGTGCGCGCCGGCGTCCGCGGGCCACAAACGCAGCGCTTCGCGATAATGCTCGATGGCCTCTTCGCCGGCGCCGCGCGCGGAAAGTTCCTTCCCCAGGTTGACATGCGCCATCCATGCGGACGGATTACGTTCGAGGGTGTGCCGCCAGAGCGTCTCGCCGTCGCGGTACATGCCCGACTGCCACCACGTCAGCACGGCGAACAGCAGCAGCAGGACTCCGGCGGCCACAATCGCCCATGTCCTTGACCCGACGAAACGGATCCAGCCTGCCGCGAAGAGCGACATCAGCGACGCGGCGGCAAGATACTGGAAATGGTCCGCGACGAAGGAGTATTGCATCGGATACGTGTTGATGAACCCCAGCGCCGGCACGAGCGTTCCGCAGAATACGAGCGCGGCCACGAGCGGTCCGCGACCGATACGCCGGCGAAACCGCCAGAGCAGGAAGAGCGCGCAGGCCGCACCGACGGGGAACGCGTATTGCAGGAGCGCATCCGCGCGGATTTCCCAACGAGGGTAGATGAACGTGAGCGGCCGCGGCCAGAGAAACTTGCCCGCGTAGAACCACAGGGCGCGGCCGGCGATCAGGACCCGCTCGAGTCCGGACAGATTCCAAGCCGCTCCGCGCGCGCCCACGTGTTCCAGCTCGCAATACACGGTGACGCCGGCCATCGCGAGGCCCGCGGCAAAGAACGGAACGAGTTTGAAGACCTCGTCCCACGACACGCGGCCGCGTTTCCACCAGAGCAGCAGCACCAGCACCGCCGGGAGAGAAACCGTCACCGACTTGCTCAACAGCGCCGCAATGAAAAACACCAGCGAGAGGAGGTACAAGGTGCGCGGGCGCAGACGGGACGGTTCGGAAGTCAGCTTGAAGAACGCGATGCCGTTCAGGAGGCTGAGCATATAGAAGAATCCGGAGAGCGTGTTCTTGCGTTCCGTGATCCACGCGACGGACTCCACCTGCACCGGGTGCAGCGCGAAGATCGCGGCCGCGAGGAAGGCGCCGGGAACCTGCAACCGCCGCAGCACAAGCCACAGCAGGCAGGCGTTCAGCGCGTGCAGCAGAATATTTACCGCGTGATAGCCCGCCGGGTTGAGGCCCCACAGACGGTATTCAATCCAGAAGCTTGTGTGCGTCATCGGGTAGTACTGCGGGGTCGCCCGCAGGTCGAACCAGATGCTGCGCAAGCCGGAGGCGGTGTGCAGCGTCGCATTTTCGGTCACGTACGCATCGTCATCCCAGATATAACCGCCGCGCAGCGCGGGGATGTAGGATATGAGCGTCGCGGCGAAGATGGCGAGCAGCCCCGCGAGAAGCCACGGGTTGGCGCCGGGCTTTGCCGGATCGCGATTCACTTTCGGCTTCGGACTCTTGCTCATGGCGCACATCGAAACACAAGTGCCGGCCGTCAATCCAGCCCGTTAAGTAGCTGTTGAAGAACTCAACGCTGCGGCTCGACGGAGTCTCGCCCTCCATGATCCTGTATCGGCTGCTGGAGAGCGTCCCCGCGAGCCGATACGTCTAATCGTTTGGCCCGCGGCCACGCGAACGATGAATAGTTAAATAACGAAGGGCCGGTCGTGAGACCGGCCCTTCGAGGAATTCAACCGACGGAGCAAATTACTTGCGAACGTTGCGGCGCAGCATGCAGGCCAGCAGCCCGCCCAGTCCGAGCAGCACGACGGCTGTCGGCTCCGGGATCACGTAGAAATTCGCGTTGTCCCAGAACACGGCCTGATTGCCCACGTTGTTGTTCGTGAAGCCGCCGCCGCCGATGATCGGCTTGATCATCGTGACGTTTGCGAGGTTGACGGTGGTGATCAGAGTGACCTGGTTCCAGACGCCCGCATTGCCGGTCAGGATCCCATACACATCCAACCTGTCCTGCCGCGTCCAAGTGGTGTTGCCGTCCTGCCAGAACTCGAGCAGGATCCAAGTCTCATCAATAGAGGACTCGAAATTGACTTCCGCCAGACCCCAGATGCTGAACGAAAGCACATCGCTGCTGCCGAATGCCTGAACGACATCCTGCCCGAATCCGCCCCACGTGTCGTTACTCCACGACCAGAAGGCCATTCCGTTCGTACCGGTCTGGGCAGCCCACGATTCCTGTCCGGTTTCGTTGTACTTCCACCAGTCATCCGGAGTTCCACCGCCGCCAGGCCCGACTTCAAAGCCCGGGTTGACCAACAGATTCGCCGACGCCACTCCCGCCAGCGCCATCACCGCCACCACCAACATCAACTTGCGCATCACACTACCTCCCTCTCTCTTCTTTACCGACGCAACACTTGGTACAACTTACACACATTTATTCGGGACGGCAACTGGAACTGCACTGCCGTTCTGAATCATGCTTTGATCTTGTATCTCATTAATCCCCACATGTCGTCAAGCGTGTAAGAGGAAGAAATGAATTGCGCTAAACCGGTTTTGTTTGTGAATTCTTGATAATGCGAACATCGCGCAGGGCCTTTTGAGAGATCGGTCCCACGCTCCGCGAAATCACGCAACAGGGATCTGGCAAATCAGGCTTCGCCGACTGCAGGCCCCAACTTCATCCCGCAGCCGGCCGTGCTCACTAACGCGAGTCTAACTTGTGCCTCATTCGTCCGTCGTCTATGCTGCATAGGCTGGTTAGCCGACTGAACCATCAAAACCGGAGGAATCAAATCATGCACGTCTCGACTCGATGGCTTGTTGCGATGCTGTTGGCTCTGTCCACATCTTTGGCGACCGCACAAGTCGAAGAGGCCGTGGAGCCACCCGCTTTGCCGTCCGAAGAACCACAACCCGAACCCAAGGAGAATCCCATGGTCGTCATCAAAACATCGCTCGGGGACATCAAGGCCGAGCTCTTCCAGGACAAGGCCCCGCTTACCGTGGCCAACTTCCTGCAGTACGCGAAAGACGGACACTACAACGGCACGATCTTCCACCGCATCATTGACAACTTCATGATTCAAGGAGGCGGCTTCACCAAGGACATGGCGCAGAAGCGTACGCGCGCGCCCGTCAAGAACGAGGCGGCCAACGGTCTGAAGAACGAGCGCGGCACGCTCGCCATGGCGCGCACCTCGGTCATAGACAGCGCCACGTCGCAGTTCTTCATTAATGTTAAGGATAACGACTTCCTGAACCACACAGCCCCCACCCCGCAGGGATTCGGATACTGCGTGTTCGGCAAAGTGGTCGAAGGGATGGACGTGGTGGACAAGATCAAGTCCGTGCAGACCGGCAACCGCGGGCCGTTCCAGGACGTGCCGGTGGAGACCGTGGAGATCGTGGAGATCGTGAGCGCTGAGTAACAAAGGGAAGAACCGCGAATTAACACTGATCAGAACAGTTACCACCCGCTCCTTTCAGTCGCTGGAGTACACGGAGGCGATTCTCTCTTCTCCTTCTTCTCCGTGATCTCCAGCGACCAACGGGAGCGGGTGGTCAACATCTTGGAACTTGTTAATTCGCGGTTCACAGTCCTGTTCCGGAATAGAGGATGATGCATGGGTTCTGATTCAAAGAAATGCTGGGTTGGGTTTGATCTCGGCGGGACGAAGATGATGGCAACGATCTTCGATCCCTCCTTCAAGATACTCGCCTCCACGCGAAGCAAGACCAAGGCGCAAAACGGGTCCGACCAGGTCCTGGAGCGAATGGCGGAAGCGATTCGCGAGGCGCTGGCGGAAGCGGGAGTCAAGCCCGAGCAGCTCGGCGGCATCGGGGTCGGGTGTCCGGGCCCGCTGGATCTCGATCGCGGCGTCATTCTCACGGCGCCGAATCTCGGCTGGAAAAACGTGGCGATCAAGGACTCGCTGGAGAAGGCGTTCAAGTGCAGCACGGTGATCGCCAACGACGTGGACGCCGGCCTGTTCGGGGAATACCGGTTCGGCGCCGCGCAGAAGGCACGATGCGCGCTGGGGGTCTTTCCGGGCACGGGGATCGGCGGTGGATGCGTGTACGAGGGCCACCTGATCCGGGGCAAGGTGAGTTCGTGCATGGAGATCGGGCACATCATTGTTCAGCCCGGCGGCCGCCTGTGCGGTTGCGGGCAGCGCGGCTGTCTCGAAGCGGTGGCAAGCCGCCTGGCGATCGCCGCCGACGCGGCCATGGCCGCGCACCGGGGTGAAGCGCCCCACCTTCTCCAGGAGGCGGGCACGGACATTTCCGCCATCAAGAGCGGCGCGCTGGCGCGGGCCATCAAGGCCGGCGACAAGGCCGTGGAGAAGATCGTCCGCAGTGCGGCGCGCGCGCTGGGTGTGGCGATCGCGGGCGTGGTCAACCTCCTGGCGCCGGATGTCGTCGTGCTCGGGGGCGGGCTGGTCGAGGCGATGCCGGATCTCTACGTGGACGAAGTGCGCAACGCCATTGATGAAAACGCGATGAAGACGTTCGGCAAAGGGTTGAGGGTCGTGCCCGCGCAACTCGGGGACGACGCCACGGTCCGGGGGGCTGCCGCGCTGGCCGAGGAAGCTGCGGCAAGCGGGAAGTGAGCGTGCATCATGTCCGACACAGCGAAAGCAGCACCGGCCAAGACGTCGGTTAACGCATGGCTCGCCGCGGCCATTGACATCGGCGCGACCGCCATCCGCATGGATATCGCCGAGATTTCGGCGGACGGCTCCATCCGCACCATCGAATCGCTGCGCCAGGGCGTGCCGCTCGGCAAGGACAGCTTCACGCAAGGATCGATCTCACAGGCCACGCTCCGCGAATGCGTCAAGGTGCTGAAAGGCTTCCGGCAGGTGCTGCAGGAATACGGCATCACCGAGCCGGACCGGATCCGCGCGGTGGCGACCAGCTCCGTCCGCGAAGCGGAAAACCGCGACACGTTTCTCGATCGCGTCTACATCGCCACGGGCATCAACGTGCGCGCCATTGACGAAGCGGAGGAGAGCCGGCTCACGTTCATGGCCGTGCAGAACCTGATCCGCACGGATCCCGGCCTGAAGGAGGGCGGAGCGCTCGTGGTGGACGTGGGCGGGGGCAGCACGGAGCTGTTGCTGCTCGAGCAGGGACACGTGACCTTCTCGAACTCCTACCGGCTCGGGTCTCTCCGCATGCGGCAGACGCTGGAAACCCATCGCGCCCCCACGGAACGGGTGCGCACGGTGCTCGGCCAGCACATCCAGCGGATGGTGGAGCAGATCGTGCGCAACGTGCCGGTGTCCGCCGTGTCCACGCTGGTCGCGATGTCGGGCGACGCGCGTTTCGCCGCCGCGCAACTGTGTCCCGAGGGGCAGGAAGGCCTGGCCACCCGCATCGAGTACAAGGCGCTTGTCGCGCTCGTCGAGAAGCTGCTGCCCCTCACGATCGAGCGGTTGGTCGGCAAGTATCACATCACCTACCAGGAGGCCGAAACCGTGGTCCCGGCGCTGCTGGTGGACGTGCATATCGCGCGCGCGTTCAAGGTGGAAAGCATCCTCGTCCCTCGCGCGAGCCTGCGCGACGGGCTGCTCCAGGAAATGGCGCTGCGGGGCTACTGGACGCCCGCCTTCGCCGAACAGGTGATCTACTCGGCCCAAGCGCTGGGCGACAAGTACAACGCGGACCGGAAGCACACGCGCCACGTGGCCGACCTCTGCCTGCGCCTGTTCGACGCGATGAAGTCGGAGCACCAGCTCAGCGACCGCCACCGCGTGCTGCTCGAAATCGCCTCGCTGCTCCACGAGATCGGCGGCTTCATCAGCTCCCGCAGCCACCACAAGCATTCCATGTACCTGATCCTGAACAGCGACCTTTTCGGACTGACGCGCGAAGACATGGCGATCGTGGCCCTCACCGCCCGCTACCATCGCCGGGCCGCGCCGAAGCCGACGCACGAGGAGTACATGGCGCTTTCACGCGACGACCGCATCGCCGTCTCGAAGATGGCCGCGCTCCTGCGCGTCGCGGACGCGCTGGACCGCAACCACGTCCAGCAGGTCACGGAGCTGACGTTCCAGAAGGAGGCGGACCGCTTCGTCATCATCGTCGGCAACGTCGAGGACCTCACGATCGAGCGGCTGGCGATCAAGGAGAAGGGCGGGCTCTTCGAGGAGATGTACGGGCTTCCCATCGTGCTCCAGGAGGCGCGCGTTTCGGCGGAAGGGGGGCTCGCATGAGCCCGGGGCCGGTGTTCATCAACCGCGAGCTGAGCTGGCTGGCGTTCAACCGCCGCGTGCTCGAGGAGGCGCTCGAAGTGCAGCTCCCGCTGCTGGAGCGGCTGAAGTTCCTCGCGATCACCGGTTCCAACATGGACGAGTTCTTCATGGTGCGCGTGGGCGGCCTGCAGCAGTTGCGCGCGCAGGCCGACGACAAGGTGGATGCGTCGGGACTCGTTCCGTCGAAGCAGCTGGCGGCGATCAGCCAGGCCGCCCACGAGATGGTCGCGGACCAGTACGCCTGCCTGTTGAGCGACATCGAGCCGAAACTCGCCGCCGAGGGCATCCGCCGGCTGAAGATCAGCGAGTTGACCCCGGACCAGGACTCGTATGTCGAACGGTTGTTCGAACACGAGATCTATCCCCTCATCTCGCCGATGGCCGTGGACCTCGACGACCCCTTTCCCCTGCTGCCGGGGCTGGGGGTGAATCTCTGCATCCGCCTCAAAACGATCAAAGGCTCGGACATTCCCCGGTTCGCGGTGGTGGCCATCCCGAAGGGCCTGGCGCGGTTCGTCACCGTGCCCACGGAGGAGGGCTATCACTACCTGCTGCTGGAGGACATCATCACCGCGTTCATCAACCGCGCGTTCCCGGGCGAGCAGCTCGTGGAGACCGTTCCGTTCCGCATCACGCGGAACGCGGACATGAGCGTGCGCGAGGATATGGCGGGGGATTTGCTGGAGCAGATGAAAGAGGTGTTGACCGAGCGCCGGCAGAGCTCCTGCGTCCGCCTGGAAGTCTCCGCCTCCGCGTCGGACGTCCTGCGGAGCTTCCTCAAGACCGCGCTCGAATTGGAGGATGCGGACATCTACGCGGTGGGAGGGCCGATCGCGCTCTCGGCCTACCTTCGCCTGGCCGGCATGACCGGCTTCGAGAACCTGCGGCCCGAACCGTGGCCGCCGCAGCCTTCGCCCGCGCTGCGCCCGAACGAATCCATTTTCGAATCCATCGCGCGCGGCGACATCCTGCTCTATCACCCGTACGAGAGTTTCGACCCGGTGCTGCGCCTGATCGAGGAGGCGGCCGACGACCCCGACGTGCTCGCGATCAAGCAGATCCTCTATCGCACGAGCGACCACAGCCCGGTCGTCGCCGCGCTCGCGCGCGCCGCGGACCGCGACAAGAACGTCACGGTGGTGGTGGAACTCAAGGCGCGCTTCGACGAGGCGCGGAACATCGAGTGGGCCACCGCGCTGGAGCACGCCGGCGTGCAGGTCATCTACGGCATCCGCGGGCTCAAGACGCACGCGAAGATCTGCATCGTCGTCCGCCGCGAGCCGGCGGGCATCCGGCGGTACATCCATTTCGGAACGGGCAATTACAACGAGAAGACCGCGCGGCTGTACAGCGACATCAGCTTCATGACCTGCAACGAGGATTTCGGCGCGGACGCCTCCGCGTTCTTCAACACGATCACGGGCTACTCGCAGCCTATCCGCTTCCGCAAGATCGAGGTCGCGCCCATCGGCCTGCGCGCGCGCATCCTGGAGCTGATCGAAAACGAGCGCGAGCGGTGCCGGCAGGGGCATGTCGCGCGGATTGACGTGAAGCTGAACTCGCTGGCCGACACCGAGATCATCCGCGCCCTGTACGCGGCGTCGCAGACGGGCGTGAAGATCCGCCTCAACGTGCGGGGCATCTGCTGCCTCCAGCCGGGGATCCCGGAGTTGAGCGAGAACATCACGGTGACCAGCATCGTGGACCGGTTCCTGGAACACAGCCGGATCATGTACTTTCACAACGGCGGCGACGCGCAGGTGTACATCTCCAGCGCCGATTGGATGTCCCGGAACCTGGACCGGCGCGTCGAACTGCTGGTGCCGGTGGAGGACCGGGCCTGCCGGGAGCGCCTGGTCCAGATTCTCGATGTGTGCTTCCGCGACAACGTGAAAGCCTGCGTCCTGGGTTCCGAAGGCCGTTACGAGCGCCGCAAGGCGTCTTCGCCGGGGCGGGCCGTGCGCGGCCAGGAAGTGCTGTACCGGCAGGCGCGCACGGCGGCGCAGAGCGCCAAGCAGGACTCCCGCGCGACATTCGAGCCCCAGCGGCCTGCCGAGACCCCTCCGTGAAACCAGGATCCACAAACGCCGCCGCCCCGCGCGGAAGACGCCGCACGGCGCGACAGTTCATGCAGGAGCAGTTCGCGATCATTCTCGCCAACGAGCCGGGCGTGATCGAGGGCGGCGTGGAACCTCTCCACGACATGCGCGTCGCGATTCGCCGGCTCCGCACCCTGTTGCGGGCGCTGGCGCCCGCCTGCGGCGGGATTTCGGCGGAACGCATGGGGGAACGGTTCGACCGGCTCCAGAAGGCGCTCGGCCCCGCGCGCGACGCGGATGTGCTGATCGGCATCCTCGAAAGCAAAGCCGTCTGCCGCATACTGGAAGGGCTGCACGCCCGCGAGGAAGTGCTCGAGAAACAGCGTGCGCTGCTGGAGCAGCGGAAGGAAACGGTTCGCACGCTGGTCAGCGGCGCGCTGTATCGCCGGCTGAAGAACGATGCGGCCCGGTTCATCGAAGCCGGATGTCCGGCGCAGGGATTCGACCGTCCGAAGCTCCGCAAGCAGGCGCTCGCAGCGCTTCGGAAAGCCATGGACCGGGTGCGCCGGCGGTCGGTCATGCCGGCCTCATGTCCGCCGGACGCGATCCACGCGCTGCGCATCGCCTGTCGCCGGGCCCGTTATCTCTGCGAGTTCTTCGGTCCGGACCTGGGGACCTCTGTTTCCGCGCTCGGGCAACGCCTCAAGACAATCCAGGACGTTCTCGGGGACGTGCACGACCTGGACGTCCTGGTTTCCGAGCTCGAAAACGAACACGTCGCCGTTCCGGCCGCGCTCCTCCGGGCGTTCCGCGAAAAGCGAAAGCGGTTGCTGCGTACGTTCCGCCGGGAATGGGCGCGGCAGGGCGATTGGACCGCCGACGCGTGGGCGTGAGGGAAACCCGATGAACGGCCACACCCCCTTTTTCTTGCCAATTCGCCCTCGTCTCAGCACACTACGTGCGCAATAGGTACCTGACCGCGGCGCGCAGGCCGCGGCGCCGATTATGACGAATCCGCAACAGCAGACTCGCGGCGACCGGGGGATCGCGGTCACGGACGAGCAGACGCAGAGGGTCCCCGGCAAGGGGATGCGCATCGGCGAATACACGATCCTCGAGACGCTCGGGCACGGGGCCATGGCCACCGTGTACCTGGCCGTGGACGCCACGGGCCACGAGATTGCCCTCAAGGTGTTCCAGGAGGGCCCCGGGGTATCCGAGACGATGCTTGAGCGGTTCCGGCGCGAGGCGGAAGCGTCGAAGAAGCTTCGCCGGCATCCGCACATCATGACCATCTACGCGACCGGGCGCGACGGGCCCTATCACTACATCTCCATGGAGTCCATCCGCCGGAGCAAGACGCTCGAGGACGCTCTGGAAAACACACCGATGAGCCTGAACACCATCGTTCAGATCATCATCAAGATCGCGCGCGCGCTGCAATACGCGCACATGCATCACATCGTGCACCGCGACGTGAAGCCCACCAACATCATGATCGACGAATTCGGCGAGCCCCTGCTTTCCGATTTCGGCGTCGCCGAGTTGATTGACTGGCCCTCCTGCACGATGACCGGCGCCCTGACCGGGACCCCGCTCTATATGTCGCCCGAGCAGGCGCGCAGCGAACGCGTGGGGCCGGCGAGCGACATCTATTCGCTGGGCGTGGTGCTGTTCGAGGCGATCACCGGCGTCCTGCCGTACAGTTGCCAGCACAGCGCGCCGGTGCGGGAAGTGCTGGAGGCGGTCAAGGAGGAGCCGCCGAAGCGGCCGCGCCTCTATCGCAAGGAGATATCGCCCGAACTCGAGGCCGTCATTTTGAAGGCGCTGGAGAAAAACCCGAAGGACCGGTATGCCGATGCCGAGGCTTTCGCGGTGGACCTCGAGCGCGCGCTGGCCGGCCGCCGCGTCAGCGCCCACCATTTCTCCCCGCTGGATCACGTCCGCCATCTCGTGCGGCGGCACCACCGCACGATCCTGCTGGTGGTGCCCCTGGTGATCGCGAGCCTCGTCTCCGCGTACTACTACCGGCAGAAGCTGATGCGCGCGCGCTACGACGACCTGCTGACGCGGACGCAGCTCCGTAACGCGCTGTACATGCTCGCCCAGGCCGAGGGTCCGGGGCTCGCCAGCGAAACGCCCCGCGCGTGGCACGAGATCCGGCTTGCCCGGAAGGCCATGACGGCGGGCGACTGGCGCACGGCCCGCAACTCCTTCCAGACCGCCGCGGACCTCAGCGTCGAAATGTCCGACGCCCGTACGGCGGCCATCGCGCACCTCGATCTCGCCCGCTGCGAGATCATGTTGAACAACCGGGAAAGCGCGAAGCAGATCTACCACGGCACGCTGACGAACCCCGACACCTCGCCCGCGATCGCCAGCCTCGCCCAGCTCGAATACCTGAGCCTGCTGCTGTTGGAGGGCAACCGGCAAGGCGCCGTGCAGATCCTCGTGTTGCGGGAGCCGCCTCCGGACGGTCCGATCCGCGACGCGATGAACTGCCTCGGCGGCGAACTGTCGCCGAACACGCTGCTCCAGCTCATCAACCAGATGCCGCAGCAGTTCCAGAACGACGCCTATCTCGCCGTGGCCATCCGCTACTACCTCGACGGCGAGGTCGGCCGCAGCTCCACGTATCTGCGCCGCTGCATCACCTCCTCAAGACCGCAATCCGAATGGCCCGCGCCGTTCGCCCGGATGCTGCACGGCGATCTTAGCCGTTGACTGCCGTGCGGCGCGCTCTTACCCTCGGATGCATCATGGACCGTCACTTAAGAAGCCGTCCGCGATCCGGATTCACCCTGATCGAACTGCTCGTGGTCCTGGTGATGCTCGGCTGCCTCGCGACGCTCGGCTGGTTCGCGGCCCGCCAGGTGATGATCCGCAAGCAGTGCAAACGCAACCTCTACGCCATCTACAACGCGCTCGAAATGTACGAGATGGATCGCGGCACGCTGCCCCGGCTCGCGTTCTTCCCCGACAAGCCCCAGACGGACAAGGACAGCCCGCTGGTCGCCTTGCGAACGTACTTCAGCAGCCCGGATATTTTCGTCTGTCCGGCCGCGCCCGCTTATCACCAGGCGCTCGGCATCACCTACATCTGGAACGTCACGCTCAACGGACGGAAACTGCACGCGGCAGGATCGCCGACGTGGATGATGACGGAAATGAGCGCGCTTTCCGAGAACGTCCCCCCGCCCCACCTGGGCATCTACAACGCGCTCTATACGGACGGCCATGTCCGGAAGCTGAAGAAACCGCCCGAAGCCCTGCAGGAGATGTGAGGGCGATGCGGGATGGATTGCCGGCAACGGGGCAAACTCACCGAATGAGCGGCTTGGTGACCTTGATCAAGGCCTTCCAGAGTTTCTCCGGCGAGTCGTGACCCATCAGCTTCTCGCGGGCTTCCTCCTTCTGGAAAACCTGCGCGAGGCCGGACAGCAGCTTGAGGTAGAACGCGCTGGCCGCCGTCGGGATCACCATGAAGAATACGATCCTCGTCAAGGCGCGGCCGGGCCCTCCGAACTTCACGCCTTTCGCACTCACGCCCAACGCCAGCGTCAATCCGCCGCCTTCCACGCCGCGCACGTGCGGGAACGCGAGACTGTGGCCGATCGCCGTACCGGCGATCGCTTCACGCTTGAGCGCCTCTTCGAGCAACAGCCTCCCGTTGTCCACGAACCCTTCCGCTTCCATCTTGGAACAGAGCTCGGCCAGCACGTCGTCGCGCTCGGTCGAGGCCAGGTCCGGAATCATCAGTTCCGGCGCCGAGAAACGCTCGATCCCCACTTTCGGCGGCTCGCTGCGCCGCTGGCGCTTGCCGATGTTCCGCGGAGACGATTCCGGGTAGAAAAGCATTCGCGCGCAGTTCGGACACGTGTGCAGCCGGTCCGCCGCGTGGACGGAATGAACCAGGCTGACCGGCAACGACATGCCGCAGGCCGAACATACCCCGTTGGCCACCGGTACGATTCCAAGGACGGCCTTCTTCTCGATCCTCTTGAACTGCGCGGCAATCGGAGGGGGAAGCTGCTCGTACATCGCCTGGATCGCGGCGTCCAGTTGCTCCAGGCGCACATCCTCCATCGAGGCTTCCTGCTGCGCGCGCGCGATCAGCAGGTCTTGAAGTTGAATCAGATGATTGATCGTCTTCTGCATGAGTCCTTTCGTGGATCTCGCAGCGCCCTGCGGCTTGCTGATGCTTTGATCCGTCACGACATCCACCTCCCGCTCGGATAGATGGAGTTTCGCAAAACCGTCCCTTTATACCATCCCGCGCGCAATAATCAATCTCGTTCCGCCATTGGCGTTCGGACGGGAGCCGGGCGCGAGATATATTGATATTGACCCCGGGCCGCCCATGGTCAGAATATGCCACTCTTTACGAAGGAGTGCGTGATGAACCTCAGGAAAGTGCTTTCGGTCGATACGATTGCCCTCGACCTGAAAAGCGATACCAAGGACGGCATCATCGAGGAAATGATCGATCTCCTCATGGCCGCCGGGAAGATCCGCGACCTCAAGGACAAGAAGGAAGCGCTGCGCGTCGTCCTGGAGCGCGAGCGCAAGATGTCCACGGGCATGCAGAACGGCATCGCCATACCCCACGGGAAGACCGACCGCGTAGACAACCTGGTCGCGGCCGTGGCGCTCAAGAAATCAGGCGTGGATTTCGGCTCGCTCGACGGACAGCCCTCGCGGATTTTCGTGATGACTCTCTCGCCCGACACGCGGACCGGACCGCATATCCAGTTTCTCGCCGAAATCAGCCGGCAGCTCAACGATCCCGCGGTGCGCGACAGGATACTCCAGGCCGAGCGGCCGGAGGATGTGCTCGATATTCTATCCTCTTGATGTCCGCGCCTCATGGGCGCAGGATGCTCTTCGGCAAGGAACGTTTCCCCTGAACCATGAATGAAGCTTCCACAGCGGCCATGGATGTCGTCATGTTGCGGCTTGTCCTGCAACTGGCCGTCATCTTCATCGCCGCGCGGCTGGGCGGGTTTGTCTTCAGTCGATGGCTGAAGATCCCCAGCGTGCTGGGCGAACTCTGCTCCGGACTGCTGATCGGACCGTACGCCCTCGGCGGCATGAACATCCGCGGCCTAGGCACCCTCTTCCCCGGCACGGGCGATGTGCTCGCCGTCAGCCCCGAGCTCTACGGGTTCGCCACCATCGCGTCGATCCTGCTGCTCTTCCTGTCGGGCCTCGAAAGCGACCTGACCCTCTTCGCGCGCTACTCCACGGTCGGTATCGCCGTCGGAGTCGGCGGCGTGATCGTATCTTTCATCGGCGGCGCGTGGGCAGCGGTCCTGTTTCGCGTGGCCCCCTCGTTCTCTTCGCCGGCCGCGCTGTTTCTCGGCGTCGTGTCCACGGCCACTTCCGTCGGGATCACCGCCCGCATTCTCGCCGACAAGCGCAAGATGGATTCGCCCGAAGGCGTGACGATCCTCGCGGCCGCGGTGCTCGACGACGTGCTCGGGATCGTGCTCCTCGCGGTCGTCGTGGCGATCTCGCGCATCCAGACCGCCGGCGGGCACGTGGACTGGGGCGATGTCGGACGGATCTGCGCCAAGGCCGTAGGATTCTGGATCGTCTTCACCGCGATCGGCCTGCTCTCCGCGCGGCGCATCACCAGCGTGCTGAAGCGGTTGCGCTCCATGGAAATCATCACCTCCATCGCTTTCGGCCTTGCGCTCCTGATGGCGGGATTGATGGAAATGGCCGGGCTCGCGCTGATCATCGGCGCCTACGTGACCGGGCTCGCCCTTTCGAGGACCGACGTCGCCCACGCGATCCAGAACCAGCTTCACGGCATGTACAACATGCTCGTACCCGTCTTCTTCTGTGTCATGGGCATGCTGGTCAACTTCGCGGAGTTGAAGCCCGTGATCCTGTTCGGGCTCGTGTACAGCATCATTGCCGTGGCGGCCAAGCTGATCGGCTGCGGCCTCCCCGCTTTTCTCATGAACTTCAACCGCCTGGGCGCAAAGCGGATCGGCCTCGGCATGGTTCCGCGCGGAGAAGTGGCGCTGATCGTCGCCGGCATCGGGCTGTCCACGGGCAGCATTCAGCACGACGTGTTCGGCGCCGCGGTGATGATGACGTTGCTCACCACGCTGCTCGCGCCGCCGCTGCTGGCGCATTCCTTCGACCACCGCTCCGGCGTCCGGCATCGCGCGGAACCGTCCATGGAGGAAATCAAGACCATCAGCCTCGACTTCCCTTCCACCGATATCGCGTCGTTCATGTTCTCCCGGCTCGCGCAGACGTTCCGCAACGAGGAGTTTTTCGTCTACCGGCTCGGGCCGGACGTGCAGACCTACCAGATCCGCAAGGACGACATGGTCTTCACCCTGACCCAGGAAGGCGACTCCGTCCAGCTTTCCGCCCCCGCCAAATACGAGCATGTCGCGCGCTTCATCCTTCTTGAGGAACTCCTCACGATGCAGGATCTCGCGAAGTCCTTCGAGCGCATGCACAACCTCGACGGCATGAAGAGCGACCTGCTCAAGGGCGTGTTCGACGCGGACGAGTAGCGGCCCGTTTCCTTGTTCCGAAGCCACCGAGCCGACCGCGCAGTCGTGATCTCCAACGGCTTGCTGCCGGAATCCTGCCGTCCTTCGGATTTCGCCCTTCAGATTTGGCTTGCCGTCCTTGAAGAATCATAGTAAAAGCGGTCTCCAGACCGCTTCTACAGAGCGTTGTGCGCGCCTTTCAGGGCCGAGCAATAACCGAAACTGGATCAGGAGTTCTTGAAGCGAGGATCCCTTGGAAACCGCCGCGCTCGATCCATCGGCATCCCTTGCGCTTGCTCCCGCGGCGCGGTAGACTGTTCACTCACAATCAAGTAGAAACCGACGCATCATGACAACCACGCAGCAGGAATGGAACATCAAGGAGCGCGGCGAGACTTGCCAGGGCTGCTCCAAGCATTTCGACGACGAAGAGCCGTTCTACTCGCGGCTCGATTTCGGCGCGGAGGGCTACACGCGCAGGGATTACTGCGCGGTGTGCTGGACGGACAGCGCGCGCAGGGCCGCATTGAGCACGTGGAAGTCGGTCTACAAAATGCCCCCTCCGCCCGAGCCCGAACCCCTGCAGAAGGAAACCGCGGAATCCCTGTTGAGGAAGTTAATGGAGGGCGAGGATCCCGCAAAACTGAATACGATCTACATCCTGGCGGTCATGCTCGAACGCAAGCGGATCCTTGCCGAACAGGATGTGCAGATACGCGAGGACGGGGCCAAGGTCCGCGTGTACGAACACCGGAAAACCGGCGAAACGTTCATCATCACCGATCCCGGCTTGAAGCTCACGGAACTGACAAGCGTGCAGGCGGAAGTGGTCGCCATGTTGGGCGGCGGCGCGAACGGCGCTGCAACCGGCGAACCGCCGCCCGATCAACCCCCACCCGCCTCGCCCGAGAGGTGACACATGCTGGACCTGAAGATCACCGGCGGAAGGCTGTTCGACGGCACCGGGCGCGAGCCGGTCGCGGCCGATGTCGGCGTGCTGCGCGACCGCATTGAGGCCGTCGGCGACCTGTCCCTCGCCGAAGCGCGTGAATGCGTGGACGCCCGCGGCCTCTGCGTCTGCCCCGGCTTCATTGACGTTCACTCGCACTCCGATTCGTACATCCTCATCGAGCCGTCGGCGGCGAGCAAAATCTTCCAGGGCATCACCACCGAAATCGTCGGAAATTGCGGCGCCTCCGCCGCGCCGCGCGTCGGCGAATACCGGATGCCCTCCGACTGGCGCGACAAGAAATATCCGGGCCCATGGAGCAGCGTCGCGGAATACCGGGCGCTCGTGGACAGCGTGAACCCGGCCGTCAATATCCGGCTCCTGATCGGACACAACTCTCTTCGCGCCGGCGTCATCGGCTACGACGCGCGCGAAGCGACCGCGGAGGAAATCGAAAAGATGTCCGCATTGCTTGCGGACTCGCTGGACCAGGGGGGCGCCGGCTTCAGCAGCGGGCTCATCTACGCGCCGGGCCTGTTCGCGACACGCGAGGAAGTGGTGGCCCTCGCGCGCGTGGCGGCGGGCCGGGGCAAGCTGTACACCTCGCACATGCGAAGCGAGGGGGCGCGCCTGCTGGAGGCGCTGGATGAAACGCTGGAAATCGGACGCCGCAGCGGCGCGCGCGTGGAGGTCTCCCACTTGAAAACCTCCGGCCGCAAAAACTGGCACCTGGTGGATTCGGCGCTGGACAAAATCCGCGCCGCGCAGCGCGAAGGGCTCGCGGTCGCGGCGGATCGCTACCCCTACATCGCCGCGTGCACGGACCTTGACGTGATCCTCCCCGACTGGGCCTCGGGCGGCGGCACGGATGAAACGTTGCGCAGGCTCCGGGATCCCGCGACCCGTTCGAAGATCCGTGACGAGTTGACCCGGCATCGCGACGCGCAGTACTGGGAAAGCGTAACCATCGGATCCACGCACAACCCCGCGAACGCAGCGTTCCAAGGAAATCCGCTCGTTCAAGTCGCGGCAAGCCTGGACATGGAACCCGTGGACGCCGCGCTTCACCTGATGGATACCGACGCGCTTCATACCGCCGCGATCTTCTTCGGCATGAGCGAGGAGAACATGTGGAAGATCCTCGCCGAACCGTATGTCATGATCGGTTCGGACGCGTCGCTGCGTGCGCCGCAAGGGCCGCTGAGCCACGACCATCCCCACCCGCGCGCGTACGGCACCTTCCCTCGCGTACTGCGCGCCGCGCTGGACGGAAAGACGGTCCCGCTTGCGGAAGCGATCCGTAAAATGACCTCTCTGCCCGCCGGGCAATTCGGGCTCGCGGATCGCGGGATCATCGAGCGGGGAAGAAAGGCGGACATCGTGGTCTTCGATCCTTCCGCGGTGCGCGACAAGGCCACCTACGAGCAGCCCCACCAACTCGCGGAAGGGGTGCGGGCGCTGGTGGTCAACGGGGTACCGACCCTGCGCGACGGCCGCGAAACCGGTAAACGCGGCGGGAGATTCGTTTAGCCCGAACATTGCACGAGTAGTCGTGCAATGTTCGCCCTTCGGGCTTCGACGCGCCGCGTAAGAACGCGGCTTGCTCAGGATTAGCCTTTCGGCGCGTCGAAGGGCAACCTTGAGCAAGGCGCAAAGCGCCGCGCCGAAACTTCGGCGGCAGAAGCCGCTGCCGCCGAAGCGCTTATTGCATGAGGCGCTTTGCGCTCATGCAATAAGCGGGTTAGCCCGGATAATCCGCTTTTCCCGGAATCACTCCGCGCACGCCGCCGCGCGGGCGGCGCACATCGCCCGTGCGCCGGGGAATCACGTGAATATGCGCGTGAGGAATCGTCTGGCCGGCCTGTCGCCCGTCGTTGATTCCGATATTATACGCCTGCACCGACGGGTCGTCGCGCTCCAACGCCTCGGCCACGGTCCGCGCAAGCCGCTGGGTGGCCGCCCATTCCTCGGGCGTCATCTCCCGGAAGGACGCCACGTGGCGGCGGGGAATAATCAACGTGTGTCCCTCCGAAACGGGGTACAAATCGCGAATCGCCACGCAGGGACCATCCTCGGCCACAATCCGCTCCGGCGGCAGCGTGCAAAAAGGGCAGGAATTCATGGGTTCTCGTTCCAGGAAAGAAAAAAGACTCTGCAGCCCGGCCAGGCTCTTAAGAGGCTAATCTCTTCAGACTTTGACTCTTTCTCGGTGTATTTGATCCCCAAGGCTGACCGGGCCGTAGAGTCACTAACTATACTACCCACACCTTCCTGTCCTGTTAAAGAAATCATGGAAGAATGTGACGCTTTTTTGGACTCAATTCTCGGCCCCGAATCCGATCCGCTTCGGCTTGCCGACATCGGGCGCCATGAGCCTCCGGATCGCGTCCACCAGCGCGCGGATCTGGACATCGTGGCCTCTTGACCGGCGGTCCAGCTCCTCGATCTTCCGGGCGAGTTCCCGATGCGTGACCACGAGCTGTCGCAACCGGACAAACGCGCGAATGACAAAGACGCTGGTGTCAACGGCCCGCGGCGAGTTCAGGACGCTCGCCACCATCAACGCGCCGTGTTCCGTGAAGGCATAGGGTTTTGTCGGCGAGAACCGCAAGCCTCTCAGGTGGTCGCAATTTGCGACCACCTCCGACTTCTCCTCCGCGGTCAACTGGAACATGAAATCCGCCGGGAACCGATGGGCATTTCTCTTGACCTGCTCGTTCAGCCGCTTCGTCCGGACGCCGTACAGGTCGGCCAAATCCGAGTCCAGCATCACTTTCTGTCCCCGGATCAGAAGGATCATGCGCTCGATGCGCTCCATGGGAATCACGGCCGAGTCACCCTTCATCTTCGCCGCCTCCTTCTCCGTTCTTCGGTCCGGCAATCTGCCCGCCCGCCCACATCACCTGCCGCGCAATGCCGACCATGATCCGCACATCCTTCTCCGTGAGCTGGCCGCGGGAGAGGATGCGCCGCAGGCCGAGCATCATGTGATCCGCCTTGTCGCCCTTCATGAAGCCGATACTCATCAGCGCTTCGCGCCACAGCTCGAACATCTTCTCGCGCATCGCGGACGACGCTTCCGGAGAGAACTCCGCGGGCGGCACAGCCGAGCCGGACGCCAGGAACAGCTCGTAGCAGCAAATCATCACGGCATGGGAAAGGTTGATCGAAAGATAGTCGGGCGACGACGGGATGCGGATGATCTGCGTGCAGAACGCGAGATCCTCGTTGGTCAGACCGCTGTCCTCCGGACCGAACAGGAGCGCCACGCGGCTTGCATGGGCCGCCTCCAGGAGTCGCGGAGCCCACTCGCGCGGCGTGCGGCAGTGGGAGCGATAGAGCCCTTCGCGCGCGCTGGTGCCGGCGACCAGTCCGCAATCCGCCACCGCCTCCGCGACGGTCGCAAACTCGCGGCGGCGGTCCAGGATCGTGCCCGCGTGACACGCCATCGTGCGCGCCTCCTCGATGTTCAGGGCCTGCTTGGGGGCCACAAGCGCGAGATCGCTGAGCCCCATGTTCATCATCGCGCGGCAGATCGAGCCGATGTTGCCGCTGTAGATCGGCCGCACAAGAACCACCCTGAAGTTTTCCAAGCCCATGACGGGCGCGACTATAGACATTCCGGGCGGAAAGCTCAACCGTTCGGCGTTCCGCGTTCGATGCTCAATGTTTTCCATTTCTCTTTACCCTCCCGGCGCAGCCCGTTATACGTAGTCGCCAATACGTGCGGAGGTGGGTCATGGATGAACTGCTCAAGATATTGAATCGCAACGCGCTGGAAACGCCCGAGAACATTGCGAAAATGCTGAATGTGCCGGTGAGCGAGGTGAAGAACCGCATCGCCGAATACGAGCGGAGCGGCATCATCCGGGGATACCAGGCGATTCTCAACGAGGACCAGCTTGAGCTCGATCGCGTGACCGCGGTAATCGAGGTGAAGGTGACCCCCGAACGCGAAGGCGGCTTCAACCGCGTCTCCATGCGCATCAGCCGGTTCCCGGAAGTGCAGTCCGTGTACCTGATGTCGGGCGCCTACGACCTGCTGCTTTTCGTGTCCGGCAAGGACCTCAAGGAGGTCGCGCTGTTCGTCAGCGAGAAGCTGGCGACCCTGGACGGCGTGCTGTCCACGTCCACCCATTTCATGTTGAAGACCTACAAGCAGCACGGGGTGCTGATGGAGAAGGAGACGGAAGATGAACGACTTCAAGTCTCCCCGTGACTTCATCGCGGACCATGTGCGGGACATCCCGCGCTCGGGCATACGCGACTTTTTCGACATCGTCAGCACGCGCAAGGACGTGATCAGCCTGGGCATCGGCGAGCCGGATTTCGATACCCCGTGGCACGTGCGCGAGTCCACCGTCTTCGCGCTGGAACGCGGCGCGACCCATTACACCTCGAACATGGGCCTGCTCGAGCTCCGGCGCGCGCTTTCGAAATACGTCCGCAAGACCTTCAACGTGTCCTATGACGCCGAGAAGGAAATCCTGATCACCGTCGGCGTCAGCGAAGCGCTGGATATCGCGCTGCGTGCGCTCCTCAACCCCGGCGACGAGGTGCTGTATCACGAGCCTTGCTACGTGTCCTATCGCGCCGACGTTATTTTCGCGCACGGCATTCCTTTGACGGTGAACACCCGCATGGAGGACGGGTTCCGCCTGACCCGCGCCATGCTGGAAGAGAAAATCACGCCGCGGACCAAGCTCCTGCTGCTGAATTTCCCGAACAACCCGACAGGCGCGATTCTCCCGGAAGCCGACGTGAGGGAAATCGCGGAGTTTGCGAAGAAGCACAACCTGATCGTCATCACGGACGAGATCTACGCGGAGATGACGTACGACGGACGGCATGTCAGCATCGCCTCGATGCCCGGCATGAAGGAGCGGACCATTTTTCTGCACGGATTCTCCAAGGCGTGGGCCATGACCGGCTTCCGGCTGGGCTATGCCTGCGCGCCCGCGGAATTCACCGAAGCGATGATGAAGGTGCATCAGTACACGATGCTGTGCGCCCCCACCCCCAGTCAGAAGGCGGCGGTGGAAGCGTTGACCAACCCGGAACGGGACATCCGGTTGATGACGGCGGAATATGAGAAACGCCGCAACCTGCTCGTGTCCGCTTTCGAGGGCATGGGCATCCCCTGCTCACGCCCCGCGGGCGCCTTCTACGCGTTTCCCTGCATCCGGCAGTTCGGGATCGGATCGAAGGATTTCGCGCTGCGGCTGCTCGACGAGGAGAACGTGGCCGTGGTGCCCGGTTCGGCTTTCGGCGAATGCGGCGAGGGATTCGTACGCTGCGCGTACGCGACTTCCATGGATAATCTGAAGGAAGCGTTGGCGCGGATCAGCCGCTTTGTCGGAAAGCTCAAAGCGAAGTCGAAATAGGAGAGGGGCTTGAAAAATCCCTTCTCCCTCTCCCCTTAGGAGAGGGCCTTGAAAACCCCCTTCTCCCTCTCCCCTCGGGAGAGGGCTGGGGTGAGGGGTCTTGCGAACTAGCCTTCCACGCCGTTTTCCGCGGCCGCGTCCTGCAGGTGCGCGACGATGCGGTCCATCGCGTGCTGGATGGTTTCCAGCTCTTTGCCGATCTGCTTGAAGCGCGCGATGTTGGCGGTGCGCAACTGCTCCAGGTAACGCCGTCGCTCGCGAACCTCTTCCAGGCTCTCCACGAGTCGCGCGATTTTTGTGTGCGACGCTTCCAGCGCCGCCGCCATGTCCTCCGGATCACCTGCGGCCGCGTGCGCGGCCGACGGAGCGCCTTCCGGCGTTCCTTCAGCCGATTCTTCGCCGGCTCGTTCCTCAAGGGGAAGACCGGGAACCTGAACCTGTTGACTGCAATCGGGACAGGCAATGATCAAGCCCGCGCCACGAGGGTCAATGGCCAGGCTCTTGCCGCAGTGCGGACAATCAAAAACGATATCCCCGTTGGAAACCTCCAAGGCGTCATGTGCCTGCTCGCTCACGGTTCACCTCCACTTGATTACCGCCAGCCCAGTATCCTGCCAAATCCGGGCGTAATCATCAATCTTTTTGGCCGGCCCACCCGGCGCTTCACGCTCAGCAGATCCGCGGCAGGTTTTCCCCGGTTGGAACATCCACCACGCGCTCCCCGCCCAACGCCGTTTCGAGCAGGACGCGTCCGGGCGGCCCATCGCTCACCCTCCCGATGGTTACCGCCTCGCGGCCGAGCGGGTCCGATCGCAGCGCGGCCAGCGCGGCTGACTCATCGGCTGCGGCACATATGACAATCGCCTTGCCCTCGTTCGCCACCTCCAGCGGATCAAAACCCAGCAGGCTGCACGCGCCGCGCACCGCGTCGCGCATCGGGATCGCGGCTTCGCGGATGCGCACGCAAACTGACGCCGACCGGGCCACATCGTTCAGCGCGGCAGCCACCCCGCCCCGGGTCGGATCGCGCAGGCAACGCACACCGGGCACGGCTTCCAGCAGGCGGCCGATCATCCCGGCTAGCGGCGCCACATCGCTCTCGAGACGCGCCTGGAAGTTCAAGCCCTCCCGCGCGCTCATGACCGCCACGCCATGATCGCCGATCGGCCCGCTCACGATTACCGCATCGCCCGGCCGCGCATTCGAGACATGGGTGTCCACGCCCGGACGCCGGATGCCGATTCCGCTGGTGTTGATCAGCATGCCGCCGCCGGACGATCGCTCCACGACCTTCGTGTCGCCCGTTGCCACGTGCACACCCGCTTCGCGCGCCGCATGCGCGACCGACTCCACGACCCGCCGCAGATCGGCCACGCGCAAGCCTTCCTCCAGGATCAATCCCAGGCTGAGATATCGCGGCACCGCCCCCTGCATCGCCAGATCGTTCACCGTGCCGCACACCGCCAACCGCCCGATATCCCCGCCAGGGAAGAAAAGTGGTTTGACCACGTAGGAATCCGTCGTGAACGCCAGCTCGGCGGAAGGCAGATCAAGACATGCGGCATCGTCCAGCCTCGCGAGCACCGGGTTTTCCAGCGCGGGCAGAATGACTTCTTTCAGCAGCTCCGAGGTCTTCGTGCCGCCGCCGCCATGGGACAGCAGAATGATGTCGTTGGTCGTTCTCATGCTCTTCTCATTCATACCGGTAATACGCCGCGCACGTTCCTTCACTCGAAACCATGCACGCGCCAACCGGGTGATCCGGCGTGCACGTTTTCCGGAAAAGCGGACATTCCCGAGGGGTTTTCGAACCGCGCAGCACATCGCCACACGCGCAGCCTTTCGGCTCCACCGGAACGGGAACCGCCACATCGTTGAAGCGGACCGCGGCATCATGCTCAGCGAAACGGGACCGGATGGCCAGCCCGCTGCGCGGAATCAGACCCAACCCGCGCCACGTCTCGTCGCTTTCCCTGAAGACCTCGTTCATGACATCCCGCGCCCGGGCATTGCCCTCGCGGCGAACCGTGCGCGTGTACTGGATCTCCACCTCCGCCCGGGATTCCGCGAGCTGGCGAAGCAGCATCGCGATCCCGGCGAGCATGTCGGCGCCCTCGAACCCCGTCACCACACACGGGGTCCCGAAATCGCGGCAGATGAACTCATACGCCTGCGAACCGATGATCACGCTGACATGGCCCGGACAGATGAATCCGTCTATGCGCAGCTCGCCGCCGCGCAGCAACGCGGCCATCGCGTGCGGCATGGTCTTGTGCGCGCACAACACGCGGAAATTGGGCACCCGCTCGCGCGCTTCCCGCAAGGCCCACGCCGTGCCGGGCACGGTGGTTTCGAAACCCACGCCCAGGAAGATCACTTCTGCGCGCGGATTCTCACGCGCCATCTTCAGCGCATCGAGCGCGGAGTATACGACCCGGACCTGCGCGCCCTCGGCGCGCGCACGCTCAAGCGAAGTTTCCGTGCCGGGCACGCGGATCATGTCGCCGAACGTCGCGACCATCGTTCCGGGACGCCGGGCGAGCGCAATGGCCCTGTCGAGGTACGCGTTGGAGGTTACGCAAACCGGACAGCCGGGGCCCGAGAGCAGCGTCACCGACGGAGGCAACAGGGAGCGCAACCCGGAACGAAAGGCGGACATCGTGTGCGTCCCGCAGACTTCCATGAGGCGAACCGGCCGGCCGATGCGCGCGGTCAGACTGCGTATTTCGTCAAGTTGCTGCTTTGTGGTCACACCTTCGGCCCCCCCTCACCCCTACCCTCTCCCGGAGGGAGAGGGGGCGGGGAAAAAGCCGGACGCAGCAATTCTCGTCTCCCTTTGGGAGAGGATTGAGGTGAGGGTGCTTCGTCCAGAAGAAGAGCTTCGCGGACGATTTCGTTATGCTCCCGGACATCTTCTTCCGACCATTTCTCGATGGCAAAGCCCGCGTGCAGAAGGACATAATCGCCCACAGCGGGCGATTCGATGAAGGAGACATTCGCTTCGCGGCGCACGCCACCGATCTCGACGACCGCTCGATCGCCGGTCAGCTCAACGATCCTGGTTGGAACCGCCAGGCACATCAGCCCGCCTCCATCGTCGCCAGCGCGACGGCCGCCTGCCCCAGCGCGATTCCGCCGTCGTTCGGCGGCACTTCGCGATGGGAATAGGCCCTCAATCCCCGGCGGCTCAGCGCGTCGGTCACAAGAAGCAGCAACAGTTCGTTCTGGAAAACCCCGCCCGAGAGAACCACCTTGTCCGTCGGCCCGGATTCCGCCAGGCGCGCGCAAACCGCCGCGATGCCCGCAGCCATCGTCTCGTGAAAGCCGCGCGCGATATCCGCGCTCGGCACCGATGCGTGCAAATCCTCAAGCATCTTCCGGATCATGGGCCGGAACGATAGCAGAATGCAGTCGTTCTGCATATCGAGCGCGAACGCGTATTCGCGCGATGCGCCGGCCGCGGCCTGCGCCTGCAGGCGGACGGCCGCCTGGCCTTCGTAGCTGATAGTGTCGCACAGCCCAAGGAGCGCGGACACGGCATCGAACCAGCGGCCCGCACTGGAGCACACGGGGGCCTGTGTACCGCTCTCGAGCATCCGCAACAGGACCTGCCGGTCCGCATCCTGCAGCGCAGGCAGCCAACGGCTTCCGATGCGGTCCGCCTCCGCGCCGAATTCCGCGTGCAGCATGCCCAGCGCCATCCGGACCGGATGCCGGATCGCTCCCTCCCCGCCCGGCAACCGGAGTGTCTGCAGGTGCCCGCGGCGTTGACACTGCCTGTAGTCCGCGACGAGAAACTCCCCTCCCCAGATGGTCCCGTCGTCCCCCAGCCCGCTGCCATCCATCGCGACGCCGATCACGGGCCCCTCCAGCCGATGTTCCGCCATGCACGCCGCGATGTGCGCGTGATGATGCTGCACCGCGATGCGGCGGTCCGCCGGGCGCGCCGCCGCCAGCCGGGTGGATTCATACGCCGGATGCAGATCGTGGGCGATCACACCCGGCTCGACCCCCAGCAACCCGCAAAGGTCGGCAATCGCCTCTTCGTAGAAGGCCAGGCTGGGATGCTCCGTCAGATCACCGATATGCTGCGAGAGGAAGGCCTGCGCGCCGCGCGTGAGACAAAACGCGTTCTTCAGCTCCGCCCCCATGGCGAGCACCGGAGGACCGCCGCGCGACAGGGAAATCGGCGCGGGTACCCATCCGCGCGAGCGTCGCAAAACCATTTTCTCTCCGCGCACCAGCCTGACCACCGAGTCGTCGCAACGGCGGAGGATCGGCCGGTTGTGAACCAGCGCGAAATCGGCAATCCTCCCGAGAATGCGCGACAGCTCCGCTTCGGCGTGAGTGATCGGCTCCTCGCTGACGTTGCCGCTGGTCATCACCAGCGGACTCACCTTCTTGAGCAGCAGGTGATGCAACGGAGTATAGGGAAGAAACGCCCCTACATCTCTTGTGTCGGGAGCAACCAAGTCGGAGAGATCCGTTCCCGCGTGGCGCGGCACGACCACCACGGGCGCGGCGACGTCCAGCATCTCCAGAACTTCCGCCGGCGTGGCTTCGCAATAGCGCGTCACTTCGTCGGCATCCGCGAACATGACGGCAAAGGGCTTTTCGCGGCGGCCTTTGCGCTCGCGAAGCTTCTGGACCGCCTCGTCGTTTCGCGCAAGGCAGCAGAGATGGTATCCTCCCAGACCCTTCACCGCGCCGATGCGGCCTTCCTTCAGCAGGCGCACGGCCTCGAGCAGCGGGGATTCCACGGGGAGGACCTGCCCATCCGCCCCAAGGATCGAAAGCCGGGGCCCGCAATCCGGGCACGCATTCGGCTGCGCGTCGAAACGGCGGTCCGAGGGCTCGGTGTACTCCTTGTGACAACGCTCGCACAGGGGAAAATCCGCCATGGACGTTCGCGCCCGGTCGTAGGGCAGGCTCGAGACAATGGTGAAGCGCGGGCCGCAGTTCGTGCAGTTCGTGAAGGGGTATCCATGTCGCCGGTCCGAGGGATCGAGCACTTCGCGAACGCAGTCACCGCAGGCCGCCAGGTCCGGCGGGAACCCTACTACGAGGTCGCCCGACCTCTCGCTGGGCATGATCTGGAACCCTTGCTCGTCCGGCCGGACGGGAAGGTGCTCCACGTGCAGGGTATCCATGCGCGCCTGGCGCGGGCACCGGGTTTTGAGGCGGGCGAGGAACACTTCGATCATCGGTCCGATGCCCTGCACTTCGACCTCGACCCCCGCCGGACTGTTTCGCACGAAGCCGGTCAACCCGGCCTCCACGGCGTGGCGATACACCGTGGGCCGGAAGCCCACGCCCTGCACGCGGCCGCTGACCACAAGCCGAACCCGCTCCACGGCCGCGCCGACCGCGGTATCGCGGGCTGTCCGGGCTGTCCCTATCCCTTGTTGACGTTCTGCACCCAATGCAACAGCTCCCTCACCCCTGCGCCGGACACGGCGGAAACTTCGAACACGGGCACCGAGGAATGCACCTGCCGGATGTACTCGCGGCATTGTGCCAGGTCGAACCGGAGGTGCGGCAGAAGGTCGGTCTTGGTGAGAACCACCGCCTTGCATTCGCGGAACAGCAAGGGGTACTTGAGCGGCTTGTCTTCGCCCTCGGTCACGCTCAGCACCGCCACCTTCGCGTGTTCCCCGATGTCGAATTCCGCCGGGCAGACGAGGTTCCCGACGTTTTCCACGACGACCGTGCCGCGGTCCTTGACCGCCAGGTCCTTCAGCGCGTAATGCACCAGCTTGGCTTCGAGGTGGCAGGCGCCGTTCGTCAGCAACTGGCTCACCGGGATCCCCAGCGCGGCGATCCGCTCCGCGTCATGCGTCGTCTCCACATCGCCCTCGAGCACGCTGAAGTTTCCGCTCGCGCCCGCTTCGCGCACAAGCGCCGCCAGCAGCGTGGTTTTCCCGGAGCCTGGCGAACCGATCAGGTTCAGCATGGTGAGCTGACGCGCGGCGAGGAACTCGCGGGTCTTGGCCGCCCACTTTTCGTTCTCGCCCATCAGGTCGCGGTACACGCGGATATTACTCGTCGCCATCTTGCTCAACCTCCAGGTTCGACAGGTACAGCTCGCGCCCCGTCAGCACTTCAATATCGCCCGAAAGACACGATCCGCAAAGAAAAACAGGCGGCTCAATGCCACCCTCCCAGCCACACGCCCTGCACTTCGCGGTAATCGGCACAAACTCGAGTTCGAGCTTTGACCCTGCGATCGGCGTGTCGCGGGTCAGGACCTCGTACGCCATCTCCATGTTGTCCGGCACGATCGCGTGCAACCGCCCCACAACCACCCGCGCGCGACGCAGCGCTTTCGGGCGTGGGTTCATGCGGCCCAGTTCCTCCTGCGCCGCCTTCACGATCCCTTCACAAATGGAAAACTCGTGCATGGCGGTCTTTGTTGTAGCTTATGCGGTGAAGCGGGTCGAATCCGGAATAAGGACATGGGTTACGGCAACGACATCGCCTCTTCCAGCGCCCGAAGGGCGTCCGGATCGTCGGGATCGAGACGGAGGACCTCCCGCCACTGCTCGACGGCCTTGTCCACCCGCCCCCGCTGCGCCAGCGCGACGCCGTAGTTGAACCGCGCCTCGAGGTAATCCGGCCGGCGCTGCAACGCGGCCCGCAATCGCTCCGCCGCCTCCTCCGGCCTGCCGAACTCGAGCAGAGTGCCCGCCGCGCAGTAGTCCAGTTCCGCTTCGAAATCGGTGCGCTCCACGGCAAACTCACGCGGGAAACAAATGCCGACGCCGACCGCAATGACCGCCAGCAGGGAAACCGCCAAGGTCTTCAGGTCGCGCCGCCGGCCCGCATCGAGAAGAGACGTCATCCCCGCGGCCGCCAACACCGCGAACACCGGGATCATCGGCACCCGGTATCGCCCCGCCGCGATAAAGAAAACGATCGTCACGGGACCTACCACCACGCACATCACCAGCGGCGCGGGCCATCGCTTGCGCTCCGCGATCAGGCCGAGCAGAGCCAACGGTCCGAGCAACCCGAACGGGAATCCGAACCCCCCGCACTTCCAGACCAGCACGCGCAGCACGGAAGACCACCGGCGATACAGATACACGTCCAGGTTTCGCGGGATCTCCCGCGAGCTGAAAAGCTGCGCCGTCTTGCGCGCCAGGCCTTTGAGAAAATGGATCGGCTGTTCCCGGATGTAGCGAACACTCTCCTTGTAGAAGTAGCCCGAGGTCCCGCGGCGGTCGGCGACTCCGGCCTCCGCGGCCATCCGGTAGATCCGCATCGCGTCATCGCCCGGCCGCATGGATTCGGTGACGGCGGAGCGCGGGTTGTTCCCCAGGTAGAAGTTGAATCCGCCGCTGCCCGGCAGCGCGCTGAAATGCCCTGTTTCGCGATAGCTCAGCGCGGCCACCACAAGCAAGGGCAAGACGAATGCGACACCCTGCAGCATCCCCCTGCGCCATGCATGTTGCCCACCGCGTTTCCAGATTTCCCATATTCCTGCTACCAGCACGAACGGCAAGAAGACGGCACGCGTGAGGACAAGCAACGCGGCAGCGAGGCCCACGAGGACGTCGTGGAAGCTGCCGGCGCGACGGGATGCCAGCAAGAGCAGCCAGGCGGTCAGCCAGAACGCTTCCCACGTGGTCGGCAGCAGTTCGCCCTCCTGCGCGATGAGAGGCCCATAGAATGCCACCATCAGCCCAGCCAGCAAACCGACGCGCTCCGAGACCAGCCTCCGGCCGAGCCCCCACGCGAGGACGCAGGTCCCGGCACCCAGCAGAATCTGGAGCAGGCGGGCCGGCAGCGCGGCGACGCCGAACACCCGGTAGACCCCTCCGAGAAAGAGCGGATGGAAGAAAGACTGCCAGAAGAACTTATCCCCGAACCCGTGGCCGGCGACGAGGTCCGCCGCCAACTGGTGGTAGGTCAGCGCATCCACGATCGGCAGCTCAAAGGTCGGATTCGCGCGGTGCTGAAAAAGAAAAATCGCCCGGATCGCGAGGGCGAGCAGGAAGATGAACAACCCGGCCCTAAAAATCGAGCGACGCATCCCATCGTGTGAATCAGCAGTCATGCAGCTCCGCCATAAGCTCGGCTTCCACGGCAGCTACATATTGCGGGAGACGCCCGGAGAGCAAGGACGAAAGGCCTTCGCCCATCTTGACCGCGTCCGGCTCGATGCCGAAAATGACGATTTCCCGAGGGCACTCCCCCAGGTTGCGGGACAACTGGATGGAATTCAGGAGATCGCCCTCGTGCAGAGAAAAGCCCGCAAGGCGCTTGATGGATCGCGCCTCGTCCGGGCTGAACCGCCGGATCGTCCCGGGCGGCTCGCCCATGAACGCGCAATCCACGAAGACCGCCTTTGTGCGGCCGGCCATGGAATGCAGCGCGCCGAGGACGGACGCGCCTGCTTCGATGAAATCCGTGCCGGGGAAGCGCTCTTTTCGCGTTTCGAGAGCACGCACCACGAAAAGACCGACCCCCTCGTCCCGCATGAGGGGGTTTCCGAGACCGATGACGACGATGGGGTTCATGCACCCTCACCCCAGCCCTCTCCCGCAATCGGGAGAGGGAGAGAAGAAACCTACACGAACTCGACGTTCAGGAAGTGTGTCGAGCAGGAGATGCACGGATCGTATGCGCGCACGAGCATTTCCATCTTGAGCCGGATGTCATCCTGGCTTTCGCCGAGGAACTGCGGCACCAGCGCCTCGAAATCCTTCTGAATGTTCGCGTGGTTCTGGTTCGTCGGAATGCAGCAATTGGCTTTGACGCAATTGCCCTTCTTGTCGAACGCGTACCGGTGGAACAGGATTCCGCGCGGGGCCTCGACCGCGCCCGCGCCCTCGCCTTCGCGGGGCGTACTCTTCGCCAGCTCGGGCTTGATGCCCGCCGTCAGCAGTTCGTCAATCAACTGGAGGCTGTGTTCGATCACCTGCACCAGCTCAACGACCTGCGCGACGTTGTTCATATACGGGTTGCAGCAACCCTTCTTCAGCCCGAACATCTTCGCCGTGGCCGCCGCCAAGGGGAGCAATTGCTCCGCGTTCAGGTTGAAGCGCGCGAGCGCTCCGACCATGTACGATTCGCGGTGCCACTTGCACCACTTCGCCGTGGACTGCGGGCTGACATATTCGTTCGCCACGCGCTCAAATTCCTGCGGGCGCACAATCTCGTCGCTGTCGGTGGTCCCGATGCCTCCGTGATAGAACGAATACGCGCGCGGCGAATCCACGAGCGCGACGTACTCCGTCGGGCGCTCGAACGCGGGCAGCTTCCCGGCAAGGCTCAGCACCACTTCCGCCACGGCCTTGAGATCCGGAATGCACTCCGTCAGCGTCGCCTTGAGCTCGCGCAGGTATTTCTCCGTGGGCAGGCTTGCGAAGCCGCCGGGCTTGACCGTCACCGGGTGCGTCATGCGGCCGCCGATCGCCTCCATCCACTGGTTTCCGATTCGGTGCAGCTTGATGACCTTCTTCACGACCTCGGGATGGCTCGCGACGAGGGGCACGACCGACTTCACGCCCAGCAGGTCCGGCGCCACGAGGTAGCCGACGTGCAGGCTGTGGCTTTCCATCTGTTCGGAATAATGCAACAGCATGCGCAGTTTGTCGCACTGCTCGGACACCGTGATGCCCATCGCGTCCTCGATCGCCTTGATCGCCGCGAAGGTGTGCGTCACGGAGCAGATCCCGCAGATCCGGCTGACGATGGTCTGGATATCCTCGTAGCTCCGGCCCAACACCATCGCCTCGAAAAAGCGCGGGGCCTCGGGCACCTGCCACTCGCACTGGAGGACCTTTCCGTCCTCGGCGCGCAGGCGGATATTCCCGTGCCCTTCCACGCGGGTGATGTGATGCACATGGATGTCAACAGTCTTACTCATCGGTATGCTCCTGCTTGCTGCCGAACAACAGCAGCCGGCTCTTCAGATCCTCGACCGTCTTGCCGTATTTGTCCATGACCTCGCGCGCCGCCTGGACGTTCGGATCGTCCACGTAGCCGCGGCAGCCGAAGCACCAGAACCCGGCCGACGGGCACGGCGCGTTGCAGCCCGCGCGCGTCACCGGCCCGAGGCAGATCTCGCCGTACTCGTAGCGGCAGACGTTCCCGCGCATCTTGCATTCCACGCAAACGGGATAGTTCGGGATCACCGGCTGCTTGCCCATCACCAGGCACCGCACGATGTAGGTGAATTCCTTGTTGTTGATCGGGCAGCCGTGGACCATGTAGTCCACCTTGACCACCTCCGCGACGGATTTCGTCGGCATCGTGTTGAGATGCGGCATCGCGGCGTCCTTGCCGTACACGATGGTCCGGACTTCATCCATGCCGAAGTTGTTCTTCAGCTTGTTGACGCCGCCCGTGGTCGCGCACGCGCCCAGCGCGATGAGGATCTTCGCGCGCTCGCGGATCTTCTTCACGCGCTCCTCGTCCTCCGGCCGCGTGATGGACCCCTCGATGATCGCGATGTCGTATTCCTCGCTCTGCTCGGACATCGCCTCGCGCCACTCCACCGGCGTCACGACGGAAAGCACGTCCAGCAGCTCCTCCTCCAGGTTCACGACCTGGAGCTGGCATCCCTCGCAGCAGGCGAAATCGAAAATGGCAACCCTGGGCTTGCTCATCAGATGGCCTCCCTTACGCTGGCAATATCCGAGTACTTGAAGACCGCGCCGTCCTGGCAGGCGTAGAGCCCGTTGACCTGGCAGTGCCCGCATTTGCCGACGCCGCACTTCATGTGGCGCTCCAGCGACACGTACATCCGGTCGGCCTTCAGCCCCACCTTGTCCAGCTCAAGGATCACGAACTTGTACATGATCGGCGGGCCGCAGACCACGGCGACCGTCCTCGCGGGATCCAGCCGGACCTTCGGGATGAGCGTCGTGATGACCCCGACGTTCCCCTTCCAGGCGTCGTCTCCGCGATCCACGGTCTCCATGAACGTCACGTCCTTTGCCGAAGCCCACCGCTGCATCTCGTCCGTGAACAGCCGGTCCGCCGGCGTCTTCGTGCCGAAAAGGATCGTGACGTGCCCGTAGTCGTCGCGATGATCGAGGACGTAGTTGATCGCGGAGCGCACGGGCACCAGCCCGATGCCGCCGCAGATGAAGAGGATATCCTTCCCCTTCATCTCGCCGTCCACGGGAAAGTGCGTCCCGAAGGGGCCTCGAATGCCGACCTGCCGGCCCGCGCTCAGCGCGTGCATCGCGCCCGAAACGTTGCCGACCTTGCGCACGACCATCTGGAACGAGCCCTTCTGCGTCGGCGACGACGAGATGGAGATCGGCGCCTCGCCGATGCCCGGGATCGAGACTTCCACGAACTGGCCCGGCATGTGCCCCAGCTCGCGGCCCGAAGCGAGCCGGAACTCGAAGAACATTTCGAGCGCCGTCATCGGCGATGCCTTCAGCACATCCGCGGGCTCGGGAAGGTAGATATCCTTCATGGGTTGCGCCGTGTTGCTGCTGATCATTTCTGCCCCTCCGCGAGTCTGTTGTAGATCTCCACCGGGTTCGCGATCTTCGTCACGCACGCGGTGATGCAGCGTCCGCATCCAACGCACGCGATCTGCTTGTGCATGTCGTGCAGGTATTTCCCCTTGCGGTAGTACCGGTGCCGGTACCGCTCCGCCTTCTTCTTCCGGAAGTTGTGTCCGCCGGCCACCAGCGCGAATTCCGCCAGCATGCAGCCGTCCCACACGCGCTCGCGCTCGCCGTCCTTGAGGTTGTAGGACACGGTGTCGCGCACGTTGAAGCAGTAGCAGGTGGGGCAGACCAGGTTGCAGGACCCGCAGGAGAAGCATCGCTTCGCCTTCTCCTCCCAGACCGGGTGGTCGTAGGATTTCTCGAGCAGCGCGGGCAGTTGCTCGGGCTTCACCTTGAGCTCGTGGCGACGGAGCAGCTTCCGGTTCTTTTCCCAGACGGCCTTGCGCTCCCCGAGGTCGCGCGCGCCGGCGACCGGCGCGGTCGCGATGGTCTCCATCAGCGCCTCACCCCGCGCGGAGCGCGACTCCACGACGTAGGCGGAACCGACGCGCGTCACCAGCACGTCGCCGCCGGACTCCAGCACCGCGGTGCCCATGCAACCCGCGAAGACGTTCTCCGACGCGTTCTGCACATCGCAAACGACGATCGTCGCGTTCTTCCGTCGCTCGAGGTAATGAATGTCCGGATTGCCTTCCGCGAACACGACATCCATCTGCAGGATCGCGGCCATGTCGTAGGGGTGCACACCGAACAGGACGAACGGCTCGGATTCCACCACGCTCTCAAAGCCCTTCTCACCGAAGCGCAACAGCGTTTCGCAAGGGGGCTGCAGGAAGGCTTTCGGCGCCGTGACGCTGACGTCGTAGTCGAGGCGCAACTGGTCCGCGCGGTCCAGCTGGTCGAACACGAACTTGTCGCCCCGGGCCTGAATGCCGTAGACTTTCTGTTTCTGGAGGATGCCGTCCACCCAGCGATTCAGGGCGGCCGGTTCCAGCTTCTTGATGCTCATCTGCTGCTCCTTCCCGTTCAAATATGAAAGGTGCGAACGCGGCGTGTGCGGACTTCGTGACGCACTGCGAAACTCCAAAACTTCCGCCGCTCGTGAAAGTTCCGCGAGAGACTAGCAAAAGGAGGCGTCCTCTGGCTAGTCCGGCGTGCAGAAAACCGCGCCGACATTTCTTCCCGTCCCGCTTGATGCAACCGGTTCTTTCGTGTAAACAGAACGGGGTCTCAATCGGTACTACTTTAGAGGTGCCGACAACGGCTGTTAAGTGCCGGGCCGGAACGGATTAACCCCGCATGTCCGACCGGATTTACGCCGATGGTGCACAAGGAAGGTGGAGTCCTCGCAATGCCGAGAAACGATACAGTGCCCCCAGTCAACATTCTCGTGGTGAACGCGGGAAGTTCTTCGCTCAAGTTCATGATGTTCTGCATGACGAAGGAGCAGATGCTCGCCAAGGGCATCGTCGAGCGCATCGGGCTCAAGGAGCCGAACCTCGTGTACCAGCGGTTCGACGGCCAGGAGCTGCGCGAGCAGGTCGACGTGCACAACCACGACGACGCGCTCAAGGTGGTGTGCGAGAAGCTGGTGGACAGGAAATACGGCGTGCTGGACCGCCTCACCGAAGTCGAGGCCATCGGCCACCGCGTCGTGCACGGCGGCGAGAAGTTTCACGATTCCACGCTCATCACCGACGAAGTGAAGCAGAGCATCAGCGATTGCGCATCGCTCGCGCCGCTGCACAACCCGCCGAACCTCGGGGGCATCGAGGCCTGCGAGCGCGTCTTTCCCGGCGTGCCGAACATCGCGGTCTTCGACACGGCGTTCCACCACTCCATGCCGCCCGCCTCCTACCTGTACGCGATCCCGTACGAATACTACGAGAAGTACGGCGTCCGGAAATACGGCTTCCACGGCACCTCGCACAAGTTCGTCGCGCAGGCGACGGCCAAGTTCCTCGGCAAGCCGCTGAGCGACCTGAAACTCATCACCTGCCACCTCGGCAACGGCGCGAGCATCGCCGCGGTGGAGCGCGGGAAGAGCATAGACACGAGCATGGGCATGACCCCTCTGAACGGGCTCGTGATGGGCACGCGCTGCGGCGACATCGACCCCGCGGTGGTCCTCTACCTCGTGCGGCAGGGCATGAAGGCGGACGACATAGACAAGCTGCTGAACAAGAAGAGCGGACTGCTCGGCGTCGCCGGCATCGGCAGCAGCGACATGCGCGACATCATCACGGCCGCTGAACACGGCAACGACCAGGCCAAGCGCGCCCTCTGGATGTTCGTGCACCGCCTGGTGTCCTACATCGGCTCGTACCACACGATCCTGGGCGGAGCCAACGCCGTCGTGTTCACCGGCGGCATCGGCGAGAACAGCGCGTACATCCGCGCCCGCGTCATCGCGAAGCTCGCGTGCATCGGCTGTTACCTCGACGACGCGGTGAACCACGAGGTCGTGGCGCGCCCCGCGATCGTGAGCACGAAGGAGAGCACGCTGCTGGCCGTCGTGATGCCCACGAACGAGGAGCTGATGATCGCGCGGGAAACGCTGCGCGTCCTCAAGGGGAGCCCGAAGGCGACCGACACGATTTATGAATGACCGCGATCCGGCCCCGGCCGGAGGAAGGAAAACCGTCATGGGACTTCTCGAAACCATTCTACCGAAGGCACAAGCCGCCCATCGCACCCTCGTTCTCGCGGAGGGTCAGGACCCCCGCGTCATGGACGCGGCCGCAAAGATCGCGAAGAAAGGCATCGCGCGGGTGATCGTCCTGGCCACGCCCGAGGAACGGGCCAAGAGCGCGGCAAATGTCTCGCTCGCGGGGCTGAACGTAAACGTGCTGAATCATCTCGTCGCGCCGGAGAAGGACCGGCTCATGCTCCGTCTGCTGGAGCTGCGAAAGGCGAAGGGCATGACGCCGGAACGGGCGCGTGAAGTCATTCGCGACCGACTCTATTTCGGCGACATGATGGTGCGCGAGGGGCTGGCCGACGGCCTCGTCGCGGGCAGCATCGCGTCCACTTCCGACATGGTCCGCACCGCGTTCCAGTGCATCGGCACCGCGCCGAACATACGGTACGGCAGCAGCTGCTTCGTCATGGAGCTCGCCCGCCCCACCGAGGCCGGCGAAGGCGTGCTGCTGTACGCGGACTCGGGCGTCAACCCGAACCCCAACGCGGAGCAGCTGGTGGACATCACGATCGCCACGATCAAGACCCACCAGGCGCTGGTCGGCGGCCAGGCGCGCGTCGCCATGCTGTCGTTCTCCACCCAGGGAAGCGCCAAACACGAGCTCGCGGACAAGATGATCGAGGCGACGAAACTCACGCAGGCGCGGGTCGAGGAGCTCGGGCTCGATGCCGTCGTGGACGGAGAGCTGCAGGCGGACGCCGCGCTCGTGCCCGGCGTGGCGTCGAAAAAATGCCCCGGCTGCGCGATCCAGGGCAACGCGAACATCCTGATCTTCCCCGACCTCAACGCGGGCAATATCAGTTACAAGCTGACCGAGCGCCTCGCCGGCGCCACCGCCTACGGACCGATCATGCAGGGCCTCGCGAAGCCGGTGAACGACCTGTCGCGCGGGTGCAGCGCGGACGACATCGTCGGCGTCGCCGCCATCACCGTCTGCCAGACGCTGGTGTAGCGGGCCGCATTTTCCAAGGACTGGAAACTTTTCGGGCGATTCTTCCAGGCATTGGAAAATTCTCCGCCTGTTTTTCCAGGCATTGGAAAAATCCGCCTTGACCCCCGATGCGCGCGTATTACTATTTGCATATTCGTAATACGTGGCGCGACACCGGCGACAGGGATCGGACAAGGAAAGGGAGATCGGCATGCGATTGCGGGAATGGGCGTTTGCGGGAATGCTGTGCGCGGCGGGGATGGCGTGGGCGGGACGTCCGCTGGCGGTGGACGATGCGGACCCCGTGGATCCGGGGGTGTTTGAATTCGAGGCCGGGGTCGGCTATGTGCGGGACGCCGATTGTCATCACTGGGATTTCCCCGTCGGGCTGACGTATGGCCTGGTTCCAAGCGTCGAAGCCGGGATTGGATTCGGTGGGCAGTTTGAAGAACGGCTGGAAAGAATCGACGAAGAAGGCCGCACGAAGGATGTCAACGAAAGCGGGGCCGGCGACCTGGTCCTGGGCGCAAAGTGGCAATTCCTTGGCGAGTCCCCCTGTTGTCCGCGGCAGGCGCTGGTCGGCGCCGTGAAATTTCCCACGGCGGATGAGGATAAAGGTTTGGGAAGCGGCAAAACAGACTACGACCTGACCTGGGTGGCCTCGAAATCGCTCTCCGACAAGTTTGCCGCGCACGCCAACGCCGGCTACTCGTGGATCGGGCAACCCGACGGCGAGGATGTGGACGATGTCCTCCACTACGGGCTGGCCCTCGACTACCAGCTCACAGAGCTGCTTCAGTGTGTCGGTGAAGTGTTCGCCGAAAGGGAACTCGGTAAGGGCGCCGACACCGTGGTCCTGTACAGTATCGGGCTCCGCTGGTGCCCATGCGCCGCACTGACGCTCGACGTGGCCGGCGGGTCGCGGCTGCGCGGCGATGCCGAAGATTTCGCAACCACGGCGGGCCTGACCTGGACGTTCGGCCCGGCCGGAACCCAAACCCCCTGACCGGAGAATGATCCATGCATATGGCTGATGCTCTGATTTCGCCCGCGGTGGGCGGGACGATGTGGGCCGCGAGCGCGGGTCTGCTCGCGTGGTGCGCCCGCAAAATCCGGCAGACGCTGGACGACCGGCTGGTTCCCCTGATGGGCGTCCTCGGCGCGTTCATCTTCGCCGCGCAGATGATCAACTTCACGATCCCGGCGACCGGTTCAAGCGGTCACTTGGGCGGCGGCTTGATCCTGGCAGTGCTGCTGGGGCCGTACGCGTCCTTCGTGGTCATCGCGTCCGTGCTCACGGTCCAGGCGCTGTTCTTCGCGGATGGAGGGTTGCTGGCCCTGGGCTGCAATATATTCAACCTCGGGTTCTTCCCCGCATTCGTCGCGCTGCCCCTCATCTATCGCCCCATCGTGCGCGACGCGCGCGGCGGTGTGCGGCTGTGGCTCGGCTCCATGCTCGCAGCGATCGTCGGCCTGCAATTGGGCGCGTTCGGAGTGGTGATCGAAACAACCCTGTCGGGCATTTCGGAACTTCCTTTCGACAAGTTCGTCATGCTGATGCAGCCGATTCATCTCGCGATCGGCATCGTGGAAGGCTTGGCTACGGCCGCCGTAGTGGCTTTTGTCGCGCGCACCCGCCCGGAAGCGCTTGTGATGCCTTCCGCCCCCGTGGATTTCTCCGTAAACCTTCGGCCCGTGCAAACGGGACTCCTGATCGCCGCTGTTATTGTCGGCGGAGCGCTCAGTTGGTTTGCGTCGTCACACCCGGACGGTCTGGAGTGGTCCATGGGCAAAGTCAGCGGCCGCGAAGAACTTGAATCGCGCGAGGCGGGCATTCATGAAGATATGGCGCGAGTTCAAGAGAAGACGGCATTCCTTCCGGATTACGGCTTCAAGACCGGCGAACCGGAAGAAACTCAGGCATGGCCAGCTGTGAATGCAGGGACGACCATTTCAGGCCTCGTGGGCGGCGCGATGGTTGTCGCGCTCGCCGGACTTGCCGGGTACCTCTTGAGATTGCGCCGTAAAACGGCCTGAGCCTGGAAGGAAGGATTTGTGTACGTTTCTCGCAGTCTCGAAGCATTGCGAATGGACGAATTCGGCGCAATGGACTCGCCCGCGCATCGTCTGGATGCGAGGGCGAAGGCCGTCGCCACCATCGCATTCATCGTGGCGGTCATGTCGTTCCCCCCTTATGAACTGTCCGGCCTCGCGCCCTTCGTCATTTATCCGGTCGTCTTGCTCGCGCTGAGCGGCATTCCGCCGGCCTTCATCCTGCGAAAGGTCCTGATCGCCGCGCCCTTCGCGATCTGCATCGGCCTCTTCAACCCGCTATTCGATCGCCACCCCGTCGTTCTGCCGGGCGGCCTGGTTGTCGCAGGCGGATGGATCTCCTTCGCATCCATCCTGTTTCGCTTCGCCCTGACGGTCAGCGCGGCCCTGGTCTGGGTCGCAAGCAGCGGCATGCACCGTCTTTGCGCGGGTCTCGAACGCATCGGTGCGCCCCGCGCGTTTGTCGTGCAGTTGCTGTTCCTTCACCGCTACCTGTTCGTGGTCGCCGACGAAGGCTTGCGGATGAGGCGCGCCATGGACCTGCGCTCCGCGGGAGCGCGCGGACCGTCCCTCCGGGTGTATGGCTCGATAACGGGCCATCTGCTGCTGCGCGCGCTCGATCGCGCCCATCGAGTCTACGCGGCGATGCGCGCGCGCGGGTTCGACGGCCGGGTTCGCGCGCTGCGGGAAACGGAATCGCGCATCGGCGATGCGGCCTTCGTTGTTTGCTGGATCGCCTTCTTCGCGATTGCCCGCAAATGGAATCTCGCCGAGGCCCTCGGCGCCTGGATCACCGGGGGCGCGCGATGAGCCACCACATCGTCGAAGCACGCGACCTGGCCCATGTGTATCCGGACGGACACGAAGCCATTCGCGGCATCACCTTCCGGATCGCGCACGGAGAATCGGTCGGCGTCATCGGCCCCAACGGCGCGGGCAAATCCACGCTGCTCCTGCACCTGAACGGCTGCCTGTTGCCGTCCCGCGGCGAGGTGCGCGTCGGCGAGTTCCCTGTAACGCGCGAAACTTCGCCGCAAGTCCGGCGGGCCGTTGGCATGGTGTTCCAGGATCCGGACGATCAATTGTTCATGCCGACCGTGCTCGACGATGTGGCCTTCGGCCCGCTCAACTACGGGCTCGCGCCCGGGGAGGCCCGGCAACGCGCGGTGGCCGCGCTCGAACGCGTCGGCATGGCGAACCTGCAAGAGCAGACGCCCTACCGCCTGTCTGCGGGGGAAAAGCGCGCCGTCGCCATCGCCACGATCCTCGCGATGACGCCGGATATCGTGGTCATGGATGAGCCGTCCTCGAATCTCGATCCGCGCGGGCGGCGCCGGCTGATCGAACTGCTGAAGTCGTTCGAACACACACGAATCATCGCCACGCACGACCTGGAACTGGTCCTTGAGGTCTGTTCCCGCGTCATCCTGCTGGATGCGGGATCGGTGGTGACCGAAGGGCCTGCGGCGGACGTCATGAACGACGAATCGTTGATGCTCAAGCACGGGCTCGAACGTCCGCACAGCCTCCGGCACAAGCACCCGCACTGAGGGAAAAACCCGGAGGATGGTTCTGCCACCGCTTAGCAGCGGCGGCGGGAAGTCTTTTTACTCCCGCACGACTTCTTCGGCCATGCTGCGTATTCTTTCCTGCCGAGTTCCCCCGCGGCGAGCGCGAGGGTTTGCAGGACAACATCCTCCTCGGAAACATCCAACTCAACACCGTTGGCGCCCAAGAAGATATATGCAGCCATGAAGCCGGCCCGCTTGTTGCCATCAATGAACGGGTGATTTTTTACTATGCCAATCGCGTACTCAGCGGCCAAATCAAACAACGTCGGTTGTCCATAGGTGTAAACGTGCCGCGGCCGATGCAACGCGGAATCCAGCAACCCTTCATCTCGAATACCAGCCAAGCCGCCAAAACGTCCAAGCAGCTCTTCCTGTGTTGCGAGAATGACCTCGCGAGTGACCCAGATCGGTTCCTTCATTTGGCCAACTCTCGCAGGGCGTTTCGATAGCGCTGCATCCCGCGTTCGGCAATCTTCATCATCTTGTCGAACTCGTCTCGTTCTGGCGTAATGCGAACCGCGCTCTTCGGTGCTTCGGTCAGGTACAGCGTCGCACCCTCTTTCACCTTCATCACGCGCAGCGCTTCCTTCGGGAGGACGATGCCGAGCGAGTTGCCGATTTTGCGAACTTTGGTCTTCATAGTCATGTTATAACAATAGTTATAACATGGCCGCCGGTCAAGCGCGGCGCAGCAGGGAGGCGGAGAAGAATGCGGCGTTGACCAGGACGATCGTCGCGCCGGCAGGCAGGTTGAGCCACAGGGCGACGAAGAGGCCGAGGACCACGGACAGTGCGGACAGCGCGGCGGAGGCCAGCAGCGCGGTCCTGAAACTCCGGCACAACTGCAGCGCGGTCACGGCGGGAAAGATCAACAGGCTCGACACGAGCAGCATGCCGACGACGCGGATGCCCAGCACGACCATCAGCGCGGTCAGCACGGCGAGCAGACGGTTGACCCGCTCGGGGCGGATGCCGGCCACCCGCGCGCTCGTGTCGTCGAACGTCACCGCGAACAGCTCGTGATATGCCAGCAGGATCGCGGCGAACACGCCGGCCGCGAGGCCGACGGCCAGGCCCGCCTCCGCGCGGCTGACCGCGAGGATGTCGCCGAACAGGAAGCTGAACAGGTCCACGCTGAAGCCTCCGCCGAGGCTGGAAAGCAGCACCCCGATGGCCACTCCGACGGCCGAAACCATTCCGATGGCCGCGTCGCCGTACATCGCCGCGCGCGAAGGCAGGTGCAGGATCACCAGCGAAGCCAGCGCCACGAGCGGGAGCGAGACCCACAGCGGCGCCCATCCCAGCCAGAGCGCAAGCCCGACCGTGGCAAAAGCGAAATGCGCAAGGCCGTCGCCCATCATCGAGTGCCGCCGGAGCACGAGGAAGACGCCCAGCAAGCCGCAGCCCACGGCGATGAAAACTCCCGCGAGCAGCGCCCGCTGGACAAATGCGAACCGGAGGAATTCCATCACTTCGCGCATGACCGGCCCTCCCCGTCATGCTGGTGACAGATCGTATGCTGCGCGAAAGGCCCGAACTGCTTCGCCATTTCCGGCGATCGGCAGAAATCATGGAAGGTTCCGGAAAACAGCACTGTGCGGTCGAGATACAGAAGGTGCGAGGCATAGCGCCCCGCCGTCGCGCTGTCGTGGGTCACCAGCACGATCGTCGAGCCCCCCTGCCGGTGCATTTCCGCGAGGAGGTTGTAGAAGCTCTCGCGGCTGTCCGGATCGAGCGCGAGTGTCGGTTCGTCGAGGATCAGCAGGTCCGGACGGTTGACCAGCGCGCGCGCCAGAAGCACGCGCTGCCGCTGTCCTCCCGAAAGCTCGCCGATCCGCCGGTTTGCGAGGTCCGCCACCCCGAGGCGGCCCAATGCGTTCACCACGGCGGAAGCGTCCGAGCGATTCAGCAGCCTGGGAAAACGCTTGCCCGCGAGACGGCCCAGCCCCACCATTTCCGACACCGTCGCGGGGAACTTCGGAAACGCGGGCGATGCGAACTGCGGGAGGTATCCGATCCGCTGCCACGCATCGAATCGCCGCGGCGCGACACCGAACAGGCTCACCGTGCCCGACTGGGGCTGAAGCAGCCCGAGCGCGGTCTTCACCAGCGTGGTCTTGCCGGAACCGTTGGGGCCGACGACGGCCCAGAACTCGCCCGGCCCGGCCCTCCAGGAGATCCGGTCGAGGACCCGGCCCGCTCCATAGGCCACGCTCAGTTCCACGGATTCAATCGCGTTCATTCGCATTCCAGCGCGGCGCGCAGTTTCGCGAGATTGTCATTCATGATGGAAAGATACGTCACACCCCGTTTCTGCTCCGCCGGGGTCAGATTGTGCGCGCCGTGCAGCAATTCCAGTTTCGCGCCGGTCTCCTCCGCCATGACCCGCGCAACGCGCGGCTCAATCAGTTCTTCGTGAAAAACGGTGTTTTGTCCTGTCGCGCGGATCACGCGGATCAGTTCCGCGACCTGCCGCGGTGTCGGCGTCGAGTTGGGAGAGAAGCCGGGATACGGCGAAACATGAGACAATCCGTAACGGCGCGCGAAGTACCCGAAAGCGAAGTGGCCGCCGTACACGATCTCCCGGTGGCGGCAAGTCTCCAGCCCTTGCTTGATCTGCCGATGCAATTCCTGAAGTTCAGTGATGTACGCTTGGGCGCGCGTCTCATAAAGCGGAGCGCCTTCAGGATCAGCCTTGGCGAGCCCCTGTGCGATGAGTGACACCATGGCCTGGGCGAGAACCGGATCGAGCCAGACGTGCGGATCCGCGCCGGAATGCTCGTGATGGGCGTGTTCGCAGTGCTCGCCGTGTACATGATCGTCGGCCCTCTCGATTTCCCGGCCGGCTTCAACCACGACCAACGAGGGGTTGTCCAGGCCCTGCAGAATATCCTTGGCCCACGGCTCCATGTCATCGCCGATATAGATGAACACCTGCGCCCGGTTCAGGAGCCGCATATCGGAAGGCCTGGGCGCAAAGGTATGCGCCTCCACGCCCGGAGGGAGCAGTTGAAGCACCTCCACGCGCTCGCCGCCGACTTCACGGGCCCAGTCATACAAGGGGAACAGGGTGGTGACGACAACGAGGGGAGCCTGCGCGAACGCGGCGAATGCGGATACCCATGCCCCAATCAACAGCACGATCGTTCTCATCAACTTCATTCTTTCCCTCTCCCCGCCTTCCGCTCCCCGCCGTCCCCACGCGCTTGCCGCATGGGGGGCACCTCCAGCTTCCCGCTCATTTCCGCTTGCCCCGCCCCCTCCAAGCCGCTACGTTGAGCCCACGATGTCTGATAGTGATAAATCAGTATCAATAGTGCAGCGGCGGACCCGGCCGCGTCAAGCGGTAACGAACGCCTTTCGCGAGGCGGGGCGCCCCCTGACTCCCGACGAGGCGTGCGCGCTGGCGCGCCGCGGCCACGGCGGGCTCGGCATCGCCACGGTATACCGGACGATCAAGCACCTCGCCGAAGCGGGCCTGCTGGCGCCGGTCCGCGTACCGGGACAACCGACGCGCTTCGAATGGGTGCGGAGCGAGCATCACCACCATTTCCACTGCCAGTCCTGCAACAAGGTCTACCCCATCCCCGGCTGCCCGCGCGGCATCCAGGCGATGACGCCGCGCGGATTCGCGGTGCGGCATCACGAGGTGACGCTGTACGGGTTCTGTCCGGATTGCAGGCCGATAAAAAAACGATAAGCCGGACGGTATCAAAACCGAAGTATGTCTTGAAAACAGCCCCCCCCCTGCGGGCTCGACCCGCAGGAGCCGAAGTTCGCACGCTACGCGCCCACCCGAAACCAACAGGAGCCCGGATGGAGCGAAACAGTGGGGCCCTCCGCCTTTCGCTCCATCCGGGTTCCGATTTCTTGGGGCTTTCATCATAGCTTGATGAACATGGGTTCCCGCGGGGCGAGTCCGCGGGGGACCTCACATGCGTGCGTTATGGGTTTTGGCCAGCGGGACAAGCCCTGTGCGTGGCCTTCAGAACATGCATAAGCGATTCAGGCTACGGCAGCGCGCGGCCGGTCGTGGCCGTGGCGAGCGAGCAGTGCTTGATCCCCTTCACCGCGCGCAACCCCGCCTCGAGTTCCGCGATATCCCGCGGCTTGCCGCGCACCGCAAGGATCTCGAGACAGTTGTCGTGATCCAAATGGAAGTGCTGCGTGGCCATGATCATGTGATGCCAGTCGTGCTGAATATGGTTCAACCGGTTGGCCAGATCGCGCTTGTGGTGGTCATAGACCAGGATGATCGCGCCCGCGACTTCGCGGCCTTCCAGCCACTCCCGGCGGATCAGGCTCTCGCGGATCAGGTCCCCGACGGCCTTCGATCGCGTCGGGCAGTGTGCGCGTGAAATCTGCCGGTCGAACTTTTCGACCAGGTCCTTGTCCAGCGAAACGCTCAATCGAACGAGTTTCGACATGGCTTGTTCACCCTCCGAGGCCGGAACCGTCCGGAATAAACCACGAAAGCCCCGTCCATGTCCATTACTCCCTACTATACGCCCGGGGCTCCCGTCGCATATAATAGGGGGCAGGAGCACATCCGGGAACCCGAGGGAACCTTATGGCCAGAATCCTTGTTGTGGATGATCAGCCCATGGTGCTCAAGTGCCTGAAATCGGCACTGACCGCCGACGGGCATGACATCGCAACCGTGACCGCGGGCGATCTCGCGCTCAAGCTGGTGGGGTTTCAAAGCTTCGACGTGATCATCACCGACTACGCGATGCCGGGGATGGACGGCCTGCGCTTCCTGGAGATTACCCAGCAGAAATCGCCCGGCGTGCCGGTGATCATGGCCACCGGCTACGGCACCGCCGACACGGCCATGGAGGCGATGCAGAAAGGCGCGTTCGACTACCTGGCCAAACCATTTTCTCTGGATGCGCTCCGCACCACGGTTTCCGCGGCGCTGGAGTATGTGAAGGCGCGGAACAGCATCCCCGAGCTGACGCAGCCCGACCCCACCGCCCTGCCCTTCCCCAACGTCGTCGCCGCGAGCGCGGCGATGAAGGGCGTCTGCGCCCGCATCGTTGAACTGGCGCCGCGCGACGGCGCGGTCCTTTTCCAGGGCGAGCCGGGCACCGGCAAGGAAATCCTGGCGCGAACGATTCACGCGCGCGGATCGCGGCGCGACGATCTTTTCGAGCGGGTGGACTGCAGCCGCCTGCGGGAGGGCGGTTCGATCGGAGCCCTGCTCGAACACAGCAAGGCGGGCACATTGTACTTTCGACAGATCGGCTCGATGCCGCCGCAGATGCAGAAGGAGCTTTCTGCGATCATCCTGACGCGGCGATTCCGCGCGTATGACGGCGGCGGGGACGCCCAGCTTCGGACCCGCATCATCGCTTCCACCACCACGCACCTGGAGAAGCTCACGGTGGACGGACGCTTCAACCCGGATCTCCTGCAGGCCCTCAAGGAAACGACGGTCACGGTGCCGCCGCTTCGCACGCGGCCCGAAGACGCGCGCATCCACATCGGCCTGATGCTCCGCCGGTTCCTCAACCCCGGCGAGAAGGTACCCATCGAGCCGGAGGCGCTGATGGTGCTGGAGAATTACCCATGGCCGGGCAACCTGCCCGAGCTGGAGGAAACGATCCGGAACGCGAGCTGCATATCCGGGGGGATGTGTATCCGGGCCCAGCATCTTCCACGCGGATTCCTGCGCATGGCCACCACCGGCGACGAGGAACAGCTCCGGCAGATCGACCTCAAGCAGTTTCGCGGTCGCGTGGTGAAAAGCTTCCTGAACAACATCAAGCAGGAATACGAACACGTGCTCGACAAAATCGAGAAGTTCGCGCCCTGAACGATCCGGCCCTGCCCCACCCGCTAATCGTGCGGATTCAGGCGCAGGTACACCGCGCCGAGCGGCGGAAGCCGTAGCCCGATGGACCAGTTCCTTCCCATCCACGGGATATCCTCGGCATACCGGTCCCCGGTGTTGACGACATTGCTGCCGCCGTACTGATCGGCATCGGTGTTCAGCACTTCCGTGTAACGTCCCGGCTCGGGGACGCCGATACGGTAACCCTCGCGCGGGACCGGCGTGAAGTTGCAGACGCACACGACGATGTCGCGTGGGTCGCGCCCGCGCCGGAAGAAAGAGATGATGCTCTGCTCCCAGTCGTGCAGGTCGATCCACTCGAAGCCTTCCCACGAGAAGTCGATTTCGTGCAGCGCGCCGTACAGGCGGTACAACCCGTGCAGATCGCGAACCAGGTCGTGCAGCTTGCGATGCGGGTCGTAGTCGAGGAGATGCCAGTCCAGGCTCTCGTGGCAGGTCCACTCGCGCCATTGTCCGAACTCGCAGCCCATGAAAAGGAGTTTCTTTCCGGGGTGCGCGAACATGTACGCATACAGCACGCGCAGGTTGGCGAAGCGCTGCCAGTAGTCGCCCGGCATCTTGTCGAGCATCGCCCCTTTCCCATGCACCACCTCGTCGTGCGAGAACGGGAGGATGAAGTTCTCGGTGAATGCGTAGATCAGCGAGAACGTCAGCTCGTGGTGGTGGAACTTGCGATGCACCGGCTCCTTGTGGATGTACACCAGGGTGTCGTGCATCCATCCCATGTTCCACTTGAAGTCGAAACCCAGGCCGCCCAGGTACGTCGGCTTGGAAACCATCGGCCACGCCGTGGATTCCTCCGCGAAGGTGATGAATCCCGGGTACTCGCCGTGGATGACTTCGTTGAACCGCTTGAGAAAATCCACCGCCTCGAGGTTCTCGCGGCCGCCGAACTGGTTCGGGATCCACTCCCCTTCCTTGCGGGAATAGTCGAGGTACAACATGCTGGCCACCGCGTCCACGCGCAGCCCGTCAATATGGTAGACATCCGCCCAGTACATCGCGTTGGACAGGAGGAAGGTCTTCACCTCGTTGCGGCCGTAGTTGAAGATCAGCGTGCCCCAGTCCTTGTGCTCGCCCTTGCGCGGGTCGGCATGCTCGTAGAGATGGCTGCCGTCGAAATACGCCAGCCCGTGCCCGTCCTTCGGGAAATGCGCCGGAACCCAGTCGAGGAGCACGCCGATCCCCTCCTGGTGGCAACGGTCCACGAAGTACATGAAATCGTCCGGCGTGCCGAACCGGGAAGTCGGGGCGTAGTAGCCGATGGTCTGATACCCCCACGACCCGTCGAAGGGATGCTCCGAGATGGGAAGCAACTCGATATGCGTGTATCCCAACTCCTTGACGTAGGGAACCAGTTGATCGGCCAGCTCGCGATAGGTGAGCCAGCGGTTGAAATCCTCCGGGACCCGGCGCCACGAACTGGGGTGCACCTCGTACACGCTGATCGGCTTGTCGTGCCAGCGCGTCTCGCGACGCTGCGCCATCCAGTCCTGGTCGCGCCACTGGTAGCGGTTCAGGTCCCACACCACCGAAGCGGATTTCGGACGCAACTCGGAGAAGAAGGCATACGGATCCGCTTTCTGCCCGAGGAAATTGTGGCGCCCCTTGATCTCGAACTTGTAGAGGTCGCCCGGCTGAAGATGCGGGATGAATATCTCCCACAAGCCCGAACCGCCCCGATGCTGCATGGGATGGTGGCGCCCGTCCCAGCGGTTGAACCAGCCGATCACGCTCACGCGCATCGCGTTGGGCGCCCAGACCGCGAAGTGCACTCCCTGCACGCCGTCAATCGTCATCACGTGTGCACCCATCTTGGTGTACGTGCGGTAGTGCGTGCCTTCGCCGAGCAGATACAGGTCGAAGTCGGTGATCTGGAGCGGGAAGCGATAAGGATCCTCCAACTCCCACTGGTGGTCGTCGAAACCGGTCATGCGCAGGCGGTAGCGGAACTTCGCGCGATCCGGCAGCACCCGCTCGAACAGGCCCTGGTCATGAATGCGCGCCAGTTCAAGCGCCTCGCCGGAGTCGGAGTTGATGATCTCCACTTTCCGGGCGTACGGCTGAAAAGAGCGGACTACGACGCCGGGCATGGACGGACCCGTTTCGTTCATGCCCAACACCTCGTAGGGTGAGCCGTGTGTGCCGTGAACGATCGCATCCATGGCTTCGCGTGCAAGCAAGGGTTTCATAGTACTTCTCCAATCCTGTTGTGCGTCGGTATTCTAGAGGTTCCCGGGCGGACTACAAGGTCACATCGAGACGGATTGTCCGGCCCGCCGGCAGGCGCGAGAGCTCCCGGCGCCGGATGAGCACACCCCCTTGTTCCCGCGGCTCGCAGGGAACAGCCCGGCCGCCGGCCCGCACCCCCATGACCTTGTATTGGCCGGGTTTCAGCCTGCGCGGATTGTGAAAGACCACTTCCAGGCTGCGACCCGCAAACGGGACTTTCACCGAGCACTCGCCCCGGGCGCCGAACTCGTGCGGCAGCAACTGGGGATCCACGACCAAGTCGCCCAACTCTCCGCGAACGCCGAAAGCCTGGGTCAGAAGCAGGTATACCATCCATGACGCCGTGCCGGTGAGATAGCAGTACATGCCCCGCCCTTCCGCGTTGAAATATTCCGGCACGCACGGGAAGACGCACGCCACGGCGGAGTTTGTGGCCGCGCCATAGAGCGCACTCCAGACCTTGTGGCCGACGTCCGGCCGACGCAGGCGGTAAAGCGCGTAGGCGTACATGACGGCCATGTGACAGAACACCGCGCCGTTCTCCTTCTCTCCATACGCGAACGAGAATGCACGCCCGAGATCCGGCTGGATTCCGCCGAAGTCGGTATTGAGCCGGATACCTCCCGTCACCGGGTCCTTCAGCCAGCGATCCACCGAGCGGACGACCTGCTCCACCTGCCGCGGCTCCGCGATCCCTGCCATCAAGGGAAACACCTGGCCCGTCAGCGTCATGCGGACACCCCGCGCACGCCGTCCCTCCACACGCCGCCCGCGGTTGTCGTAATACCCGTTGAAAAGCCCCTCGCGCTTTCCAAGCGCCACCCACTCCTCTTCCCTGATTCGCGCGGCAAGCGTCCGGCTCTTCTCGCGCAGGTCCGCCGCGAGCGACGCGGCATCCACCGCGATCGTCCGCCCCGACACATCGCGCGCGACGACGTCCAGGTAGGCCTTCAACCGCGCCTGCCGCGCGCGCGACGAACCGTAGTTCACGCGCCGGCCGCCGGGCACCCGATCAAGCAGGAGCCGCAGTTCGCGCGCGAGACGGAGCATTCGGTTCCCCCGGCGCGCCAGCACGTCCGCCAGATCCGCCAGGCGATCCAGGTTCCATGCGAAGAACGCAGTGAAAGCCACCGACTCGCCGCGATCGTCCGCCATGTCCAATCCGTCGTTCCAGTCCGCCCCTTCCAGCAGGCAGACGTTGTGTTCGCCGACGTTGAAGAACGCCGTCAGGTTCTGCACCAGCATGTGCTCAAAAATCGTGCCCCGGTATACGCGTCCGTCGCGGGCCCGAAGCTCGCGGCCGTACGCTTCGGTCCAACGCGCATCGCGCCGCTTGCACCGGTGTGTTTGCGGATCGCGGAAATACTCCCGCTCGCGCAGAAGGAACGGCAGGTCGCCCGTCTGGTCCACGTAAAGCAACGTGGTATAGGCCGGCCAGCAACCGTGATCCATCCAGGTGCGAGGGATACTGTTCCGGTCCGCGATGAAGGATCCGTTCGTGCCGATGATGGTGGCGTTCGACCCATCCATCCGCACGCCGCCGAAGTTGTGGAGCAGCATTCGTTTCACGCCGGAGGGATCCGACAGCAACAGCGCGAGGCAATCCTGCCAGAGATCCCGCCAGCCTTTCCCGCCGCGGCCGTAGTCGTATTGAGGCAGATAGGAGTTGCCGTAAAGCCGGCGCAGCGTCGGCTGGGTTCCAACCCAGGCGAGCCAGTTGTTCAGTCTTGGGAACGGCGTGCGGAACGACACCCCCCGGGTCTGCGCTAGCCAATGCTCCCGCGTACACTCGAGGGAGCTGCGAACGTTTCCGGACGATCGCGCCCACCGGGTCCAGCGCGCCACACACGCCGCGCTGTCCGACACACCACCCAGGAAAACAAAATGACCGGACTCGCCGGGCCGCAGGACAACTCCCTCGAAGCAGAATCCGCCCAGCGCTTCTTTGCCCTGGAAACTCGCGGGGCTCCCTCTCGGTTCTTTCTCCCGGCGCCAGACCGCGGCCGGCGCCGCGAAGCTGCCGCCCTCGCCGAGGAAGCTTTCCTGTGTCGGCCATATCCCCGTCGGCGGGCGGCCGCGCGGACCGAACCCGAGCACCGTGTACACCGTCGTGTTCAGTCGGTGGCCGCGCTCATCAAAAGACATCGTGGGACAAGCCGACACCCCGTGCCGGGACAGTCTCACGCGGTTCAGCAGCGCGGTCACGTGGCGGTGATCGCGGACATCGTCCGCCGAACGGGCGAACAACGGGATCGCGCCATAGGCGTCGAAGTGAAGCGCCTTCTTTGACGTGTTGGTCACTTCGACGAGCATGATCTCGATCTTCTCGTCGAGGTCCGAGGGGCACCAGAGCGTCGCGCGCACGCGAAACCGGCGGTCGGAAGACTCCTTCACCACGCTGAACCAGCCGGGCCCGGCATTCACCAGCGTTGCAGGAACGCGCAAACGGCGGGCATGGACGTCCAGGCCGTCGGCTGAGAGACGGGAAAGCGAAAAAGGGCGACGCCCCGGCTCGGCAAGCCAGAAGCCGCGATGAACCAGCGTGTTGGCGAGGTCTTCCGCCGTGAGCGGAACGCCGAGATACTCATTATGTTCCGCCGCGGGACTGCCCTGAAGATCGGGATTCGTCCACGAGCGCATGCCCGCTTCGTTTACGAGGGGGAAGTAGAGCCGCGCGACCTGCTCGGTATGAACGGCTATGAACTCGCCGGTGCCGGCCGCACCGGGTTCGGTCTCCACGAAGTCCCACCAACACTCGCCGGTCTTCTTGAAAACAGGCATTCTTTTCATAACTCCTTGCGGGGCAGTGAATCGGGGGCATTGTAGGAATCGGGGCCTCTTTGTCACGTTCAAACCCCTGCCCTCATTCTCCGGGCAGCCCTTGCCGGAAATGCGGAAATCGGTGTATAGGTATACTTGAAGAGTGCATGATCGGCGCGAAACTCCGCCGTCATGCCGGAGGTATTGTCTGTGAAGAAGCCCCGGAAATGGGTGAAGCCGGTTCTGGTGTTTGTGGCGGCGTTGGCGCTGGGCGCGGCTTACGTCGGATACAGGGCCTACCGGACGGTTTCCGTCGGGCGCAGTATCCATGCGCAAGTCCGTTACCTGATCGAAAACGGCGGCACAATCGGCGAGGTCCCCGCCGATCAGGCTTTCTCCGTGGACTTCCTCGAAGCGATTTTCGGCGACAATCCGGAACTGCTTTCCCATCTGCAGGCCCTGGTCAGAAAAGGACTGAGCGATGATCCCGCGCTGCATGTCGGCGAGGTGGCCGCCATGCTGGTGACTTACCAAACCGATGAAAACGGCAAGGTATCGGACGTGGTGATTCATGCCGTGGGAGGATTCCCCCTTGCGCGAAGGAGACCGGGCTTCCACTCCGGCGGCTACTTTTTCCAGCAACTCGACAAGAACCTGTGGAGCTACGGGAACATCCTGATCGGCTTTCTCGGCCGCGACGTCGTGCTCTTCGCGGACAACGAGGAAACCGCTGCCCGCCAGGAAGAGCTGATTGACACGCTGTTCTCAGGCCAGATCATGCCGTTGGTGAACAAGCTCGCACGGCCCCTTTACTTCACGATGGTGTTTCCCGAACCCCGGCACGTGATTCCGCCGCAACTCCGGCATCACATGCAGGCGATCGTGCTGAAAGGGTTCATCAGCAAGTACAATGGCCATGCGGAGGTGCTCGCGCTGAGCCCCTCGGCTCGTTCGGCCGACTATGCCGCCAGCATCCTCAAAGACCTCAAGCTCGTGGCCGAACTCACACTGAAGACTCGTTGGCACGGCGTCGAACGCCAGACTCCCTGGGGGCGCGTCCGCAACCCGTGGTGGGCCTACGAGATGGTGCAGACGTTGGAGGCATCGAAGATGACCCAGGAGGAGACCCTGATCCGGTTCTCCACCGATTTCGAGCGCGTCATGGTCAATGCGATCCTCAAAAGCGTTGAACGTATGAGCCGCGATCTGGCCGCCATGAAGTCCACCTATGACGAGAGGATGGATCCCCGGTTGACCGACGCGCGGTTGCGCACGAAAAAGCCCATGCATTACTGGACCGAAGAGCATCAATGGGGTCCGGACTGGCCAATTCCGCCCATCGTGACAAACGAGACGGCGAAGAGCCCTGCGGCCGAGTCGCCGGAGACGCAGGCTTCGGATGTGCAGACCGGGGGAGGAAACACTTCTGCCCTGTAGCAGGATGCCGCGTGAACTTCTACCCGCGCGACTCATGAAAAAGCCGGCCCGTACATCATCGTCACCCGGCACGGGCGACGATGCCAAGAACTTGTCACCCCGGTGTTGCCTTTTGCCGTGTTCACCTAATAGAATGACGCATTTGCTGCGGGAGGTGTATCGTCGTCTTCCGCGGTATTCGACATAGCGGATAAGAAGTTCAAGAACAGCCATGCTCGTAACGCGAACAACGTACGGGGCAGAGGGGGTGTGTAGTTTTGTCTTAATGGCAAAACGCCTGGTCGCGCCTCTTGCGGTCCTCGTCTCCTTCGCCATGCTCGGCGCGCAGGCCGCCGAATACGATGTCCTTCAGATCTCGAGTGATGAGATGGTCAGCCGCGATCCGGTGATCGGCGAGACCGGCTTCGCGGCGTGGGGGGCTTACCGAAGCACGGAGTTGGGAGGAACCGCCGCCGACGTGATGATCTATTCAAACGGCGTCGCGAAGCCCTTGTTCCGCACGCGCCCGCGCGACAACCCGGCGAACTTCCGGCCCGACGTGCACAGCAACAGCCTGGTGTGGGTCGGCATGCTCGCGGGCAGCAGCCGCACCGTCGCGTGGCAACTCCGCGAAGTGCCGGCTCCGGACCGCGACACGCCGGTGCCCGAGTTGCCGGCCAATTACTATCTCGATTTCGGCGAGGGCGGGCAGCAACTCTGGTCAACCAACCCGCCCGTTGTCACAAACGCTGTCCCC
>JAKJGV010000040.1:0-4516 GCA_022704185.1 Verrucomicrobiota bacterium
AACTCAGTGATCGTGCCTGTCTTGGGGTCCAGCTTGGGTGTCGCCCCCGCGCGGGGGCGCGGATTGAAACGATAGCATACATCGCAACCAACGATGGCGATTGGTGTCGCCCCCGCGCGGGGGCGCGGATTGAAACTGCGATGCAGGTGTACAGCGGCCCGATTACTAGGTGTCGCCCCCGCGCGGGGGCGCGGATTGAAACAACATACGCATCAATCGCAAAACTGGATTCATAGTGTCGCCCCCGCGCAGAGTGCAAGTTGCAATTGACCAGCGAGCGGAAGTCAAGACGCGACACATACGGCGTTTCCCAGCCGGTCACGGCGAAACGACGGTCATGCTGCGCTGGGCGGCTTCCGCGACCCGCCAGAAGTGGCCGTTCGGGTTCCAGCACAGGGCGTACGAGTACTTGCCGATGATCTCCCCGAACGCCAGGGCCGCCTCGCGGTTGCGGCGCTGACGCTGCAGGCTCTTGCCGCGGATGAGCAGGCAGGTCGCCACGTCGTTCAACGCCCAGTAATCGTTCTCCTGCCCTTTCGGCGCGAAGTCGTGGAGCTCGGACTGCATCTTCAGCGCCGTCTCGGAGTAAAGCTCTAGGCACTTGCGCGTGTACAACTCCACCGCCTCGTGCTTGTTCGCCTGGTAGGCCTTCCACGCCTGCGAGGTGAGCGTCTGCGACGTGTAGTCCCCGAAATCCACGCTGAAATCCATGCTGTGAATCTCGTCCTGCGCGGCCTCGGCGACCTTCCAGAACCAGCCCTTCGGATCCCAGCACTGGGCAAACGGTAGTTCTGTATGATGTCGAGAAACGCCTGCCGCGCCTCGTCTCTCCTCTCAAGCAGCCGATACGCGCGCCCCTTGATGAAGAGCGCGGTGGCGACATCGTTCAGCGCGCTGTACTGGGCCGCCTGCTCGGGCGGCGCAAACGCGCGGAGCCGCTGCTGCTGCCGGTCGGCCAGCGGCCCGTAACGGGATTCGGTTTCGTCCGAGATCAACACGGCCTCGTCGTACCGCTTGTCCGCCAGGGCCTTCCACGCTTTCTGCGTGAGCATGGCGGAACTCATCGCGGGCACCGAGCGCGCCGGCTGGATCAGCACCGTCTGGGCATCCGGGACGTCGGACTCCGAAGTAACCACGGAAGCCTCTGCAAGCACCGCCCGCGCGGCCAGCAGCATCACAAGAACCACCACCTCACGGCGTACGAATCGGAGGTTCATGTTCAGACTCCTCCCCCGGCAAGCATCGCGGGCTGGCTCAGGTTCGAACCGCACGAATCCCGCACCACCAGCCTCACAGGGATCAGCACGTTCATCTGCTCGGGCTTCCGCCCTTCCAGCATGTCCACCAGCATCCGGCACGCGGTGGACCCGATGGCGTACGGGTTCTGCGCGACCGTGGTCAGCGGCGGGTTGAGGTGCGCGCTGAAGGTCACGTTGTCGTACCCGATCACCGCCAGGTCTTCCGGCAGTCGAAGGCCCCGCGCCCGCGCCGCCTGGATCACGCCCATCGCCAGCTCGTCGCTGAACGCGAAGATGGCGCTGGGCGGATTCGGGAGCGACAAGAGGCGCTCCGCGCAGCGGCTCCCGGTTTCGATGCCCTCCTGAAACAAGCCCGCCTCCACCAAGTCCGAGTCATAAGGCACGTCATGCGCGTCAAGCGCCTGCCGGTAGCCGTCCAGGCGATCCAGGGTCGCCGCGACACGCGGACTGCCCGTGACGACGCCGATACGCCGGTGCCCGAGAGCCAGGAGGTGTTCCGTCGCCACCTTTCCCCCGCCCGCGTCGTCCGCGGCCACGCACGGCGCGTCGGGATCGGTGAGGAACCGATTCACCAGCACGAACGGCACGCCTTCCTGCTTCAGCGCGTCGAGGTTCCGGATCCGCCGGTTCTCGTTGATGATCAGCATGCCGTCTATGCGCCGCGCGCGCGTGAGGTTGAACGGGAAATGACGGTCGGCCGTCTTGCTCGTCGCGGAGGCGATCAGAATGCTGTAGCCGTGCTTCACGCTGACATGCTCGATGCCGCTGAGCACCTGCGAGAAAAACGGCCCCTGCAAGAAGAAGATCTTCGGCAGGATGATCCCCAGCGTTTCGCTCTTCCGGCTCACCAGCCCGCGCGCAAGCGAATTCGGAAAGTAGTTCAGCTTTTCCGCGATCGCCAGAATCATGTCCTTCGTCTCTCGCGGAAGCAGCGGACTGTCGTTGATCGCGCGGGAGACCGTGGATGTGTTGACGCGCGCAATGCGCGCGATTTCCTTGAGGGTCGGCCGACAGCGCTCGTTCAGCGCCATGGGCTCGCCGCCGATTTCGTCCTGTGTTCCTCTCATCGCATCACCTCGTCATTACTTCCGGCCCCGATTCATTCGATCCGTATCTCGTCCAGGTAAAACACCATGCCTTCCGGGTTGTTGAACCGCCCGGTCGCCCAGCCGAAAAAGCTGGAAATGTAGGAGAGGTCCAGCCCGGTCAGGTCTATTTCGAACCGGGTCCACTCCTTGCTGAGAAAGACATCCGGAAGAACCGCTTTGTCCGTGTCGGGATAGGCGCCCAGGGTGCCGCCGAACGTGAACGCATGAATGAACTCGCCGCCCTGTTCGCCGCGTGCCCAGAAGACGACGCGCTTCGCGCCCGTCAGATTGAGCCCGCCGTCCACCGACCCGTCGTTGTTCGGGGGATGCTGCCACATCACGCCGATCATGTTCGCGTGACGGGACCCTTCCGCGGTGTAGACCAGCTTGATGCAGGACGAGCCGGCGTGGGGATTGTTCGTCCACCTCAAATCGATACGCAGGTCGCGGAAATCCCCCATCCAGCCCGATGGGGCCCCGTGGTTCTGACGCGAATCACCCTCCTCGTACACGCACAAACCGCCGAATCCCGCCTGCACGGGAAGATTCGAGAAAAACAGGATCGCGAGCATGAGGCAGGCGAGAACGCTGTCCTCGAAGCGAAAGCGTTGACTTCCTGGCCGCGGCTCTCGGGACGCTCGCGCTCCAGGGCATCCCGCAAGGGCCTGCTTTTCCCCGGCCTTGCAGACCTCGGGATGACCAACAAAGCTTATGCTGCTGTACTTTCTTTCCATGTCTCAGTCCCATGCCATCGTGTTGTAAAAATCGTGGACGGCGTAGAGGTACCACATCGTCGAAGACATCGATTTGACCCAGATCTCATCGGTCTTGCCTCGCGGAATTTCCCATTCCCACTTCAGCGTTCTCACGATCGTATCCGCCGGCGGCCGGATCGCCATGTAAGGGAGGGCCGACTCCAGCTTGTAGAAGCTGGAAAAGCGGTTCATGTCCTCGGTGAAGGCCGCGGCCATCGCCGTGTATTTCTTGGCGCGCGCGGCGTCTCCCTGCTCCGCGAAGTAGCGCGCGAGCTCCGCGAGACCGATGATGAACTGCCCGGTGCCCTCGAACCAGACCAGCGGCTCGCGCTGGTGGTCGTATCCCTCGGGATCGGTGAAATCAACGCCGCGAATCACCACCCCGTTCTCCATCGTGTAGGTCGGCCCGCAGAACTTCAGCGCCGACTCGATCATACGGTCCAGGTCCACGCCCCAGGCCGCGAAGTTCGCGGGTCCGATTCCGCCGAGGCCCCAGCTCGTTCCGTCCAGGATCCGCAGCGGATCCACCCCCTGCTCGTTGACGCCCGCGCGGAAGATGTGGTTGTCCCAGTCGAACACGACCTCCATGAGGAATCGCTTCACGTGATCCATTTCCCGGCTCAGCCAGGCTCGGTCGAACTTCTTTTCATGGAAGATGGCGCGAACCTCCGGCGGCGATTCGTCGTACATCTTCCGCAGCATCTGGAGGACCGCGAAGTAGTCCACGTTATGCTCGGTGGAGAAGATCTTGGTCCAATCGGGGCCCCAGCCCATGCCCATGGAAATCCCGCCGGGCGAGCCGTCCGGAAAACGATAGTAGGTGAGTTCCGTCCTGCACCAATCCACGATATCGAGCGTGAAATCCAGGTACCGGGTGTTGCGCATCAGCTTGGCATGGTTCAACGCGGCGAAAGCAACCCAGAGCAGCGGGCCCGCGTGCATCCGGTCGCCGTCGCCGCCGATCTGCAGATCGTCCTGCGTGTACCCGTTGCTGACCCGATAGGAGTTGTAGAGCCCCTTGATGCCGTTCTTGGGCAGGTAGAAATCCTTCTCCAGCACGTTGAGGATGGTCTCGCCCTCCTCGCGCCGTCCGTTCAGAAGCAGACCCATCGCGGCGAGCGCGAGATCGTAGGTATATGCGCCGTCGTCGAGGTACCCCACCTTGCGGTGATACACGTCGTGAAAGCGCCCCGTGTCGCTGGAGAACGTGGTGCTCGCGGTTTCGCCGAAGCTGGCCATCAGGCCGCTCCGCGTCATGCGCGAACTCAGAAACTCGTTGATCTCCCGTTTCACGCGTTCCTTGTCGAAATCGAAAACAATGTAAGGCCCGATCGGGTCACGCGCCTCACGCGCGGCGGCGTCCGGTGCATCCGCAACCCGGGGGCCGACGCAGCCCGACAGAGTGGCGGCCAGC
>JAKJGV010000040.1:4526-18404 GCA_022704185.1 Verrucomicrobiota bacterium
AGGACCATGCAGGAGCCGGTCCCGGCCGCCACTCTGCGCGCACGCGCCGCGCCAGGCCGATCACTCGTACCTGACATCGTCCAGGTAGAACACACAGCCATAGGGATTCTGATCCTGTTTCACGACGAACCCAAATCCGGTGGCGATATAGAACATCTGGTAGCTGGAAAGCGGCAGGGTGTACTCGGTCCATTCCTCGTTAAGGACCACCGGCCCCGTGGAGACCGTGTCCGAATCCGGGAAGTTGGCCGCTGCGCCGCCGACCGTGAACTCCACGATCTCGCCGCCCTTCTCGCCCTTCGCCCAGAACGCGAGCGTCTTCGCTTCGCTCAAGTTGTAACCCCCGTCGAACGTGCCCCAGTTGTTCGCCGGGTTCTGCCACGCCGCGCCGACCCACCCGTTCTTGCCCTGCGCCGCGTACTGGATCCGCATCACCGGGAACCCCTCGACGCGGAACGCGCTGTAGCTGCCCGCGACCTTGAGGTCCTCGGCGTCGCCCATGAACCCCGAAAGCGCGAAGTTCACCACCGGCGGAAGAATCCGGTTGTTCATCACGTAGAACGGCAGGTTGACCGCCGCCTTCTGCGTGAACGGCCGCTTGTCCGCCGACTTGGTTTCAGGCCGCTGCACCGGCTCGGCCTTCTCCGAGGACTGCTTCCTCTGCTGGAGGACGGGCGCCGCGGGTTTCTCCTCCTCCGCGCGCGATTGAACCGCCGCGGAAACCACGACGATGCAAAGCATCGCCGCGACCGCCGCGCATCCCCTGCTCCATCCGATCCCTCTCGACTCTCTCATCTGCGTCTCCTTTCTTCCCTGTTGCATTCGCCCCTTCATTTCTCGTACCGGATATCATCGAGGTAAAACACACAGCCGTACGGATTCTGGTCATGCTTGACGACGAGACCGAACCCGGTCGAGATGTAGAACAACTGGAAGGGCGTCAGATCCACGATGTACTCGGTCCATTCCCGGCCGAGAAGGATCGGGCCGGTGGCGATCGAGTCCGAATCCGGATAGTTGGCCGCCGCACCGCCCGCCGTGAACTCCACGACCTCCCCGCCCTTGTCGCCGCGCGCCCAGAACACCAGCTTCCGGGCTTCGCCGAGGTTGTAGCCGCCGTCGTAGACGCCCCAACTGTTCGGCGGATTCTGCCAGGTCGCGCCTGCCCACCCGTTGTTGCCTTTCGGCTCGTACTTGAACTTGAGCACGGCGCGGCCTTTGACCAGGAGGTTGGTGTAGGAGCCCACCGCATTGAGGTCCGTGATGTCGCCCATGAACCCGGACAGCGCGAAATTCCGCGGCGGCGGCACCACGGAATTATTCACGACGTAGAAAGGCAACTCCACCGATTCGCCGACCTTGAAGGGCGTCTTGGCATCGGGGCCCGAAGGCTTGCGGACGACCCGCAAAGGCCGCTGGCCGTCCGCGGCGCGGAACCCCAGGCGTGCGCACCCGGAAGCTGCCGCCAGCAGAAGAACAGCCGTGGCGGCGCACCGGAATGCGCGCGATCCATCACGAAATGCCGGTTGCGTTCGTCGGTTCATCACTCGTATCGCACGTCGTCCAGGAAGAACGTGCAGCCGTAGGGGTTTTCCTCGCGTTTGACGGAAAAGCCGAAGCCCGCGCTGATGTAACGAAGATCCACCTCGGACAGATCCACCACGTACTCCAGCCACTCGCCGGTGATCTGGATCGGCCCGCTGGACAGGGCATCCGAGTCGGGATAATTCGCCGAGTTGCCGCCCAGCGCGAAAGAAACGATCTCATCGCCCCGCTCGCCGCGCGCCCAGAACTTGAGACTCTTCGCCTTGCTGAGATTGTAGCCGCCGTCCGCGGTACCCCAGTTGTTTGCCGGATTCTGCCAGACGGCCCCGCTCCAGCCGGAGTTGCCCGCCGGCATGTAGGTCACCCGCAGCGAAGGAAAGCCGTCGCGCAGCATCGCCGCGTAACCGCCCGATACCCGGAGGTCGGCCGCATCGCCCATGAAGCCGGAAAGCGCGAAGTTCATGACCGGCGGAAGCACCTTGTTGTTAAGGACGAAGAACGGCATTTCCACCGGCTTCTTGTCCTCGAACGGTTTCTTGTCCGCGGCGGCCGTGGGCCTCGGAGCAGGCTGCAGTTCGCCATCCGGCGTGGACCGCACCATCACCGGCGCCGTTCGAACCTTGGGAGGACCGTCTTCGGCCCTCAACGGCACGGCTACGAGGAGAAACCCCGCTGCGCACAAACAAACAATCCACTTCGAACGAATACGCCTCATTGCAGCCTCCCTATTCTTGATACCGGACCTCATCCAGAAAGAACGTGCAGCCCCGCGGGTTTTCGTCCTGCTTGATCACGAAACCGAACCCGGAACTGATGTACGACAAATCCGCCTGCGACAGGTCGAAGTGATAGTGCGTCCAGTCCGTGCGCAGCGTGACATCGCCCGTCGTCAATCCGTCGGAATCCGGAAACACGGCCGACGCGCCGCCCACGATGAACTCCACCACTTCGCCGCCCCGCTCGCCGCGCGCCCAGAAACTCAGGCGCTTCGCGCGGCCCAGGTTGTAGCCGCCGTCCACCGTGCCCCAGTTGTTCGCCGGGTTCTGCCACATCACCCCGGCCCAACCGGCCTCGCCCAGCGCGGCGTACTTCACGCGGAGGCACGGGAATCCCTCTTCCCGGGTACCCTCGTACGAACCCGCAAGGCGCACATCCGACACGTCGCCCATGAACCCCGACGCCGCGAAGTTCTCCACCGCCGGGAGCAGGCGGTAGTTGATAATGTGGAAAGGCATCGCCATGGGCGGTTTCTTCATGTGGCGGCGGCGGGAGGTCTCCTTGACGGGACGCGAAACCTCCTCGGCATCGGTTGCGGAAAGCTTGCGCTGCATCATCGGCGGCTTGCTGGTGGACTGGGCCCCGCACAGGCACGCGCCGAACAGGCACAGGATAGCGGCAAGACGACCCGAACGACCGGTCCGCGAAAGCCTGTGGCGCGGGATGGCAATCGAACGCTCCGCCCGACATCCGGAGTATTCAAGGTCATCGGTACATCTCTTCATCTTCGTCTCCTGCTTGCTTCCCGCGCTTCGTTCAGTCGAAATAGGCGACCTCGTCGATGTAGAATGTGCAGCCTTCCGGGTTATCCATCGTGTTCACGACAAACCCGAATCCCGTGCTGATGTAGTGAAGGTCCTCCCCTTGCAGATCGATGACGTAGCGAACCCAGTTTGGCGTCAGCGTGATGGATCCGATCGTCAGCGTCGTCGAATCGGGATACAGGCCCGCCGCGCCGCCGAGCTTGAACTCGACAACCTCTCCGCCTTTCTCTCCGCACGCCCAGAAGACCAGGTGCGTCGCCTTGCTGAGGTTGTAGCCGCCGCGCGCCTTGTCGCCCCAGTTGTCCGCCGGATTCTGCCACGCCAACCCCGCCCACCCCGAAGCGCCCTTCCCGGTGTAGACCACCTTGATACACGGAACCCCCTTCTTCAGCAGCTTCGTGTAGGACCCCATCACCCTCAGGTCGCTGACGTCCCCCATGAACCCCGACGCCGCGAAGTTCCGGGGCGGGGGATTGAGCGCGCTGTTGTGCACATAGAACGGCATGGCCACCGACTTCGTTCTCGAAAGCACGTTCGTGCGCGCGGATCGCGGATAAAGCACCACCGTGTGAGCGTCCTCCTCTTCCGCCCACACCACGGAACCCGCAAACAGCAGGCCCGCAACAAGCCCCGCGACAGCCAACGCCCGACCTCGTTGCATGGAGTACTGCAATCGATTGCACCGGACAAGGACTGCTCTGAAGATCTGCAACATATTGAAACAAAACATGTTGCGCTGATACGACATACACACCCCAATCATTTATGCAAACGTTAGCATAAAATCCGCGCGGGCGTCAATCGGAAAAGATGACTTTTTGGGACCGTTTTCGCGAATGATAAAATCGCGTGTTTTCGGCCTGTTTCCGCGTTATTTGTGGCGCCCCTATCCAACCGGAGGCAGGGGCCGTATTCTACACCGCGGCCGGCATGTGCGGCTTGCAACTCGTGCAAAGGGAGGGCTAGACTGACCCCATATTGCAGCCCAGACCGGTCTTCCGAATGCAGCTTGGATGCTTGAAGCATGGAGCGTGTCAAAAAGCTTCCCGGATATGAAATCCTCGGCCGCATCGCGGAGGGCGGCATGGCATCCGTCTGGCTCGCCCGCCAGCTTTCGCTCGATCGTCAGGTCGCCATCAAGATGTTGTCGCCGGATTTCGTTCAGGACGCCGAAGCGCGCCAGCGCTTCCACCTCGAAGCACAGGCGGCCGCTCGGCTTAATCACCCCGGCATCGTTCAGGTCTACGACGCCGGCGAGCACGAAGGCTCCATATACATGGTCATGGAGTACGTGGACGGGTGCTCCGTCGCAGACCTTCTGGACCGGAAGAGCCGCCTCAGCGAACGCCATGCGTTGCTCATCGCGGAAGGGATCGCCTTGGCGCTCGACTACGCGTGGAGCGAGGCCGACTTGATTCATTGCGACGTCAAACCGGAGAACGTGCTCGTCGCACAGGATGGCGCCGTGAAACTCACCGATCTCGGGCTCGCCCGGTTGATCGGCACGTATGCCGCCCCGGATATGATCGAGGGAACACCCCACTACGCATCGCCCGAGCAGGTGCGCGGCGAATTGGACCTCGATTGCCGCACGGACATCTACTCGCTGGGCGCCATGCTCTACCATCTTGTGACGGGATCCACGCCCTTCGGCGACAGCCAGGGTCTGCTCGCCATGAAGAGGCAGTTGAACGACTACCTCCCCGACCCGTCGGACCTCAACCACTCCATCACCCCCGGCCTCGCGTGGCTGATCGAGAAGATGATGGTCAAGGACCGCACCCAGCGCTATGCGACATGGTCCGAAGTGCTTTCCGATATCGCCCGCGTACAGGCCGATGAACGCCCCGCCGGCACTCCGCCCACCGCCGGCCAGAGCACCGTGATGCGGAGCGAGGAACGCACATGGTCCGGCGCGCGACCCGCAACACCTCCCGCCGAAGCCGCATCGCCGCCGCCGCAACCGGTCGCCGCACCCCCGGAAGAACCGAAAGCGGCTCCTGCGGCCGGGCACATCAAGGTCGCCAGGGCCAAGCAAAGAATCACGCTCCCGAAAGGGCTGCGCCAGCAAGTCGCCGCGCGATTCTCTCCGCCCTCTGGCCGGGATCTGTCCCGCGAAGTGGTTTCGCTGGTTCTCATGCTGCTTGCGGTGCTGACATCCTACGGAGCCCTCGCCTTCTACCACCTGTTCCACGAACAGAAGACCTCCGCGGACGGACAATACTGGAGCGGGAAGGCCGAACCCGGGTCCGCCGCGCAGATGGCGGCCGGGCTGGCGGCGCGCGCACCCGACCCGCCGTGATGGAAAAAGCGGATGCCCCGGCGCAGGACAACCCGGAAAACTGGCGGCATCCGACTTACCTCAAAGGAGCGCGGCTGTTCAACGATGCCTTGGAGAAGTACACCAAGTACCAGAAGGACAAGCAGAACCCCGAGGTGCTCAAGACCGTGGAGCAGCAATGCCGTGAAGCCATTCGCGCTTTTGAATTTGTCAAGCCGTTCGCACCGAAGAACCTCGATATTCAACGCCTCATAGACCAGTGCTATCACCTTATCTCCGACACCCGGCATTCCACCCTCCTGCTGCCCGCATCCTTGTCAAAAAAGAGAGAACCCCTGGATGCTATTACGCAGACGTCCGAGTTGCCGCCCGCGCAACCCGGACAGGAAATAGACGGCTTGGTGCTTGCGCCAAGCTGGAATGCGCCGCAGACCGGCGTCAGCGACCGGTTGCTGGACGATTTCGCGGCGCTGTTGGACGGCTCCGCGGTCGCGAACGTGGATTTGAATCCGGATACTTCCCTCGTCATTTTCGGACAGGTGTTTTACCTGATGCCCGCGCGGGAAGCGGCGCGCATCATCGGGAAACCTCCTGGCGTGCGCCGGCGCCTCAACACGCCGGGATTCCCGAAAGACAGTTTCCATTACTACACGCTCCCGGGGAACTTCGGAAACGGGTTTGACCAGATGTATCTCATCACGGACAGCACGGATCGCATCGTGGCGGTCCAACTGGCCACCGAGCGTACCGACAAGGAGCTGTGGCTTGATCCCCAGCTTTTCCAGGATCAGTGGAGCACCTACAATTTCATCGAGGCCAAGACCAAAGCCAACAGCAAGTGGAAAGTGGCCCTGCGCATGCAGAAGGACGGCCGGGTACTGCGACTGGACAGTGAACTCGTTTCCAGCGACAGCAGCGCGTATTTCGGCCTCGGCGATTCAAAGTCCCGCGTCTCGCTCTACCTGCCCGAACCGATCGCGAACCTGGTCCTTTTCCGCATCGCGGAACTCCAGAAGAGATAGCGCACGGCTCCCCCGCTTCGCACACCGCTTGCCACCTCGGTCATCCGGCATCTCAACGGCAGTTCCACGCAATGAACTCGCCACGCGCGAACCCGAATCAGCCCGACTTCAGCACTCTCACATCATTTTTAACAACACTTTCTTGACTGTATGTGTGACGCTCACAGTTGCGGCCGCAACTGTGAACGTCACACACTGAAAAGAGAAAAAGGGCGTTCATCCGGACGGATCGGCAGAATTGGATGATGGGAAGCGCAGGAAAGAAGAGTACATGCCTTTCTTCCGATCGGACGGCCTCTTTGCATCACGGCAGGCTCCGAAGCCACGCAACGGAATCTTCTGAAATGATCTTGGCAACAGGAACCTCGTCCGCTAGCTTCTACTGCCTTGGGGATCCGAGGAGCCTTTGAACAACCATCTTCCAAAGAAGATCATTGTGCTTGAGTGCGCCGGCTTCGCGCTGATTGTCACGATGCTCTGGCTGAACGAAATCCTCGACCTTCCCCGTCTCCTTTTCGGCGCGCCCGAAACTCCGATCAACTGGAGAGAAAGCCTGGTCGAATCGCTTGTCGTGATCGCGCTTGCCGGGCTGGTCACCTCGGTCACCCGCCTCACGCTGGCGCGGATAAAATACCTCGAAGGGTTCATCCTGGTCTGCGCGGCGTGCAAACGCGTCTGCATTCGCCACGAATGGATTGCATTCGATGTGTTCCTGAGGGATCACTCGGACGCGAAGGTGTCGCATGGGCTCTGCCCCCTCTGCGCGGCAGATCTCCGCCGGGAAATCCCATCGTCCGCAGCCTGAAGACGTCAGAACGTCCGCACCAGATTGCCGACCGGACTGCGACCTTCCATGGGGGCCTCTCCAAGCCACGCCTTGACGACGGCACGCTGGCTTGCCGCGGACGCGGAATGCGCGTTGATGTAAACCGGTAGCGCGCTGAATTGGCGCAAATGGTATGGCGAGCCGAACGACGTGAAGACCACTTTCGGGTGCGCGGTTTGAAACCCGTTCATAAACACCCGGTTCTGCGGACCGATGCTGCGCACCGAGCCCACGCACCACCCCGCACCGAAAGCGAAATTCACAAAGATCGCATCCACCCGGTCCACATACGGATCCACCGCGCCATAGCCCGCGGCGGCAATATGCTCAACCTGGAACCCGCGTCGCGCGAGCTCCTCGTCCACCACGGGCAAGTCGAATCCCTCGCCCGACAGGGTCACGGTCAACACGCGCGACCCCGGTTTGAGTCCGCGCAGCGGCAGGATGCCGTTCACATCGCGAACGCGCTGCACCGCGCGCGCGGCGACCGTCCCGGCCGCGCTTTCGAACTCCACGGTCTCAGCGGCGGTGGCAGCCGCTTTCGGCCGAGCATCTTCGCAGAGTTGCAGCCGCGCCTTGAGCTCAAGCACCCGGCGGGCCGCCTCCTGCACGCGCGCCTCCTCCAGTTCCCCTTTCCGCACCGCCTCAAGCAAAATGTCGTAGGCATCCGGCATGCGGGGGAATAGCAGCATGTCGCAGCCCGCGCGAATGCAGCCGATCGTCCGCTCCCGGAAGTTCACGTACCCGGCCACGCCGCCCATATTCATGTCGTCGGTGACCACCAAGCCCTCAAACCCCATCTCCTCGCGCAGGAGGTCGTGAACGATCCGCCGGTTCACCGTGGCCGGACGAAGCGCCCCGCGGTGGTCCGTCGCCGGATCCCATGCCGGCAGCGCGATGTGACCAATCATGATGGTGTGCACGTCGGCGGCAATCGCCGCGGCAAAAGTCCGGCCCGATATCTTCTTCCAGCGCTCGAGCGACAAGTCGTTCACCGAGATCGTGACATGCTGATCCACATCGTCCACGCCGTCGCCGGGAAAATGCTTCGCGCACGCGGCAAGCCCGTGATCCTGCATGCCGCGAATGACCGCCACGGCCAATCGGCTCACGTGTTCCGGATCGTCGCCCAAGCTGCGCGTATTCGCGATGGGATTATCCGGGTTGATGTTGACATCCACGACAGGTCCGAACGACCAATGTATCCCTACCGAGCGTCCGTCGCGCCCGGCCGCCTTGCCTACCGTGTACGCGAGCATCTCGTCGTCCGCGGCGCCCAGCGCGAGCATGTCCGGAAATTGCGGGCGCCCGCGAATGACATATCCTGACCCATTTTCGAGGTCGGCGCACACCACGACCGGGACCGCGGCAGCGGCCTGGATCCGGCTCAGCGCTTTCCGATGCGCCTCTTCCGTTGCGCCCCAGACGAAAAGGCCTCCGAACGGGATTCGCTCCATCTGCTTGAGCAACGGCTCGACCCCTCCGTCGGCTTCGAGCTTGGGAATGAGCAACTGGGCAAGCTGTTGCTCCAACGACGAGGACGCCAAGGTGCGGTTCACCCACTGCTGTTGCTCATCCGTCAACGGACGCATGCGGTTCTCCAAAGTTTTTCCAATGCCTGGAAAATACCCCGAAAAAGTTTCCAATGCCTGGAAACCGGGTCACGCCATCAACCCTTGATGCCCGTCATCGAGATGCCCTCGATGAAGGTCTTCTGCGTGAAGAAGAAAAGAATGATGATCGGGATGCCGACCAGCGTGCTCGCCGCCATCAGGTAGTGCCACTCGGTTCCGCCGTGCTGGCTCTGGAAGAATTGGAGGCCGAGCGCCAGCGTGAAGTCCTTCTGGTTGGTGAGATAGATCAGGGGCCCGAGAAAATCGTTCCAAGTGCCCATGAACTGGAAGAGCCCCACGACCATGAGCGAGGGCCTGCAGAGCGGAAGCATGATCTGCCAGAAGATGCGAAACTCGCTGCACCCGTCAATCCGCGCGGCATCGGACAGATCCTTCGGAATCGTCATGAAGAACTGGCGCAGCAGGAACACGTTGAACGCGCCCGCGCAGAACGAACCGACCCACAGGGGTCTGAGCGTGCCGATCCAGCCGAGGGCGCGGAACATACTGTAGATCGGGACCATGACGACGGGGAACGGGATCATCATCGTGGCCAGGGCGACGAGGAACACCTTGTTCCGGCCGCGCCAGGGAATCCGCGAGAACCCGTACGCCGCGATCGCGCTGGACGAAACGGTGCCGATGACGGTCAGCAGGCAGAGGATCAGGGTGTTCCTGAGATACGCGGGGAAATATTTCATCGCGCGGACCGCCTTGCCGAAATTTTCCCAGCGGAAGGAAATCTCCCGCTCGACCTCGGCCGCGGGAACCACGTGCCAGGTGACCCCGTAACGGGCGGCCGAAGCGCCCTCTTCGTGCGCGGCGGGTTCAGCGGTCGCCTCGGCGATCACGCGCATCCAGGGCTTCTCTTCGGACCCCGGGATCTCGGCACGAACGGTGACGGGGATGCGAATCTCCTCGTCGTCCGCGCTTCGCTGGATCAACTGCCCCTCGCTGACGGAAGCCTGCGAGACGATGTAATCCATGCCGAGGCGCTCATCGAAAACAACGTACGACGGCTGCTCGACCAGCTCGCCGCGCGTCACCTTGATCCGGTTGCCGTCCACCCGCGCATACAACTGGTAGGGCAACCAGGACGGGGGCATGGACATCGTCTGCTCGATGGGCTTGAGCGCGGTGGACATCATCCAGATGAGCGGGATAATGAAGAGGGCCGACCCGCCAAGCAGCAGCGCGTACACCATCAGCTTGAACAAAAACTGTTTGAGTCGGATGAGGAACATGTCACTCTCCCGCGTAGTAAATATGTTTACGCGTTCCCTTCGTCGCGAGCCAGGTCAGGAAGAGGATGATGATGAAGAGGACCCAGGCCATCGCGCACGCGTATCCCATCTGGTTGTACTGGAAAGCATTCTGGTAGAGGTACACCGCGTAGAAGAGGGCGGACCGATTGGTGCCGCCGCCGCCGAACATGATGAACGGTTGGGCGAAGACCTGCAGCGAGCCGATGATGCCCATGATCAGGTTGAAGTAGAGGACCGGCGAGATCATGGGGATGGTGATATGCCGGAACTTGGTCCAGGACGACGCGCCGTCGATTTCCGCGGACTCGTACAACTCGCGCGGCACGTCTTGCAGCGCCGCGAGGTAGATCACCATCGAGCCGCCGACGCCCCAGAGCGACATCAGGATGATGGAAGGTTTCGTCCAGTTCTCGTCCGAGAGCCAGTTGGGACCCTCGACGCCCAGGAAGCTCAGGGCGTAGTTGAGCAGCCCGAAGCGGCCGTTGAGAATCCAGAGCCAGATCATCGCGCTGGCGACCACCGGCACGAGCGAGGGAAGAAAATAGATCGTGCGGAAACCCGGGCGCATCTTGACCTTCTGATTCAGCAGCACGGCGACCAGCAACGCAAGCACCAGGCCGAACGGCAGCGAGACCGCGGCGAAATAGAGCGTGTTTCGCAGCGACTTCCAGAACACCTCGTCCGTGAACATGTCCTGGTAGTTCAGGGTCCCGATCCAGACGGGACGGGTCAGCACGTCGTAATCGCAGAACGAGTAGTAGATGGATGCGCCGACCGGGTAGAGCACGAACGCGAGGAACCCGACGATCCACGGACTGATGAAGCCGATGCCCGTGAAGAACTCTCTCCATTCTCTCCTGGTCATTGCACGGCGCTCCACTCCTGCAGCCGCTCGTCTTTGATCAGATCCCAGCGGCGCAACACGCGGTCGAATTTCCACTGCATACGCGCCTGGACATCGGCCAACGCCTCTTCCGGCGTCGCCAGCAGGTTGAATATGCGGTCCGCGGCGACCGTCATCTCGTCCACGTATTCATTGTAGACAGAAATCCGGGGGACGGGAATCGCGTTGGGGCTCCGGGCGAGCGCCAGGAAGGTTTCGATGTAGCGGTTCGGATGGCTGCGGATAAAATCATCGCTGGTGACCGCCAGTGCGCTGAACTTGCGCTGCCCGAGATTCAGTTTCTCCATCGCGGGCTGCGTGTTCACATATTTCATGAATTCGAACGCCTCGCGCACATGGCGGGCACCGCGCGGGATCACCAGCACGTCGCATTCCACCATCGTCACATCGGGCCAGCGCTTCGGGTCCACGGACGGGAACGGGGCAACGGCCCACTCCAGCTCCGGTGCGTACTTGTCTATGAAGTTGTACATCCAGACCCCCTGCACCACCATCGCCACCTGCCCGGCGAGGAAGGGGTTCTGGGGAGACGCGAAATTTCCGAATGCGGCTCCAAACTTGCGGAGGTTGTTCAGGCCGTATTTCTTCGTGTAGCTCTGGAACCAGGTGAACGCCGCAATATTTTCGGGACTGTCGGCCGTGATCGTCCGGTCCTCGTCCCACAGCCGGCCGCCGAACCAGTACCCCCACACCGCGTTCCACCAGCCTGGCTCGGACGGTGTGTAACCGAGCGTGATGATGTCGAAACTGTACGATTCGCGCTCCGCGGGCGTTAACTGGGTGAAACGGATCCGTTCCTTCTTCCCGTTCCGCTTCACCTCGACCAGCGTGATCTGTTCCCCCATGCGGTCAATTTCCTCGATGGATCTCGGCGGACGTTCGGGATCCAGCCCCGCATCGCGAAACATCTTCTTGTTCCAGTGGAGCGCGACGGAAGCGGGCGTGGTCGGCAGCGCCCACATGAACCCGCGAAGCTTGCAGAGATCCCAGAACACCGGGATGTAGTTTTCGCGCGTGATGCCGGCTTCTTCCAGCAGACTATTTAAAGGAGTGAGCGCGCCCTTCTCGGCATACACGGGAATGTTGTGAGACCAGAGCCCGGCCAGGTCCGGGGGATTTCCGCCCGCGGTCGCCAGCAGCATCTTGTGATCAATGTTGCTGACCGTCAGCTTCTTAACAAGAATCTTGTCTTGAGAGCGGTTGAAGTCATCCACCACGCTCTGCATGGCGTCGCCCTCGAAGCCCGTCCATTTTTCCCAGTACTCGACGATGACCCGACCGTCCGGCGTCCGGTCTGATGGCGCGCGCACACAACCCGCGGCAAAGAGAAGGGATACAGCCACCGCGAAGACGGCAAGATATGCAAAACAGGTCTGTCGGTATTTCGTACTCACGTCAGAACGGGACTCCCTGATTCGAAGGGCAACTTATAGCGGCTCCGGCGGCGCATGGCAATGGATTTGAGCGGAAAAGCCCCGTCCGGCTCGCGGGACGCGTGCCCTCCGCTACTTGAAATGGAAGGCGAGCGTCGCGCGAGCCGATCTTTCACATTAACAGGCTGTTTCCTTCCGGCTTGCGCTGGCATGGGTCACGCCGCATCATCCCGGCATGGAGAAGAAGCGCCTCCTCGTCATCTGTCACGGATTTCCGCCGTATTACGGCGGAGCGGAGCATGTCGCCTGGTACCTCGCCCGTGAGGCCGCGCGGTCCGGCGAGTGGGATGTGGGGGTGTGGACCTCGGACATCGGGGGGCGCTTGCCGGCCGAGGAGGAATCGGACGGGCTTCACATCCTGCGCGTTCCCGCGCGCAAGAAGGAATGGACCCGTCACTCCGCGATCGAACTGGGCCGTTTCTACCTTTCCGCCCGGCGCGGCGCCGCGGCCGCCATGGCCCGCTTCCGTCCGGACTACACGCTGGCTCACTTCTCGTTTCCCGCCGGACTGCTCGCCCGACATCTCCGCCGGCAATTCGGCATCCCCTACGACGTGGTTCTGCACGGATCCGATGTTCCCGGCTACCAGCCCGAGCGCTTCGGCCTGGTCTATCCGCTGCTCCGGCAAGTAGTGCGCCGCGTGTGGAGCGATGCCGCGCACGTGGTGGCCGTCAGCGAGGAACTGAAAGACCTCGCGCTGAAGACCTGGCCGGGCGGAACTATCGAAGTGATCGGGAACGGAGTGGACACCGAACGATTCCATCCCCGGGAAGAATCCGGCCTGCGATCCGAAAAGTTGAAGGTGGTGATCGTAGCGCAGTTGATCGAGCGCAAGGGCATCCAATATTTCCTGGAGGCGCTGGTGCGGCTCGATGATCCGATCCGGCAACGCGTGAGCGTTGAAGTGTACGGAACAGGGCCCTATGCGGACACATTAAAGGACCGCGCGCAAGCGCGCGGTCTTTCGGGCACGATTCAGTTTCGCGGACTCGCTCCGCACGACAAGATTCCGGAGCTGCTTCGAGATGCAGACCTCTTCGTGCTGCCGTCGCTCCAGGAAGGTCTTCCGCTGGCCCTTCTCGAAGCGATGGCGTCCGGCGTCGCCATCCTCGCGACGCGCGCGGGAGGGATCCCGAACGTGCTGACCGACGGGCGGAACGCCTTGCTCGCGGACCCGGCCGATGCGCCGGCGCTGGCGGCGGCCCTCGCGCGAATCGTTAGCGATTCCGAACTCCGTGCGCGGCTGCGGAAAGCCGCGCGGGAATCAGCGATGGCCTGCGGCTGGAACGAAACCTGGAAACGCTATGCCACGCTGTGTCGTAGAAACGGTCTTGACCTGCCTGCCGGCAGGCAGGGACCGCTTCTGCATGATTGCGGGCGCGAGGCGTGAAACACGCCCGACGACATTTCACTGAAAATTCGGATCCTCGGCGGGAACGCAAAATCGT
>JAKJGV010000040.1:18414-18682 GCA_022704185.1 Verrucomicrobiota bacterium
CACCGGCTCAGCCAGCACACCACCGGCTTCTGCCGGTCGAGCGTCAAGCGCTCCAGGTGATCCGCCTTGTTCGACCCCTTGATCAACACCAGGTCTCCTGGTCCCAGGAGGGTCTTGAGGCGCTCATTGAGCTTCTTCACGTGATCGAATGCCTCGATCTTCTCTTCCCCCACGTCCTTCCGCGCCTTCAGCGCAAGATGCGCCTGCGGTCCCGCGAACATTACCCGGTCCGCCACCTCCGCCGCCTGGCGCGCCACCGCCGGATACC
>JAKJGV010000041.1:0-230 GCA_022704185.1 Verrucomicrobiota bacterium
CGGGCGAACGTGGTTTTCCCCGACCCGTTCGCGCCTGCAATGACATAGAGATTCGGGTGCTTCATCCGGCCTCAGCTTGAGTGTGACGCTATCTTATCGGCTTTGCGAAGTCGAGCGGCATTGGCCGCGGCGCATGGTTGTTACGCAGGCCCGGAGCTCTTCGCGCGTCACACATTCAGCAACTGCGCATGGCGCGGCTGAAGGAAAAAGCAATCCACATCGCCGGCGGG
>JAKJGV010000041.1:315-18497 GCA_022704185.1 Verrucomicrobiota bacterium
CGGCCGGCGGGCCGGACAACTCGATCAACAACGCCGGGCTCGCGTCGCGGAGAATGGCCGTCATCCCTTCGAGCACCTGCGCCTCGTGTCCTTCCACGTCCATCTTCACGAACGACGGCATTGAAGCCGCGTCGGCCGCGAAGATCGAATCCAGGGTCTTCGTGCGCACCGAGACCGCGCGAAACTGGGCATGGCGTTCGCCGGGCGTTACGATCCGCGACTCATACAGATTTTCCCCGCCTCCGCCCTCGTAGACCGGGATCTCCATGACCGCATCCCCTTCCCGGTCGGAAAGGCCGCACGCGTGAACCGCGACGTTCGAGAGCGCGAGGGCACAAACGTTGTGACGAAGAAGCTCCGCGGTATCCGGCACGGGCTCGAAACTGAACACGCGGCCGGAGGGTCCGACCCAGCGCGAGAGAAGCATCGTGACGTACCCGATGTTCGCCCCGGCATCCACCACGACGTCGCCGGGGCGGATCAGTTGCTTCGCCACCACGGCAAGCGGCCACCGGCTCTCGTCAAACCGCTTCAGCATGCGAGGGTAGTACAGTTTTTTCAGTCCGCGAAGCACCCACCGGGGCAGCACGCGCCGGCCGGCCGCGCGCAGCCTGTCGAACGTCCTGTTTTCCTGGTCACGCATTCCGATCCGTCCCGTCACGCCGGCACGAGGAACGAGCTGTCCACCTCGACCGCCACGGCCTGCTGGATCATATCCACGTTGATCACGACCTTGGCCCGGCTCTTGACGCGGAGAACGATTCCTTCGAGGCCCTTGAACGGGCCCGCCTTGACGCGAACCATCTTGCCGGATTCGAGGTAAGGCATGACCTCGACGACATCGCCCACGTCCAGCGCGCGGCGGATCTGCTGGAGCTGTTCCACCAACCGCCGCTGATCCCAGACTTCCAGCAGGTTCGCCACGTGCTGATTCTGGCGGAGCAGCCGCTTCTGCGCCGCGTCCGCAACGCAGAAGACATAGCCCGGGAAGAGGGGGGAAGAGAAAGTCCGCACGCGACCGCCGTAGCGATGGGTTTTCCGCTGCAGCGGCAGGTACGTGGATATGCCCTGGCGCCCGCAGAAATCCGCCGCTTTCTTCTCGCAGCGCGGACGGCTGTGTATGACCACCCAGGCGCGCCCTTCGGGCGGCACTTCAAACGGGTGGGCCGAGACATCGAGATCCGAATGCATGGGGAAAGACTAACCTGACGGCCCGCCGTGCGCAATCGTGTTCGGACGTCCGGGGCGGTTTCTACCCCGCCCGCTTGACTTCGGCGCCGGGGTTGAGTTGCTCGATGGAGATGACCTTGCCCGTCGCGCCGGACTCCTCCGTTTCGAACTCATCGCTGTGCCGCAAGCCGACGAGGATGGTGCGGAACGTGCGCAACAGGACGATGATATCGAGGAAAAGGCTCATGTGCTTGATGTAGTAGAGATCGTACTGGAGTTTTCGTCGCGCGGCCTCGATGCTGGCGGCATAGGGATACTTCACCTGCGCCCAGCCGCTGATGCCGGGGGGGACGAGGAGGCGCTCGCGGTAGAACGGGATAGCCTCGGCAAGCGTGTCGATGAACTCGGGCCGTTCCGGGCGCGGCCCCACCAGGCTCATTTCGCCGCGGAGCACATTGATGAGCTGCGGGATTTCGTCGATACGCCATTTCCTGAGGAACCGGCCGACACGCGTGATCCGGGAGTCGTAGCGGTCCGCCCAGACGGCGCCGGAACTCGCCTCGGCATCCTGCCTCATCGTGCGCAGTTTGTAGAGCGTGTACGGATGGCCCTCCAGGCCCGCGCGCCGCTGGCGGTAGAGGACGGGGCCGCGGGAATCCAGCCGGATCACGAGCGCGGCGATCAGCCATACCGGCGCGAGGAGGATCAGTCCGAGGACGGAAACCGTGAGGTCCATGACGCGCTTGATCTTGCGAATATGGATCACCGAGCTGTTCATCGCGGCGTTCATCAGCCACTCGTCATCCACGTGATCGAGAGGAATTTCCTGCGCGATCTCCTCGCTGAGGGTGACGTAGTCCAGGATCTCAATACCCATGTAGCGCAGCGGACGCAGCAGCCGCAGCAGCGCATGCTCGCGCGCGAGGGACGCTGCCACGACGATCGTTTCGATGGAATACACGTCCGCGAACTCGCGCAGGCGGCTCATGTGGCCGAGAACCGGGATTCCTTCCACGAAGGCGCCCGGCCGCGATTTCGTGCACGACACGACTCCGAAGACGCGGAAGCCGGCGTCCGGCGAGGCCGAGAGAAGTTGCAGCACATCCACGGCTTCCTTGCCTTCCCCGACGATCAACGTGTTCCTGGAGAGAAGCCCGTAGCCCACGGCGGTCCGGTAGAGCTGCCGCACGCCCCACGAGCTGAGGCATACGAACAACCCCGCCAGGAGGAGAATGCCGCGTCCGATATGGAGCTGGAAACGCGCGTAAAAGAACAGGATGACCAGCGCCAGGCCGATCGCCGTGGTCACGAACGACAACACGAACGAGCCGGTTCTCCGCTCGAGCAGCGGCTGTTCGTACATGCCCCCCGCGTAGAACACGACCAGGAAGACGAGGCTCGACCCCAGGAGCGACGGCAGGTGCCGCAGCACGTAGGCCCAGCCGATGGAAGGCGTGAGGCGGAGAATCGCGGACAGGATGATGGAGGCGAAGATGCAGAAGATATCGGCTATGACCAGGAAGATCCGGCCGGGCGGCATCCGCATATGGGGCTTGAAAAACATACTACACTCGCCCTCTTGATCTCTTCGGCCAAGACGGGGCGGCCTGCATCGCGAGCATCAGGTTTTCGCGTCCTCCTTGCTCTCGCGAATATGATCATAATCATAATACCCGTAATAGGTTGAATAGTAATAGTAACCCACACGGCTGAAATCGAGGTTGTTCAGAACGCAGCCCAGGATACGGGCCCCACGCTCCTGGATCAGTTTGGCGGCGAGCTGGACCAGCTTCCGCGACGTGTGACCCGCCCACACCACCATCACCACCCCTTCGGCGAGCGATGTGAGGATGGCGGCTTCCGAGACGGCCATGACGGGCGGGCAATCGAACAGTATACGATCGTACTGACGGCGGGCGTGGTCCATGAACGCCTTGAACTCGGGCCGCAGCACCAGTTCCGCCGGATTGGGCGGGAACGGCCCGGTAGCCACCAGGTCGAGATTCGGCAGGCCGGTCCGCTGGATCACGGCTTCCGGTTTCGCTTGTCCCGCGAGGAGATCGGACAGGCCGCGGCCGCCTTCCAGCCCAAAGAACTTGTGGAGCTCGCCGCGCCGCATATCGCTGTCCACCATGAGGATTCGCGCCCCGGCCTGCGCGAGGGACACGGCGAGATTCAAGCAGGTGGTCGTTTTGCCTTCTTTCGGCACGGCGGAAGTCATGGCGATGAACTTGCTCTGGCTGCCGGCCACGCTGAAGAGCAGGGCGGAGCGCACATTGCGGTAGGCCTCGACCATCCCGCTCTTCTGATCGATGTTCGAAAGGATATGGGTACGCAGGTCCTCGGGATCCCAGCTCGCCGCCGGCACCAGTCCGAAGAACGGAAGGCCCAACAAGTCCGTGACCTCCTCGGGATACCGCAGCGAATCGTCAATATACTCCAACCCGAAGACCAACCCTAGCCCCACGCCCAGCCCGATCAGCGCGGCGATGAAGATGCTCTGAAGCTTGCGCGGGGTAACGGGGCTGGAGGCGGGCCGCGCGCGTTCCATGATCTGCACCGACTCCGGCTCGATACCCACCGAGATGTCGATTTCCTTGAGCCGGTTGAAGGCAAGGTCGTAGAGGCTCTGAAGCCGGCCGAAGTTGCGCTGGATATTCTGGTACTCCTGTTGCTTGCGCGACACTTCCAGCGCTTCTTCCTCCCACTCCTGTTCGACCCGTTTGGACGCCTGCTCACGGATGGACAGCGCCTCGAGCTGTGCGTAATACTGGCGAAGCGCAAACTGCAGCTCGATATTCAACGCGTCCTGCACTTCCTTAAGCTCGCGCATCGTCTGCTGAACCAATGGGTGCGCGTCCCGGAACTTCGTGCGGTACTCCGCGAGACGCGCCTCGAGCAGCGACTTGACCCTGCGCTGCTCCTGCCACCCTCGCTGCTGCACCACACCGTACTCCACAAGTCCTTCCAACCCCCCGACCGCGGGAGCCGGCGCGTTGGTCTCCACGCCCATGGCGGCAATGGACATCAGGCCCACCCCCGGGATCCCGCTGCCCGCGGGCCCCAGCGCCGCGAGAACGGCCTCATCGGAAGCCCTGGAAAGGAGCGGCTGCTGGGCTTCAAGAAACATCTTCTGGGTGCGAAACTGTGCCGCCTGGGAAGACAAGGTGCCCAGAATCCGGGCCGCGACGTTGCCTCGTTCCTGGATGGCGATCACGCTGTTCTGGCGCGCGAATTCCAGCGCCCGTTCCTCCGCCCGCTTCAATTCCTCATGCACGCGATTGGCCTGCTGGGTAAGGCTGACGACCGTGGCCTGCGAGGTGTTCAGGCGCTCCTCCGCCTTGAAGTCGAGATACTCATCGGCCAGGGCGTTGGCCATGTCGGACCCGAGCACGGGGTCCAGGCTCTCGACCGTGATTGCCAGGAACGCGGTCTTGCCGACCGGCGCCACGCTGATGCGCGTGATCGTCCGGGAGACTTCTTCCGCCGGTTTGTTCAATCTCGCGCGCGCTCGGGAAATCAACTGCCCGCTTTGAATGATCAACTGCTGTGTTGCCAAGTAATCGCCCATTGGCTGGGATTCCACCTGGCGCAACGAGTAGGGCATCGGGACTCCCTTGCTCATGAGCAGGGTCACGCGGCAGCGATAGACCGGCACCTGCCGCACCAGGATCGCGACCATGACCGTCAGCGAAAGGACAAAACACAGCGCTACAAGCCAGATGCGCTTGACCACAATGTGGAAGTAATGCTTGAGATCCGCGATCCCGAAACCTTTGGCCGGCGGCGGGCTGCCGATCGACACGGGCTGGGCCGGGGCGTCTCCCGCGGTGGGAGGACGGGGCGGTCTAAGTATGTTCTCCATAAGGCCTCAAATACCCAGTATCTTTTCGGAGACGATCACGACATCTCCATCGCGCAACGGGACATCGTTCTCGAAGGCTCCGGTGCGAAGGATAACGCCGACATCCACGATCAGCGTCTGTTTGGATCCGTCCGGCGCCTTTCGCAGCACGCGGACCTTGCTGTCGTTCGCAAATTGCGCCAACCCGCCCGTGCTCAGGATCAGCTTCGCCAGCGTGATATCCTGGTCCAGCGGGAGCGAGATCGCACCGGGGCGGGCCACGGCTCCGAGGAGGAACACTTCGCCGCGACTGGCATGTTCCGCCGAAGGCACGAAGAAGATGTCCCCCGGAAGAACCGGAATGTTCGCGGTCATATCCGCTTCGCCGAACAACTTCGCCAGATTCACCGGGACGATGGAATATCCCCCCGCATTATCCGGCCTCAAGATCCGCGCCGACTGCCACTGGGCGGTCTTCGGAACGCCGCCCATTCGCATCACGGCCCGGATCACATCCAAGCCTTCGGAATAAGGATGAAAGCCCGGACGGCTGACTTCGCCCAGTGCAAGGAATTCGTTGGAAGCCTGGTCGGCATCGCCCAATCGCGGCACGAAGATGATGTCCCGCGGACGCAGGTACTGATCCTTGCTGAAATCCACCGCGTCGAACATGGACGCCACGTCCACGATGATTGTTTCGCGCTCCATGCCGGCCCCCGGTTTCCAGCGCAAAATGCGGACTTCCGCGCCGTTGGCCTCGCGCGCGAGCCCGCCGCAGGCCGAGATCGCTTCCACCAGCGTCATGGCCGAATCGCTGGTCACGACGATGGATTTCGGGGATCCGACGGCCCCCATCACCAGGACGTTGCCCTCGACGTATTCGGCCACCTCCACGCTGACGGTCGCGGTTTTGAAGTATCGCTCCTCGAGCTGGGTCCGGATTTTTTCCGCGGCGGCGTCCAATGTCTCGCCGGCGATCAGCACGCGGCCGATGAGCCCGAGGTCCACGGTGCCGTCACCGGCGACGGGATAGACGCGGTTCAGCGAAGGTTGCTCCTCGACGGCGATGCGCACCTGGTCGCCCGGGACAATCTGATGGCCGCTGCGCACGGGGGATTCCTGCGCAACGGAGGAAAAGAGCCCCGCCGACAAAAGCAGAGCCGTCGCAAGCAGGACACGGGCGTTGCGCTGTCTCTCGCCGGCCGACCCCGGCAACCGCTTTGTGGCCACACGCCCCATATTCATGCCCTTCTCAACCCGACAGGATGCGCCCTGCAAAGCCACCCGTCAAAATGTATATTTGTAGCTGAGGGTCACTCTGTGTTCCTGCAGATCCTCGTCCTGGATATTCGATCTTTCTCGCTTGTACTTGTAGTTCACAACCCTGTCCATCTTTCTCGAGACCTTCCGGGTCCAACTGAGATCGCCGGTGTACTGCCACGTGTTTTCCGGGTCGCCGGCGTCTTCGCCCATCGGCTTGCTGTGCTTGTACTGCACACCCAGCGTGAGCGTCAGGTTGTAGATGAACAGGTCCTGCTTGGTGAAAGTATACCCCACGGTCGTGCTATCCGTATCCACCGTGGATCCGAACGTGTCGGCAGGCTCCCGAAGGGCCTGCAGGCGCTGCCGGGCCGTCTGGGCCAACTGGTGATCGAGGGTTGCGCCATAGGTGAACCCGATATCGTTCACCGCCTCCGTTTCCTTGATGTTGTAGGTGGCGTAGCCGGAAAGCTTGAGTGTCTTCGTCAAATCCAGCGCGTCCGAGACCGAGAAGGTGTGCGCCGGTTCCCAACCCGCATCGTCGCCCTGGGACGACTGCTTCACCATCGCGAACGAGTACGTGGTGTTCGGCCGCCTCAGCAGCAGAACGGTCGTTCCAATCCGCTGCGACTCGTCCCAGCCTTCGAAGCTGTCGGGTTGGTTGATGAGCTCCTTCCTTGAGCGGGTGTAGCCGTAAAAGGTCGCGATCCGCTTGGTGAGCTGCCAGGACGCATTGAAGTCCATGTCCAACGTATCCTGATCCCCATCCTGATACTCATCCTCGATATACCGGTCACTGGCGGCCTTGATACCCGCCTGCCAACTCAAGCGGCCGCGTCGCCAGGACAACCGGCCCCCGTAATCGTCGGTGCGCCGGTAGGTTCGCTTGCTGCGACTGCCCTCGACGAACTGCCCTTCCTTCTGTTCATAGGTCGAGTCGTGGTTGTAAAAGAGGTTGAGCGTGTACCGGCCGAATTCGACATCCGTGGATATGTTCGCCTTGCCGAAAGGATCGGAGCGGGTGCGATCATCCAGATCGGGCCGGAGGAAATGCTTCTCCTGCGTAAGCGTGAACCCGGACGAAAGCCGGATGTGCTTGCCCAGGTCCGCCTTGGCGTTGAGCGACAGACGTCCGACCAGGAAGTAGTCGTTCATCCGCTCCTCGGCTTCCGACGGGCGGACGTTGTCCACGTTCGATGAGTAAATGGCGTCCAATCCCGCCGTCGCATCAATGTCGAAAGGCCCGAGCCGCAGGAACTGGGCATGAACCGCGCAAAGGGACCCGCCCGCCAACAAGACAAGAAAGGCAACGCCCGGGATACTTGTTCTCCGGCGTTGGGTCGGAAGTCTCACGGGACTGTGCAGCAAGCCATTTTCTCCCGGCGCGAAGACCACATAGGGCGCGCGATAATGCTTCGATTGACGGTTAACGGGCCCGTTTCTTGTCCGTGTAATCCTTGACCGGCACGTTGCCCGTTGTGCTGTCACCCGAGAAATCGCCCGGTTCGCCCCACTGGACCACCTTGCCGTCCTCGAAGAACACCCAGTAGGTCTTGTCATACTTGTCGGAAAAGGCGGCGCGCGAAAACACCGGCGGGATATATTCCCAAACCTCGGCGGACCCCCCTCCTTCGTACATCTTCGCCGCACGGACCGCAAACGGAGATCCCATCACACCCAGCACATCGTCCGGAGACATGCCCAGGGACATCCCGACAATCCGGCTGCTGGGCGTCGTGCAGCCGGCCAGAAGAACCAATCCCGCAAGGCAGAAGATCGCTCTTTTCACCGAGTTTGCTCCTTTCTCACGATTCACGGGCAGAAGGCACCGATTGCTTTCCGTTGACATCTTAGTCCATCTCGAATAGCGCTGACAAGCATCACAATACTATTCGGGCCGAGGCTTTTTGTATATCTCACGGCCCCGGTTTACGGACGCAAAAAGGCCGCAACGACCGTTGACAACAAAAAAGCATACTGGTATATATTCAGTATGTTTATTATGCGCGCGGCCGGAGCCGGACAGATGGGGCATCCAAAACCGGGAGCTCTAGGCAGGAAATGCCGCCGCGCGTACATTGAAGGGAGGGTGTGGTCACCGTGAACCGTTTCTGCAAAGCACACATCGCAGCCGCCGCGCTCCTGACCGCGGTCCTTGCCGCCACGGATGCCGCGGGCTTCATCGGCATGACCAACCGGTATTTCCAGGACACGGTGTCCGGCGACTACTGGATCCCCCGCGGCTTCGCGTACCAGACCATCAACCCGCCCGTGTTCGCCACGCAAACTCCCGAGCAAATCGAATACGATTTCCTCGAGATGAAGAAGATGCACGCGAATTCCCTTCGCGTGGATTTCACCTGGGGCTATATCGAGCGGACCAACGATGTCTTCGACTGGACGGCCACCGATCACATCATCGCCACGGCCGAGAAACACGGCCTCCGGCTCTTCATCCTGATCGGCTACCAGTACCCGCCCGGCTGGTTTTCCAATGCCTGGAAAGCGGTCAACCAGAGCAACAAGACTTCCAACATCCTCAACTACGAACACCCCCTCGCCCGCGCCGCCTATACCGATTTCATCTCGCGCGTGACCTCCCGCTACAAGGACAGCCCCGCGGTCGCAGGCTGGATCCTCGGCAACGAATACGCCTACTTCGATCTCTGGGAAACGGAAGATCCTCACTTGTTTGTCGGTTATGACACCAACTACTCCCTGCCCTCCTTCCACGCCTACCTGACCAACCTATACGCCGGCAGCATAGCGGCCCTGAACGCGAACTGGGGAACCGCCTACGCCGGCTTCGACAACGTCGTCATGCCCACGAACTACCCGGCGGACCGGCATCGGCCCGGCTACCACGACCTGATTCAGTGGCGCAAGAAGAGCATCGGCGACTTTGTCGCCATCGGCTCCATAGCGGCCGCCGGCGCCGACACCAACCATCTCCGCAGCTATTCCATGGTCGGCGGGATCTACAACGGGTTCGACGCCAATAATACGTGCGAGGACGCCGAAACGATCGTCGAGCGGTGCCGCGACGCCGGCGCCCCGCTCGACTTCTGGTCCATCAACAACTACGCGTGGGCCCTGGAGGGCAATGAACTCCGGTCCGCCGGTTTCGGCATCACGAAATACGAGGACCAATCCGGCCTGCCGGTGCTGGTCACCGAGACCGGCCACAGCAGCACCGAGAACCTTTTCCCCGGCGCCGCGGCCCGCCAGGCCGCCGCCCTGCCCGGCCAGCTGTGGGAGGCTCTCGTGCGCGGCGCCGCGGGCGTCCACATCTTCACATGGAACGACCGTCCGCAGATGCCCCAGGTCCGCGAGCAGGGCTTCGGCATCGTGCAGGGCAGCCGCCTGATCAAGGGCTCCGTTTACTGGAACGTCCGCGAGACGTTCCGCCGGATGGAGCAGGTGGAAGTGGACCGCCTGTTCGGCGGTTCCGCCAACCCGCCGGCCGACATCCAGTTCCTCTGGGGCCAGGACGCCGACATGGGCTGGCCCCGCGCCAACCAGGAGAACTGCTCGGTCTGGGGCGGGCTGGCACGCCTGGGCTACCAGGCCCGGTTCATCGACGAGGAGCAATTCGAGGACGGCGCCTACACCAACGCCGCCGCTCTGCTGGTCTCGCGCGGCTACCAGCTCTCGTCCAACCGCCTCGATGCCCTCACCAACGTCGTAGCGCGCGGCGTCCATCTGCATGCCAACGGCGACATCCCGGGCCAGTACAATGCCTATCACGCATCCAATGCCAACTGGATCGCACGCATAGACGAGCTGTTCGGTCTGAATGTCTCCACCGCGGCTTGCACATGGCATCGCGGCGTGGCGCCCTTCGCCGGCCCGGACGGATGGAAGGAGCCCTACACGCCGACGGCTTTCGCCTACACCAACAACTTCGGACCGCTCACCAACGGCTACCCCTGGACGAACTTCTCCGCGTGGGTCGTCTGGAAAGGCATCCGCGCGACCTCCGGGACCACACTGGTCGAGCGCGTCCGGATTCCGGGCGATATCTACAACGTGGACTCGCTCCCCGGCTTGCACATCAAGGGCCACGCGAGCGGCGGACGCTCGGCGGTGAACACCTTCCCCTCGGGGACATCTCCGCAGCATGGCTTGAGGGCCTGAACCTGCCGATCCAGTTCTCGTGGCAAGCCCATTACGACTGGTGCCGCGCGATTTACCGCGACTGGTTCGGCATGCGCCCTCCCCTCGACATCATCGGCGCCGGTCGCTTCTACGTGATCCCCGATTACCGCATCTGTACCAACGGCAGCGTGCTGATCTCGCTGCTCAACGAAAGCACCAATGCCGTCTCCATCACGCTCCACGCGTCGAACCTCGTCCAAGGCCTGACCGTGGAACAGCTCAGCTCGCCCGCGGGCGTTCTCGAGAGCCCCTCGGACGGATCGCTCGCGCTCACGCTGGCGGGCGACGAATACGTCCTGCTCTACGCGTACACCAACGCCGCATCCCTGGCGAACCCCAGCCCGTACAAGGTCTGGATCGGCAGCGAGCCGAACCAGATCTGGCCGAACGGCACAGCCTATTCCGTGGATGTCGGCTACGACACGCGCGGCGCCACGCTGGACCTCTACGTCGCGCTGGAATCCGCGGACGCGCCGTACACGCCCTTCGTCACCGTCCAGGTCGCTTCCGTTTCCGGCGCCGGAATCACCAACCTCGGGCTCGTCGTGCCCGATGCGGACCTCGGCGACGTCTCCTATGTTTCCACCCCGGACGGCGGCCACTACATCCTTCGCGCATGGCTCCAGAACGGCGGCGTGGAAGTGAGCGATTGCCGCCTTCCCACGCGACTCGCGTGGGGCGCGAAACCCGTTTCCATCCCCGCGTCCACGCAGACCGGCGAAACCTATCAGGTGACCGTTTTTTGGCAGGAACTCCCGTCCTACCTGGGATCCGAATACCCCACCCCGCTCGATCGCGCGGCGGCGTGGCAACCGGCGTCGATCAGCACGGAGGTCTACACCGTGCTGCTCGATCTGATGACCGGTTCGGTCGCCGTCGTTTCCACCGGCATCGTCACCGGCGTGGGCTCCCACAGCAACAACTACTCCGTCACCGTGCCGACCGGCATCACCGGCCCGTTCTGGTGGCGCGCGCGCACCGTCAGCGGATTCCAGCTCGGCGCCACGTCCAACAACCACGACGTGCTCGACGGCTTCGAGGATCGCGAACAGGGAGAGGGCGAGGCGGTGATCAGCCCGTGGATTGACTTCACCTATGATCAAAACGGGCAATTCCAGAGATGGTCGAGAGGCGTCGACGGCAACGCGTCCGAAGGAAGCCAGGCCGCCTTCGTGATCGGCAACAACCAGAACCCGGGCGGCTGGTCCGGAATCGGCATGACCCGGCTCTACAGCCAGACTTGGGCGCTGCCCAAACCGCGCAGCGCGTGGTCGAACATCTGGTTCGCGTTCGACTTCCGCGAAACCAACGTGCAATCGGGCACGCTCACCATGAAGGTGGAAGACAGCGGCACACCCGACGCCGGCGCCATCGAGTACACGACGAACTACAGCGGCGGCTGGCTGACGATCAGCAGCCGGCTCGACCGCTTCTCGACCTCCGTCCACCCCGGCACCTTCAATTCCAACGCGGTCAAGAAGCTGACCGTGCTGCTCCAGACGGGCACCCGCACCGGCGTCTACTTCTGCAGCTTCGACAACATCCGCTTCGTCGGCACGCCGTGGGAGGTCGTCGAACCCCCCGCGCCCGGCACGAACGACATGAAATGGAGCTTCGAAGATCTTTCGCAGGGACCGTCGGTCAATCCCACCCCGTGGCAGCTCATGAGTTACGGCGACGGAACCGAGCAATGGTACGCGCACGGCATTGATGGAAACGCGACCGACGGCGCCAACGGGCATTACGCGGTATACAAGAGCCACACCAACGTCTCCGGGTGGTCCGGCTTCTTCCTCCTCTACACGTTCGACTCCCCGCCCGAACTGCCGACGAACCTCGCCGATGCCGCGTTCAGCGTGGACTTCTCGGAGAACGCGGGCCGCGTCTGCGACATCGAACTGCAGTTGAAGAGCGCGGGCGGCATGAGCACGTACTCGCGCGCCTACGGAGGATCGGGCTGGGACACGATCCGCGCGAGCCTCAACCAGTTCACCGGCAGCGCGGACATGAACAATCTCAGCGACCTGGTGGTCGTCGTCATCATGAAGGAAACGAACGCCGTGTACACGGCCCACTTCGACAACATCCTGTTCACCGGGCTGGTCAGCTCGGTCATGACCCCGGTCACCAACGGCCTGTATCTGAGCATCAACGACAGCACGCCGGAACAGGATTCGGACGATGACGGCATACCCGACGTTTACGAAACCGACACCGGCATCTACAACGGGCCCACCGACACCGGCACCGATCCCAACAACCCGGACACCGACACCGACGGGATCAAGGACGGCGACGAAATCATCGCGGGCACCGATCCGAACGATCCCGACAGTGTATTCGAGCTGGAAAGCATCCTGAACGGCGGCGCATCCGGCTTCGTGATCGAATGGTTCGCGCGCACAAACAGGATGTACGCGGTGCATTACACGGAGGATCTGCGGAACGCGGGCTCTTTTGTGCCGCTGGGCAACTGGACCAACATCGTGGTGGCGCAGGACGGCCTGACGAATGTCGTGGACACCACCGCCGACGAGGGCACGAACCGGTTCTACCGGATAAACGTCCGGCAGCTCTGACCCGGAAGCTACTGCAGCTCCTTCAGCTCGATGTCGTCGAACAGCGCCGCCCCCATCGCGTCCGCCTGCTGCTCGAACAACGCGACGAACCGGGCCCACACGGTTTCCGGGGGAGCCGTGCACGGACCGGTCGAGTAGAACAGCCACCGGTTGGACGCGCTTTTTGCGTGCAGCCGGACGGGCGACTCGACGGCCTTGAGCTGGTTGAACTTGGCATCAAAGAACTCGAGCTTGATCCAGGCGGTGTTCTCACCCTCCAACACATCGCCGGTGTTCTGACGGAGATATGCGCTGGCCACGTAACGCTTTCCGGGTTGCGCGGGAATATCCTGGTACACGCCCGAGTAGTTGACCTTCCCGTCGAACTGGCCGAACAACTTCGCCACAAAGACCTTCGTCCTCGGCGTGACGTTGTCACAGAACGCCCGCCCGAATCGCGTCCAGCTTTGCGAGAACTCCGAATTCCCCATGCTGCCTTCGAAGCCGGCATCCTTTAAGAGATTAGGCGCGGGTTGCGCAGCCGCCGGCAGGACCGCCAGCAGAAACAGGCCCAGCCTTCGCAACAGATTGAAACGTCCCCCTCCCATGCGGCTTATTATAGCATGAATCCCTGATGGCCGTATACGGCGCGGCAGACCCCCGCGCAACACGGACAGATGCTTGAACGATCCCTCTCGTTTGCCTATCCTGCACGCAAGCGGATTCGCGCGCGGAGGTCTCATGATCAGGGAAGGCACGGCCATCATTCTTCTAGGCATCGCCCTTTCCGGCCTCGCCGCCGAACCGCCCGCCGAGCCGCCAACCGCCCGTCCCCGCATCGGCCTCGTACTCGGCGGCGGCGGCGCGCTCGGCATGGCGCACGTCGGCGTGCTCGAAGCGCTCGAAGAACTCCGCGTGCCGGTGGATTGCATCGCGGGAACCAGCATGGGCGCGATTATCGGCGGTTTCTACGCGGCCGGCATGTCGCCCGCGGAAATCGGCGAGCTGCTGATCGCCCTCGACTGGTGGGACCTCCTGAACGACAAGACTTCCCGCGAGTACCTCGGATTCCGCAGAAAGCAGGACGACGCGCGCTACCTGTTCGACGCCGAACTCGGATTCCGCCCGCCGTGGCGCGTGCTCGTCCCGCCCGGCCTGTCCGCAGGCCAGAAACTGGGCATCCTGATGCGCCGCGAAACGACGGCGGTCGCGTCCGTCCGCGATTTCGACAGCTTGAACGTCCCCTTCCGCGCCGTCGCCACCGACCTGATCAGCGGCGAAACGGTCATCCTCGGCAGCGGCAACCTGCCCATGGCCCTGCGCGCCAGCATGGCCGTGCCCGGCATTTTCACGCCCGTCGAACTTGATGGACGGCTGCTCGTGGACGGCGGGGTCGTCAACAACGTGCCGGTGGACGCCGCAAAGGCAATGAACACGGATATCATCATCGCCGTGGACGTCGGCGCGCTGAAGGCCGAGGCCATCAAGAAGAATCTCTCCAACTTCGCGACCGTGCTGGCCCAGAGCTTCCTCCTGATGCAGCGCCCGTCCATCCAGAGCCGGATCAAGGAAGCGGATGTCCTCATCCAACCCGACCTGACTGCGCACAGCGCGGCGGATTTCCACCACGCGGCCCAGATCATCCCTCCCGGCGCGGACGCCACCAGGGCTCACGCCGAGGAGCTTTCCAAGTGGTCCGTATCCGAAGAGGAGTACGCCGCCTACCTGCGCAAGCAGCGCCGCTCGCGGCAGCCCCCGCAACACGTCGCCGCCGTGCGCGTGGATGGGAATCATCGCGTGGATGAACGCGCGATCCGCGCCGTCATCGTCACCCGTCCGGAAGAGGAACTGGATTTCGGAACGGTGGAAAGAGACGTGGCGCGCATACACGGGATGGGCGATTTCCAAACCGTCGTGTACGAGGTCCGGCCCTCCACCGGCGGTTGCGACGTCGTGTACACGGTCCAGGAGAAGCCTTGGGGCCCCGGCTATCTCCATTTCGGGCTGCGCCTTGAAAGCAACCTCGACGACGAATCCGCCTGGCAGTTTCTTCTGAACTACACCCTCACGCGGATCAACCGGTTGGGCGCCGAACTGCGGATGGACGCCGATGTCGGCTCCGACCAGCGGGCCGACATCGAGTTCTACCAGCCGCTGAATCCCTCCGCGGCGTTCTTCGTCGCGCCGCGTGTCGGCAGCAGCTCGTCGGTGTTGCCCGTGTTTGAAGATGACCGCAAGATCGCCTCTTACGATGTCAACCTGACGGACGCGGAACTGGCGGCGGGCATGAATATCCGGGATATGGGTGAGCTGCGGTTCGGCGCGGTCGGAGGCTACGGCACCGCCGAACTGAACTCGGGCGCGGAGGAGCTTCCGGAGTTCGACGGGGTGATCGCCGGCTTCACGGGCCGATTCACCGTGGACCGGCTCGACCATCCGTTCTTCGCGCGCAAGGGATCGTACTTCCAGGCGAGCGCGTTTCTCTCGCGGCCCGCCATCGGGGCGGAGGAGAACTACGACAAGGTTTCCGCGGAGTACCGGCAGTGCGCGACGGTCGGTTCGCACACCCTGCAGCTCAGCCTGCTGGGCGCCTCAAGCCTCGGCAGCGATATCCCCGTCTATGACCGCTTCACGCTCGGCGGACTCGACACCCTCGCCGGCTTGTCCCGCGATCAACTCGCGGGCCAGTATGCCGGGCTGATCCAGGTCGCGTACCGCTACGAACTCGCCCGCCTGCCCCCGGCCCTGGGACGAGGCATTTACGCGATTCTACGCCAGGATGCCGGCAACGCGTGGGACGCACGCGGCGACATTTCCTTGAGCGACCTCCGCTACAGCACCGGACTCGCGCTGGCCGCCGACACCGGCATCGGCCCCTGCGGAATCGGCTTCGCCATCGCCGACCGCGAGAATCACCAGTTCTTCTTCTCCGTCGGAACGCTGTTCTGATGTTGCCCACGCGCCTCGTCTGTAGTGAGCCCCGTAAGGGGCGCTTTGCGGCTCCGTTTGACTTCCCCTCTCCCCCGGGCTACTTTCCACGCCATTCATCTCATTTGGGAGCACGTTGATGTCGGGCAAACTCAGATTCCGTTTTGTGTCGCTCGCGGCACTAGGCCTCATCACGCAACTCGCCGTGGCCGAACCGTTGCGCGTGCGCGTGACCGGCCTGCGCTCCGATGACGGCACGGTGCACGTTGCCCTGTTCGATTCGGAACAAGCCTTCGCCGACCGCAAACCGCTTCGCGAGGCGGATGTCCCGATCAAGGACGGCGAGGCGAAATGGGTGGCGGACGATCTCCCGCCGGGCCGCTACGCGATCCGCGCCTATCACGACGAGAACGGCAACCGGTCGCTCGACCGCACCGGCATCGGCATCCCCGACGAACCCGTCGGATACTCCAACAACGCGCGCTCGAAGTTCGGCCCGCCGCGCTACGACGATATCGCCTTCTCCAACGAGGGCGGCGCCGATGAAGTCGTGATCCGCACCGAGCGCGTCGTGTCGCCCGGCGGCCAGTTCGGCGCGGGCTTCGCCGTCGTGTACTCCGAGAGCCCGTACAAAGGCGCCGACAGCTACCAGGTCTGGCCCTTTCCCTCGCTCACCTACTTCGGCAAACGCTTCTTCATCTTCGGGCCCCGCATGGGCTACATCCTCGGCGGCACGGACCCGTGGACCCTCAGCGCAATCGGACAAGTACGCTTCCGCGCCCTCGATCCCGAAGACAGCGACTTCCTCGAAGGCATGGACAAACGGGACCCGACATTCGAGGCCGGGTTGCGATTGAGATGGAACGGCCCGAAACGGATTGACGTGAGCGTGAGCGCATCCACCGACGTGCTGGACCAGCACAACGGACAGGATTTCAGCTTCGACATCAACCGCGGCTTTCGGTTTGAACAGTGGATGATCTCGCCGTCGTTTCAGTTGCTCTGGCAGAGCCGGAATCTCTCCCAGTATTACTACGGCGTGAGTTCCAAGGAAGCGCGGCCGGAAAGGCCCGAGTACGATCCCGGCGCGACGTGGACCTACGGGCCGGGCGTGAACGTGACGTGCCAAGTGTTCGACCCGTGGACCATTATCGCCTCCGTGGGTCTTGAGTTTCTTGGTCCCGGCATCACCGACAGCCCTGTCGTGGACCAGCACGCGCTCGTCCGCGGTTTCTTCGGCATCTCCCGCCAGTTCGGCGGTCCGCCGGGGCGGTGACAGGCCCCCATAGTCACCCCCCTGAATATATAATACCGATAGTTGACGCCACAGTCTATTATCCGTATTATATATTCGGAGGATGGACAGATGAACGCGATGTTGGAAAGGCAGCATGTCGAGGTATTCCATCTGCTGTTTCTCGCACAACTCGGACGGAAGATGGACAAGAGATTCTGCACGCTCAAGGGCGGATGCAATCTTCGCTTCTTCTTCAGAAGCCCCCGCTACTCGGAAGACATGGATCTCGATGTCACGGAGGTCCCGGTCCACAAGGTGGAGGCCATCGTATCCGGCATCCTCAAGTCCAAACCCTTCGAGCAGATTCTGCAAGTGCGGGGCATCCGCATTGAACACATCAACAACGACAAACAGACCGAGACCACGCAGCGATGGAAACTCGGCCTGTCGCTCCCCCGAGCCGAACGGCCGGTGCCGACCAAGATCGAATTCTCGCGTCGCGGCGTGGACGACGATGGGAGGTTCGAAGCCGTGGACCCCCTTCTGACCGCCGGTTATGAACTGCCGGCCATCATGACGAACCACTATCTTGCCCGCTCCGCATTGAAGCAGAAGATTCAAGCCCTCGCGGATCGCCGGGAAACACAAGCTCGGGACATCTTCGACTTCGACATCCTGCTGAATGCGGGAGCCGTGCCCGACAACCTCCCCGAAGAAACACGGAGCAAGCTCCGGACAGCACGCGAGAACGCACTACTCCTTGACTTCGACGTTTTCCGTTCCCAAGTGGTCGCCTATTTGCCAATGGACGATCAGGCCGCTTACGACGAGGACGTGTGGGATGCCATGCGGCTGCGCGTCTGCGAGGCACTCGAGAAGGTGACGCCATGAGACTCTCGGATGCGCATGCGAAGTTGCTCGCGTTGAAGCTGCCGGCGCTCACCACCGCCGACGCCGCAGGTTGCCTGCGCATCCCTCCCGGCCACGCGAGCAAGCTTCTCGAGCGGCTCGCGGACAGTGGGCACCT
>JAKJGV010000042.1:0-240 GCA_022704185.1 Verrucomicrobiota bacterium
TGGCCATCGGGACCAACTGGGCAACCACCAAGCAGACCATCCAGGCCGGGGTGGATGAGGCCTCGATCGGCGACACGGTCCACGTCAGCAACGGGGTGTACGCCACGGGCAGCCGGCTCCTGGGTCCCCACAACACATCCAACCGGGTCGTGATCTACGAAGGCGTCCGGGTGATCAGCGCCAACGGTCCGGAAGTCACGACGATCGAGGGAGCGGGAACCAACGGCATTGCGGCTGTGC
>JAKJGV010000042.1:273-18455 GCA_022704185.1 Verrucomicrobiota bacterium
AACTCCGCCGGTGGAGCCATGACGTTCCTCGTCTCGACCTTGCAGACGACGCCGCTCTTTCTGACCCATTGCACGGTCGCGCAGAATACAGGGGGTGGCGTGTCGGGCGGGCGCCTTGTTTCCTGTGTCATCACGGGGAATTACTGCAGCTACAATTTTGAGGGAGGCGAAAACGGCCCAGGCGGTGTGTCGAGCTGCGTTATATCCAACTGCTTGATCGCCGGGAATATCGGCACGGGGGTCAAGAATAGCGACGTGTACAACTGCCGCGTCGAGGGAAACACTTCAAAGAGCTTCGCCGGCGGTGTACAAACGGCAGGGGGGTTGGGATCTTTCCGGGTCAGGAATTCCATCATCGTGAACAATTCAAACACCAATCGGGGCGCCGCGGGCGGGGGAATCCAGGTGAGCGGCGAAGCATCATGCGTGATTGAGAACTGTTTGATCGCAGGCAACTACTCGGCATATCAGTGCGGGGGTGTCTATCATGGTTCCGTGTACAATTGCACGATCGTATCCAACACGGCGGCGGCCCGCTATGGAGGTATCGAGCCTCATCTTCTGTACAACAGCATCGTGTACTACAATTCCGCGCCGACCAACCGCGATACGGTCATCAGGGACTTCGGCTATGTAGCGTTCAACTGCACTACGACGAATGCAGATGATGCTGCGGGCGCGTTCGGCAACATCACCAACGAGCCCCGGTTCGTGAACGCGGCAGGCGGAAACTTCCGGCTGGCGGCATCCTCGCCGTGCATCAACCAGGGATCCAACGGCTACGTCACGGCATCCTACGATCTCGACGGGCTGCCCCGCATTTACAACGGCACGGTGGACATGGGCGCCTACGAATTCCAAGGGGCGGGCTATGTAGACACCGACATGGATGGAATGCCGGACGACTGGGAGTCAGACCACGGCCTGAATCCCGCCGTGTCGAACGCGGCCGGCGCCAACGCGGACGGCGACTGGATGACCGATTTCGAGGAATATGCCGCGGACACCCATCCCAACGACATTCATTCGTTTCTTCCGGACCTTGCGCTCGCGTCTTCCCCACCGGGTGTCATGGCGATAATTATCGACCCCACCTCCACGGCGCGCGTGTACGGCATCCGGCGATCCACCAACCTGCTCGACAATCCGCAGGTCTGGACCTTGTTCCCTCCGGAGAAAACCGGAACAGGTTCCGCCGTGCAGTTCACCGTTACCAACGATGTATTGATGAGGGTGTTTCGCTCCAGCGTACGCCTGCCCTGAGACATTGCTCCCGCGAGCCCGGGGAACCGAGCGGGGACCTCAGCCTTTGCCGAGGCGCGAGTGCTTGATTGGACAGCCGGGATACGTGGTCGCACCGTCCATCGCGGCGGATTCGTAAAGTGCGGTCAGAATTTCGATGTTGCGGCGGCCTTCGTAAGCCTCAACCAAACCGGGCTTCTCGTCCACGATCGCTTCGATGATGTTTCCGAGGTACGGCGTGTGGCCGTGACCGTAAACATTGGGCACTTCCTGCGAGAACTTCTCCAGGATCTCCGCGTCCTCCGGCCGCTCCTCGCTGAACTGCCAGTGCAGGATGCGATTCACCGCGTGACCGCCGATGATCACGCTGCCCTTCTCGCCGAGCAGGCTGAGCGAACCCTCGAGGTCCTTGGGCCGGGTCGCGACGGTGGCTTCATAGGCGCCGAGCGCGCCGGTTTCGAACTTCATCATGGCCAGCGCGGTGTCCTCCACTTCGATGTCAAGGAGCCGCGTGGCGGTCCGGCACTGGATGCTCTCGATCGGCCCCATGAACCACTGCAGGAGGTCCAGGTGATGGCTCGCCTGCTGCGACATCACTCCGCCGTCCAGCTTCCACGTGCCATGCCAGTCGTCCTGCTCGTAATACTTCTGGAAACGGCACCAGCGCACGCGGACCGACCCCATCACCATCTTGCCGAAGCGCCCGCTGTCCAGCGCCTGCCGCGCGGCCTGCACGGCCCGGTTGAAACGGTTCTGCTTGACTACGAACAGCCGGCAGCCGTGTTCGCCGCAGGCTTCGATCATCCGGTCGCAATCGGCCGTGCTCAAGGACATCGGCTTCTCCACGACGATATGCTTGCCGTGGCGAGCGAGATCCACCACGTGGTCCGCGTGATAGCCGGTCGGTGTGAGAACATTCACCACGTCTATTTCCGGATGCTTCCGCATCATCTCGTGGTAATCGGTGTAAAAGGGAATGTTGAACGGGGCCGCTTTTTCGCGCGCCTTCTGCTCCACGACATCGCAAACCGCGACGAGCTCCGAGGGAATGCTGCCTGAAGTCAACGCCGCCACATGGTTCCCGGACACGCGACCGCAACCCACGATGCCGAACTTAAGCTTCCTGGAATCCTTCTTCACCGATCATCCCTCTTCCTTCGGCTCGCCTGCCGCCTCTTCCTCGTACTCGGATTCGACCTGCGCGAACATCCTCGAGGAACGCAGCGCCAGCGAGAAAACGAGCCATAACACTATCACAACCGCTAGAAGCCCTGCAACCCATGCCAACCCCTGCCCCGCGGTGAGATGGATCGCGCTGCTGCCGATCGCCGCCATCGGAATGGCCTCGGGCAGAATGCCGATGACCGTGCCGATCAGGAAATCCAGGTGGCTGATCGGCGAAAGCCCGAGCAGCAGGTTGATCGGCAGCCCGCTGATGGGCAACTGCCGGATCAGGATGATCGTGGGGATTGCGTGCTTGTGGAATACGCGGTGCATGCGGCTCACGCGCGGGAAGTGTCGCACGACGAAATCGCGCCCGCCCCATCGCACAAAAAGAAAAATCGCGTAGTAACCGATCATCGTCGCGATCTGCGTCCAGATCAGCCCCCAGAGAAACCCGAACGCCAATCCGCCGATCGGAAAGAACAGGATTCTCGGAACGCCGAGCGTGATGAGCCCGGCGACGCAGGCGATGAACACCGGCGGGCCCCACTGGCCGAGGGCCTCAATCTGGTCCCTGACCAGTTCCACGTGCGCGAGGTAGGATTTCAGCGGCGAGCGCGCAACGATGATCAAGCCCAGCGAGAGCACACAAAGCACGAGCAGCGGCTTGATGAACGGGCGGATCGCGGAGCCCGTCTTGTGCGCCGGCGCGGCGCTCTCTTTGTTCGTAGAAGACACTGAATCCATCCTGTACCAGAAGGGAGGGCTGGACTACAACTCGGACTCGAACCGCGCGCCGCGCACGCAACGGCGGCGATACCAACGCATGGCAAAGCAATCCACCAAACCGCGCCAAACGCGATTCCCCACCCCGTATTTCGAAAGCCCTTTGACGCGCGGCCGGTGATTCACGAGTATCTCGACCACCTTGTACCCCTGGAGCCGGAGCATCGTCGGCAGGAACCGGTGCATGCCGTTGAAAACGAGCACCTCGCGCAACGCATGCCGCCGAAGCGCGCGGAACGTGCAGCCCGCGTCGCTGATCCGATCCCCTGTCGCCCAGTTGCGGAAGACGTTGGCCGTGCGAGACGAGAGGCGCTTCACCCAATCGTCCTCGCGCTTGCGGCGAACGCCGCAGACCGCGACGATGTCGTCCTTCAGGGAGTCCAGCAACGCCGGAATATCGTGCGGGTCGTTCTGCTGGTCCGCGTCCATCGTGATGATGATGTCGCCGTTCGCGTGTTCGAACCCTGTCGCTTCCGCCGCGCTTTCGCCGGAATTGACCCCGTGCCGCAGGATGCGCAACCACGGCCGGGTTGCCTTCAATTGCTTCAGCACTTCCAGGCTGCGATCCGTGCTGCAGTCGTCAATGCAGAGCACTTCATACGAGCGCCCCAATCCGGCGAGGACACCTTCCAACTCCTTGAGGAGCGGTTCGAGGTTGTCCTCCTCGTTGAAGACAGGAATTACGACAGACAAATCCGGCTGTTTCATTCGGAATCCTTCTCTTGAAGCCCGTTACTTTCCGCCCTTGAAGTAGGAGCGGATGGCGTCGCACACGTAGTCCAGTTCCTCGTCGGTGATGCCGGGGAACATCGGCAGCGAGAGCATGTGCTTGCAGGCATGCTCCGCATGGGGGAACGAGCCTTCCCCCTGCCCCAGCGCGGCGTAGGCCGGCTGCATATTGAGAGAATACGGATAGTGCACGCCCGTCGCCACGCCCTTTTCCTTGAGATACTTCCTCAGGTCTTCGCGATCCGGAACCACGATACAGTAAACGTGGTAGATCGGCTCGGTGTCCGGCAATTCGCGCGGCACCTTCACTTCCGAAATCGAAGCGAGCGTCCGGTTGTACTTTCGCGCGGCGCTCCGCCGCTGCGCGTTCCATTTGTCCAAATGCGGGAGGCACACGCGCAACAACGCCGCCTGCATCGCGTCCAACCGGCTGTTCATCCCCTCGAATTCGTGGATGTACTTGCTGTCGCGGCCGTGATTCGAGAACATCCGGATCTTCTTCAGCACCGCGGGATCCTTGGCCACCGCCGCGCCGCCATCGCCAAACCCGCCGAGGTTCTTCGACGGGAAGAAGCTGAAGACCGCCGCGTCTCCGAAAGTGCCGACGTACTTGCCTTTGTACCGGGCGCCCTGGGCTTGGGCGCAATCCTCGATGACCTTGAGCCCGTGTTGGGAAGCGAGCGAAAGGATGGTTTCGAGGTCTGCGGGCTGTCCGTAGAGATGCACAGGGATCAGGGCGCGGGTTCTGGAGGTGATCTTCTTGCGGATTTGCTCCGGATCGAGGTTGAAGTACCCGGGCTGGAGGTCGCAGAAGACAACCTGGGCGCCTGCCATGGAAATGGCCTCCGCCGTCGCTATGGCGGTATGGACCGTGGTAATGACTTCATCCCCGGGTCCAATGCCGAAGCCCTTCAGGGTGGCAAACAGACCGCTTGTGGCGCAACCGGCGCTGCACACCTCGGGCACGCCCATCCAGGCGGCCATTTCCTTCTCAAATCCCTTGACTTCTTCGCCGCCGATGTAGCTGCAACTGTCTATCACGCGGCATGCCGCGGCATGCAGCGCATCCCGAATAGGCGCATGTTGGCGCGCCAAGTCCATAAAAGGCACATTCATGGAAGCATAAGTCCTTCCTCAATCCCTTGCTGGGGGGCTGAGGAGTCCCTTACATAGTGGTTTTGCCCCCCCTAATTCAACGTTTTTCTATCGCGATGTTTCAGGCTTGGCGGCCGAGCGGGTACGTGGTTTACTCGGGCGCGCGTCTGCGGGAAACCGGGGATTTCCGGCCATAACCCCTTGGAAAGCCCCTGGACGCAGCATTATGACAGCGAAAAGAAGCGAATTTCTCCCCTTCTCGAAGCCCAGCATATCGGACGCCGATATCGCCGCGGTGACGGATGTTCTTCGCTCGGGATGGATCACCACGGGGCGGCGCAACACGGAGTTCGAGGCCGCTTTCTGCGCGTATACGGGCGCCAAACACTCCATCGCGCTCGCTTCGGCAACCGGCGGCATGCACATCATGCTCAAGGCGCTCGGCTTGGGGCCCGGCGACGAAGTTCTCACCCCCTCCATGACGTGGGTTTCGACCGTAAACCTGGTCGTTCTTGCGGGCGCGACGCCGGTGTTCGTGGACGTGGACCGCGACACCCTGATCGCCAGCCCGAGCATGTTCAGCGAGAAGGTCACCTCCAGAACCAAGGCGATGATCCCCGTGCATTTCGCGGGGGCGCCGGCAGACCTGCATCCCCTGCGGCGGATGGCCTCCGACATCGGAATTCCGCTCATTGAGGACGCGGCTCACGCGGTAGGCACGGAGTACATGGGGCGGCTCGTGGGCTCCGACGGAACCGCGATCTTCTCGTTCCACCCCATCAAGAACATCACGACGGGTGAAGGCGGCATGATCTGCACGGACGACGACCGGCTTGCGGAACGACTCCGGCAGTTGAAGTTTCACGGACTGGGCGTGGACGCGTTCGACCGGCAGACCCAGGGCCGGGCCCCCCAGGCCGAGGTCCTCGAACCCGGCTACAAGTACAACCTCACCGACATCGGCGCCGCGCTCGGACTCGGGCAGCTCTCGCGCCTTGTGGAGTTCAACCGCAAGCGCTCCGAGCTGGCGGCGTTGTACCGCGCCCGGCTTGCCGGCGTGGATGAAATCTTGCCGCTTCGGGAGCCTGCCTATACGATGAAGCACGCGTGGCATCTTTTCATCGTGCGGGTGGACACGGACAAGGCGCGCATGAGCCGCGACGCGTTCATGCGCGAGCTGAAGGAACGCAACATAGGAACGGGACTGCATTTCCGGGCGGTGCACCTCCAGAAATACTACCGGGAGAAGATGGGCATGAAGCCGGGCCTGCTGCCGGCCACGGAATGGAATTCCGACCGGATCTGCTCGTTGCCCCTGTTTCCGGACATGACGCCGGAGGATGTGACCGATGCGGTTGATGCCATCAAGGACGTGTTGAGCAAACGATGAGCTCGGATAAGGACAGCGTTTCGATTTCCGTGGTGGTTCCCGTTTTCAACGAGGAAGCCACCCTGGGCGAGTTGATCCGGCGGCTGACGGCCGTGATGGACGGTCTTTCCCGATCGCACGAGATTCTGCTTGTGGATGACGGCAGTTCCGATGCCACACCTTCCATCATCGAGGAGGCCTCAAACAAGACCGTCTCCCGCATCGTGGGGGTTTTCCTGAACCGCAACTACGGGCAGCACGCCGCGGTCATGGCAGGCTTCGCGCAATCGCGCGGCGAGGTGGTAGTCACGCTGGACGCCGACCTTCAGAATCCGCCCGAGGAGATTCCGAAGCTCGTCGCGAAGCTGGACGAGGGATTCGACGTCGTGGGCAGCGTGCGCGTTCCGCGCGAGGACTCCGCCTTCCGGCGGCTGGCTTCCTACATCACCAACCGGGCGGTGCAGAAAGCGACCGGGGTGAACATGCACGACTACGGCTGCATGCTCCGTGGCTATCGCCGTTCGATCGTAAAAGCGATGCTGCAGTGCCACGAGCGCAGCACGTTCATCCCCGTGCTGGCGAACAGCTTCGCAAGGCGCACGACCGAAGTCGAGGTGTCGCATGCGCCGCGGCCCGCGGGCGGCTCCAAGTACAGCCTCTGGAAGCTGATCAACCTCCAGTTCGACCTCCTGACAAGCATGACCACGTTCCCGATCCGCCTCCTGAGCCTGCTCGGGACGCTGATCTCGATCACCGGTATCGGCTTCGGCCTTTTCCTGCTTCTCATGCGCCTGATTCAAGGTCCTGAATGGGCCGTCCAGGGAGTCTTCACGCTGTTCGCGATCCTCTTCGTTTTCGTCGGCGCGCAGTTCATCGGGCTGGGGCTCCTCGGCGAGTATCTCGGCCGCGTGTACTACGACGTGCGCGCCCGCCCCCGGTATTTCGTCCAGCGGGTAACGGGCCGCGAGGCCCCGGAGTGAGAATATGAAAACCGTAGTCCTCGCATACTCCAACATGGGTTGCAGCGGCATCGAGGCGCTGTTGCGGCACGGCTTCGAAATTGCCGCGATCTTCACCCACAAGGATGATCCGCGCGAACACATCTGGTTCCGCTCCGTCGCCGAGTTGGGCGCCGCGCGCGGCATTCCGGTCTATGCGCCGGACGACATCAATCACCCGATATGGGTCGCGCGCATCAAGGAGCTGAGACCCGACGTGCTCTTCTCCTTCTACTACCGCCACATGGTGAAAGCTCCGATCCTGGAGATTCCCCCCGCCGGCTGCCTGAACCTTCACGGATCGCTGCTCCCGAAGTACCGCGGGCGCTGCCCGGTGAACTGGGTGCTCATTCACGGCGAAAAGGAAACCGGCGTCACGCTGCACTACATGACCCCGCGGCCGGACGACGGTGATATCGTCGCCCAGCGGCGCATCGCGATTTCCGACGACGACACGGCCGCGACCTTGATGGCGAAATCCGTCGAAGAGGCGGGCCGCCTGCTGGACGAGGCGCTGCCGTCGATCAAGAAGGGCAAGACGCCGCGCAAACCGCAGGATCATGCCGACTCGTCCTACTTCGGCGGCCGGCGTCCGGAGGACGGTGAAGTAGACTGGTCGCGCCCCGCCCGGGAAGTTCGCAATCTCGTGCGCGCGGTAACGCGCCCCTACCCCGGCGCCTTCAGCTACATCGGGGACTCGCGGTTCCTTTTCTGGAGCGTCGCCGAGACCGAAGCACCCCCCGCGGGCTCCGCGCCCGGCTTGGTCGTTTCCACGGCGCCCATGGTGGTCGCCTGCGGCAAAGGCGCGCTCCGGGTGGATGCGGCCCAGTCCGCCGACGGCGTCTACGTCACCGGCGAACAGCTCGCGCGCGACTGCAACATCGTCCCGGGCATGCGGTTCGGCTCCAGCGCCAGCAGCCGCATCGAGGTCTCGCGCCGCAAGCGGGTGCTCATTCTCGGCGTGAACGGGTTCATCGGCAACGCCCTCAGCGAACGCCTGTTGGAGAGCGACCGCTACGAAGTCTACGGCATGGATATCCGCTCGAACTACATCAAGCGCCTGATCGGAAAGCCGCATTTCCACTTCGATGAATGCGACATCTCGATCCATCGCGAGTGGCTCGAATATCACATCCGCAAGTGCGACATCGTCATCCCGCTCGTCGCGATCGCGACCCCCATCGAGTACACGCGGAATCCGCTGCGCGTTTTCGAACTGGATTTCGAGGAAAACCTCCGCGTGGTCCGCTATTGCGTGAAGTACGGCCGCCGGATCGTCTTTCCCTCGACCTCCGAGGTCTACGGCATGTGCGATGAGAAGGAGTTCGACGAGTACAACTCCAAGCTCGTGCTCGGCCCCATCCGGATGCAGCGATGGATCTACTCCTGCTCGAAGCAGTTGCTCGATCGCGTCATCTGGGCCTATGGGAAGCAGCACGGCCTCAAGTTCACCCTCTTCCGCCCGTTCAACTGGATCGGACCGCGCCTCGACACGCTGAATTCCGCGCGCATCGGGAGCTCCCGCGCCATCACGCAGCTGATCCTCAACCTCGTTGAAGGAACGCCGATTCTCCTGATCGACGGGGGACGCCAAAAGCGCTGCTTCGTGGACATCTCCGATGGCGCGGAATGTCTCTTCCGAATCGTCGAGAACAAAGGCAACCGCTGCGACGGGGAAATCATCAACGTCGGCAACCCGGACAACGAAGCCAGCATACGCGAACTGGCCGACATGCTGGTCTCGAAGTTCGAGAAGCACCCGCTCCGTTCGCACTTCCCGCCGCTCGCGGGCGTGCGCGAAGTCGAAAGCGGCGCGTACTACGGAGCAGGCTACCAGGATGTGCAGCATCGCAGGCCCAGCATCCGCAACGCCATCCGGCTCCTGGACTGGCATCCTAAGGTGTCCCTCGAGGAATCCGTCGAGTCCACGCTCGACTTCTTCCTGCGCGAGGCGGTGGAAACGGAGGGCTTGAGCCTCGGATCGGCCGACACCGCTCCCGGATATGTTTCATGAGGGTCGGACTCAGGATAGACGTGGATACGTTCAGGGGAACCCGCATCGGAGTTCCCGCGTTGTGTCGCGTGCTTCAGAAGCACAAAGTCCAAGCCACTTTTTTCTTCAGCGTCGGACCCGACAACATGGGCCGCCACCTCTGGCGTCTGATCCGTCCCCGGTTCCTCTGGAAAATGCTGCGCACCAACGCGGCGGGGCTTTATGGTTGGGACATACTTCTGTGTGGGGCGTTCTGGCCCGGCCCCCGCATCGGCGAGCGCCTGCGCGATGTCATCCGGGCCACGGCGGCGGATCACGAAGCGGGATTGCATGCGTGGGACCACCAGTTCTGGCAGGCCCACATTGACGACATGACCGCGGAGGACATTCACGCGGCCGTGCGTCGCGGTTATGACGCGCTTGCGGGCATCATCGGCCGAACACCTGATGCCCACGCGTCACCCTCCTGGAAATGCAATGACCTTGTCCTTGCCGCAACCGCAGGGTTTCCGTTCCGCTACGGCAGCGATTGCCGGGGACGCTCCGTTTTCGGACCCATTCTGAACGGCCAACCCTCGTCGCGACTCCAAGTTCCCGTGACGCTCCCCACATATGATGAACTGGTCGGGCCGGGCGGCATCCCGCTCGCCGGCTATAACGACCACATGCTGGGCCTGATTGAGAAACAGAAGACGGCCGTGCTGTGCATTCACGCCGAGGTGGAGGGCATCTCACGCCTGCAGATGTTTTCCGATTTCCTGTCGAAGGCCGCCGCAAAGGGCCTCGAGCTCGTACCGCTCGGCCGCCTGCTGGAGGACCGGGCGGATTCCCCATCCTGCCGCATCGCTCCGCAGGAGATACCGGGGCGTGAGGGTTGGGTGGCTGTTCAACAGGATCACGATAAACGCCCGGGGAGCAAGGAATCATGAGACAAGCCGCGTTGCTGATCTTCTGCCTGTTTCTTCTGGTATACGTGCTGCCCCTCGGATCGAGACCCATGGTGGTGCCGGACGAGTCGCGGTATTCCGAAATCCCCCGCGAGATGGTGGCCTCGGGCGACTGGGTGGTACCAAGACTCAACGGGCTCCGCTATTTCGAGAAACCCGTGCTCGGCTACTGGCTGGTTGCCGCATCCATCAAGCTCTTCGGCGAGAATGCCTTCGCTACCCGGCTGTCCTCGGCTCTTGCCGCGGGCTTGTCGGCCTTGCTCGTGTATCTCATGGTGCGCCGCGGCGGCGGCGAGCGCGTCTTCGCCCTTTTGTCGGCCGCCGTTCTCCTGACCAGCATGATGTTCTTCGGCCTCGGCGTATACAACGTGCTCGATGGTCCCGTCTCATTCTTCCTCACGGCCACGCTCGCATTCTTCTTTTTCGCTTACACGGCTCCCGACCGTCGGGCGCAAGCGCTGTGGTTGCTGGCCGCGGGCGCGGCATGCGGATTCGCATTCATGACCAAGGGATTTCTCGCGTTCGCCGTTGCAGGCGCGGCCATCGCCCCTTTCCTGCTCTGGGAGCGCCGCTGGAAATCCCTCTTCACGCTCCCCTGGCTTCCTGCCCTTGCCGCCCTGATCGTCTCCATTCCGTGGTGCATCGCCATTCATCTGCGCGAGCCCGATTACTGGCACTACTTCTTCTGGATCGAACACATCCGCCGCTTCACTTCGGAGACGCCCCAGCATCCCGAGCCCTTCTGGTACTTCATTCCTGTCGTGCTTGCCGCGGTGCTACCCTGGACGTTTCTTCTTCCGGCGGCGGGTCTCGGCCTCCGCCGCGCGCGGCCGTTCTCTCCCCTTCTGCGCTACGCCACCACGGCGTTCCTCGGTCCCTTCCTGTTCTTCTCCGCCTCGGCGGGCAAGCTCGCGACCTACATTCTGCCCTGCCTGCCACCGCTTGCGATTCTGATCGCCGCCGGCATCAGCGGCTGCCTCGACCATCCGCGCGCACGCTCTTTCCGGGCGGGAGCTTGGATTTCCGCGCTTGTCGCCGCCATCCTTGCCGTGGGCATCGTGCTCGTTCAGAACACGGACATCTCAGGCGTGACGAAGCCGTTCATGGAGCAAGAGAGCTGGAAATGGATGCTGATCGGTCTGGCATTCGGCATATGGGCGATTTCAGCGGCGCTCAGCGCCCTGGCGCGGACCCGCGGCGACAAGCTCATCCTGTACGCCCTGTCCCCCGTCATGGTCATGTTCAGCGTTCATTTCGTCATGCCGGAAGCGTTCGTCGCGAGGAAGGCGCCCGCCGCGTTCATACGGCAGTACAAGGATCGTGTAATGTCGGAATCGGTCATCGCCACCGACAACAACCTCGTCCACCTCGTCTGCTGGATATTCCAGCGAAACGACGTCTACCTTCTGCAAAGCGAAGGGGAGCTGAAGTACGGACTCGGGTACGAGGATTCGCGGCACCGGCTCCTTGACGTCGCGGGCTTCAACGAGCTCATCCGGCGCCATGCGCCTCTGCAGGAGCCGGTGGTGCTCATCGCCGAGCAACGCGACCTGGACAAGTACTGGGGCGCTCATATCCCCACACCGGAATTCAAGGCCGCGAACGAGAAGTTCTTCATCGCCACGTACCTCACTCCGCTTCGATGAACGATGCGATCCAGCAACCCGGCCCGGCGGCTGGAGTCCGCAGACTCCAGCGATGGGCCCTGCTGCTCGTCGCCGTGACGGCCATGGGGCTTTTCGCCATCCGCGCCTCGGCCCCGCACAACTTTCTCGACAAGGACCAGGAGCGGCCCGCCTCCTACATTCTCGACGCTCTCCGCAACGGAAACTGGGTCTGCCAAACCGACTGGATGGACGATGTCACATCCAAGCCCCCGATGCTGACATGGATCGGCGCTCTTCTCGCCCTGCTGTTCGGCAGCGCATCTCCCGTTGTGCTCTATCTGCCCTCCGCGCTCGCGATGACGCTTCTCGCCTTGCTGGTTCAGCGCTTCGGCGCGCGCTTCTTCAGCGCACCCGCGGCTCTCTTTGCGGCTCTCTTCCTCCTGCTCTCCCCCCTTTCCATGCGGCTCTTCATCCTGCTGCGTACCGACGCCGTGTTTGCTTTCTTCGTGGGCGCCGCCGCCTTCGCGACCTGGCACGCGTGGTCCAGCGGTTCCGGATGGACCCTCTTCTGGCTTCTCGCGGCGATGGGGACCCTGACCAAGGGCCCGCTGGCCGTGCTGCTTGCGTTGAGCGGACTGCTCGCGTTCTTCTGGGAGAGAAGGTCCGGCTCCGCAACATCCCTGCGCGGACGTCACGTCGCGGGACTGTTTCTGTACCTGCTCTTGACCGCCGGATGGTTCGGTCTCGCCTATCTCCAACTCGGGGATGCGCTAACGGACAAGATCATCCGCCGCGAGCTGGTCGCACACGCCGTGGACATCGGTGATGCGGATCCCCTGTTCGTCCGGGTCTTCAAACCCTTCATCTACTTCGTCCACCGCGTCCTTCCGTGGTCGCTGCTCACCCTCGCGGCGCTCTGGCGGGTGATCCGCCATCCGGCGCCGGAACCGGGCGCGCGCCGGTTCGAGAGATTCCTGACGTGCTGGTTTGTCGGCGGCCTCGGGATATTCTCCGTCACCCAGCACCAACGCGGCGATCTGCTGGCTCCCATCCTCGCCCCGGCAATGCTGCTGGCAGGCCGGGAAGCCGCATGTCTTCTCGCGCGCATCAGTCCCTCACGACAGGTCCTCCTGGCCGCCTTGCTCGCCGCGGCCAGCCTCCTGCAGGCCGCCTGGTACTACCACCGCGTCGAACCGCAAACGGCGCCCGTGCGGCAGACGGAACGGATTCGCGCCTTCGCCGCGGAGACACAAGCCCAATGGGGTGATGATCCGCCGTTCGACTACGTGGACGCCCCCTACACCTTCCAGCTCTACCTGGGCACGATGAAGCGAAACCTGACCGTGGATGACGCGGCCCGCCGCTTGGCCGGGCCCGATCCCGCATGGATGGTCATCTCCGAGCCCAATGCGGCCCGAGTGCGCTCCCTGGCGCGGAATCTCGGCAAGGATATCCTGGAAGTTGCGCGCTGCGCCGAAAATGGCACCACGCTCTTTGTCATCGTCGGCAACCAGGCGATGCCGGTCAGTCCGACTTCCAGATGAGGTAGAATCCGAGCCCCTCCGCAAGCAGCACGGGTATCCACTGGATGAGATCCGGCCTCCACTGGGGCTTGTTTACCAGGGAGTCGGCCAGGATGATGAAAAAGTAGAACCCGAATACCAGCAGCAGGCTGATGCCGATCCCGATGGAAGACTCCTTGCGCCGCGACTTCAGCCCGAGCGGAATTCCGAGAAGCGCGAAGGCAAAACAGGACAAGGACAGGGCCAGGCGCTGGTTGATCTCAAGCACCAGCTTCATGCGCTGCCGCAGCAGATCGTCGTCGCTCAAGTCCGGAAACGTGGCACGCAGATTGCGGATTCCGGCGATGACTTCCGCGTAAGTCATGTTGGTGGTCTTCTTGCTGATGCTTTTCCCAGAAACAAGATCGGAAATATCCAGCTGCACCGGGTAGTGCTGGGCGCTCAGGTGGCGCGCCTTGGACGGATCCAGCGGCGCCTTCTTGTCCGGCTGGTACATCTGGACATTGTACAGATCGATCAGCAGCAGCTTGTTCGCGCGATCCGTGCGAATCTCCCCGGATTCCGCGCGGATGTTGCGCGTTACGCCGTCCTTGCCCGTCTCATAGACGACCACATCCTCGACGCGCTGCTTGTCCTTCCGGCCCACATAGACCATGACACCGGGAAACTCCCGGACGAAGCGGCCTTCCTCGAGGAGGTTCACCGGCTCCTCCATGCCGGCGCTGGCCAGGATCCGTCGCTGAGCGAAATGACTCCGCGGAGCCAGCGAGCCGTGAAGGTACGCGCAGAAACCCGTGAACACGATGGAAAGCAGTATCACCGGCGCGATGATCTGCCAGAGGCTCAACCCGCACGCCTTCATGGCCGTGATCTCGCCGTCGTAGGACAGGCGCCCGAAGAACAGGAGCACGGCGGTCAACGTGCTCATGGGAATACCGAAGGTGAGAATGAACGGGATATTGTACGCGAACAACCGCAGGATCATCCATCCCGAGACGCCCCGCGCGAAGTAGTCAATCGCCTTCATCGCCGCACCGATGCACATCACAAAGGTGATGACCGCCAGCGTGACGGCAAATATCACGAGAAAGTCCGAAACGATGTACTTGTTCAGGACACGCACGGTGCTATCCGTTCTGCCGGCGGGCAAATTCGACGGTGTTGTAAAGCAGCATCGTGATCGTCATCGGCCCCACCCCGCCCGGCACGGGCGTGATCGCGGCGGCCTTCTCTTTCACCGCTTCGAAATCCACGTCTCCCACCAGGCGGTACCCGTTCTTCGCGGCGGCATCCTCGACACGATTGACGCCTACGTCCACCACGACGGCGCCTTCCCGCACCATCTCGGCGGTAATGGTTCGCGGCCTGCCCGCGGCCGCAACCAGGATGTCCGCGCGCAACGTGTGAGAGGCCAGGTCGCGCGTCCGGGTATGACACATCGTCACCGTGGCATTCCCAAGTTCGCTCTTCTGGGAGAGCATGTTCGCCAGCGGTCGTCCGACGATATTGCTCCGCCCCACGATGACCACATGCGCGCCGGCAACCTTGATCCCGGAGCGCTTGAGAAGGTGCAGAATACCGTGCGGCGTGCACGGCAGGTAGGTCGGCATTCCAAGCATCATCCGGCCGACGTTCACCGGGTGAAACCCGTCCACGTCTTTCTCCGGATTCACGGCAAAAAGCACGTCATCCTCCATGTCTGCATCCGGCAGCGGTAATTGAACGAGTATGCCGTCTATACGCGTGTCCTTATTGAACGACTGGACGACATCCAGGATCTCACCGCGCGCCGCCGTGGCCGGGAGCCGGATTTCCAGGGAGAAGATGCCCGCCTTTTCGCACGCCTTTTCCTTCGCGGTCACGTAAGAACGCGAGGCCGGATCATCGCCGACCAGGAGGACCCCCAGGCCCGGCGTCACGTCCTCAGAGCGCAACTCCTGCACTGCGCCGGCAATTTCCGCCCGCATCGCTTCAGACACCGCCTTGCCGTCAAGGATTTGTGCACTCATGCGTCGAATCTAGCGGGCGTCCGTTCCCAGTACAAGCAAGACCGGTCACTTCTCGTGAATGGGCTTCCGGCGGTCGCGCAAGTGCCCGGGCGTTCGCTGGGAATACACGGCCAGGACTTCGGCTACGATGCTGACCGCCATCTGCTCTGGCCCGACGGCGCCGATGTCGAGTCCGACGGGTCCGTACACGCGCGATTGCTGCTCCTCCGTCAGCCCCTCCACGATGTCGCCCTGACGGGACCGCGAACCGAGAATTCCGATGTATGGAACGGGCTGTGACGCCAGTCGCGACACCCACGCCTTGTCGTGAGCCAGAATGTGGAACATGACAACCGCGAGCACTTCCGGACCGAGCTCGAACCCGAGCACCGCATCCTCGGCGCGCCCCGCAATCAGGCTCACCGCATCCGGAAACCGCGACTCCGCGAGGTACGCCGGACGATGATCCACCACGGAAACACGAAAGCCTGCCTCGGACGCGAGACGCGCCACCGGACGCGAGATATCACCCCCACCGCACACGAGCAGGCGCGGCGGAGGCAACAGGAACTCCGTGAACAACCGCGTATCGCCTTCAGCCGCGAGCCGCGTTGACCGCTCTCCCATCGCCTTCTTGGATTCCGCTTCGACGAATCGGTCCAGTGACGCATCCCCTGTGCTTACGCTCTGCCCCCCCGCGCCGGAAGCGAAAGTCCGGCCTTGAGCCGAAGCGCCGCCCACCACCATGGAGATGCAAAAAGGCTCATCCCCCTGCGCAAGTTCGCGGATGGGCTCCACGGCATCGGCGAGCCCCTTGACCGACAAAGGGATGACGAGCACATCCACCTTCCCTCCACATCCGACGCCCAGCCCCCAGATCGTGTCTTCGGTCCCGCCCGTATCGTAATGCAACAGCTTCGGCCTGCCGGTCTTCATCGCGGCGACGCTGTTCTCCATCACGTCGTTCTCGAGGCAACCCCCGCTCACGTTTCCGATCATGCTGCCGTCGTCGCGAACAAGGAGCTTGGCGCCGGGCGCGCGATAGCCCGAGCCTTCAAGCGCCACGATCACGGCCAGCGCCCCGTTTCGCCCCTCCGACATAAGCCGTGCGATTTCGTTGAACAGTCGCGCTGTTTCCTGCCAGTTCTTCATGATCCTCGCGTCCTCATTCTGCCGTCATGCGTCCAACTGCCGTCGCAGAAGTCCGGGGTTGTTCGTAACTACGTAATGGACGCCCCATTCCCTGCATAATCGCGCCAGCGAAATGCTGTCCACCGTCCACATGAACACTTCCAACCCGGCATCCAGCATCGCTCGAAGGGCAGCCTGATCTACCGTGTCCCGCACACCCGGACCCAGACCTTCAAAGCCTTCCCGTTTCGCCACGCGAACGGCCTGTTTGGCCGATTCCCCTCCATAGGTTCCAACTTCCAGATTCAAGATCGCCCGATGCGCGGGAAAAGCATCCTTCACCGCGCGCATCGTGTCCACGGAGAATCCAACGAAAGCCACCTGATCTGTGTCCTTTCCAGACTCCTTGACGTCACAAAAGAGGGCGGGCACGATCTCCGGCCCGCACTTCACCTCTACAAACAATCTGCGGGCAGCGGGCGCCGAACTCAGGGCTTCCGACAGCGTGGGGATTCGTTCCCCTTTCCACCGTTCCCCTTTCCAGGAACCGGCATCCAGCAAGCGAATCTCATCCAGCGTCAATTCAGCAACCAGCGCATTCCGGCCGGTGGTCCGTCGCAGGCTTTCGTCATGATGCACAACGGCGCGACCGTCGCGGGTCATGAGTACGTCAAATTCCACGCCGTCCGCCCCATCGGCCCACGCGAGAGCCAGAGAAGCCAAGGTGTTCTCCGGCGCCTCCGCCGAACTGCCGCGATGGCCGACAATCATCGTCTTCATATTTCCGGCTCTCTCAGCCTGAACTCGTAGCCAATCCGCTCTTCCATTCCGGCCCCGAGCGTCAAGGAAAACCGAAGCCGATTGGACACTTCCCGACAGGGCATCGTGGAACTGATCAGGCTCCATCCGAGCGTGGTGGCCGGTTTCTCATCAACCTCCACGCGTACGTCCGTGTCCCCTTCATTCCGGATGCGAATCTCGCTGGATTCACCCATCCCGCCTCCGGGCAGCTTCACGCGCGGGCCCGCGACACGCCATGCCTTCACATCATCGGACAGGCCCAGATCCACGCGGATTTCCCCCCCCCGCAGCGTGCGCTGGAATCGGGCCTCCTGCACGAAATGCCGGCGACGGGCGCCCGCGTAGACACGCACACGGCCGGCGGGCAACATGGCCGCCTTCTCATCGCGTTCGTCTTCATGACGAAACGAGATGTATTTTCTCAACGGCATCGGCTCGCGCCGCCCCGTCGGAACTTCCTCGGCAACCATCTCGTAGAACCGCCATGCCGGCGTCCTCACGCGAACGATCAGGGGTATCTCCGTCTCCGAGTGAGCGGCCAGGTTGACGCGCCGCGGAATAATGAACTGATACGGGATGGCGGGCTCCCCCGCCCGGTCGAACCACAGGTCGCTGAGCGGGTCCGCCCGATCCAGCACCAGGAATCCCGGGCCGCTTCTGCGCCCCGAGTCTCCACTCTGTTCGAGCTGCTCGATCCGCACGAGCGTGTTCGAAAATGTCCTCGTTGTCGCATTGACGACCCGGATCATTCCCCGCAAATCGCAGGAAACGGGCTCCCGCTCGTCTTCCCCCTCGCCGCGGACCACGAT
>JAKJGV010000043.1:0-16946 GCA_022704185.1 Verrucomicrobiota bacterium
GTGGATCCCGGCCTCACCGGGCTGGGCGATTACGGCGGCTCTACGCCCACCTGCGTACCGCTCTACGGCAGTCCGGTCATTGACCAAGGCAGCAGCAACGGCGTCCCGGCCTTCGACCCGCGCGGCGTCGCGCGCCCGATGGACGGCGACTTCAACGGCCAGCCGCAGAACGACATCGGCGCGTGCGAGTACGATCCGCAGGAGATGGACTCGGACGGGGACACGCTGTCCGACGCCGACGAGGTTCTCGTGCACGGATCGAATCCCCTGCTTACGGATTCCGACAGCGACGGCATGGGCGACGCGGACGAGGTCCGCGCCGGTACCGACCTGGCCGAAAGCACGTCGGTGCTGTGCCTGGAGGCCGCGGTCGCGGACTGGAACGGCGCGGGGATCGTCGTGCGGTGGTCGAGCGTGGGTGGCAGACAGTACTCGTTGTGGCGCGCCACGGAATTGGCGAGCGGCTTCACCGAGCTCGACGCGCCGATCTCCGGCACGCCGCCGATGAACACCTACACGGACACGACGGCCACGGCGGAAGGCCCCTACTTCTACCGGGTGAAGGTGGAGTAGGCGTTCCACGCCTTCCCGCCTGTGGAGGAGCCGAGGGATATGGCATCCGGGCCCGTTTTCTGCTTTACTCCGGACGCCGTGAAACCTACAACAAGGCTTCTAAACACGTCTGTTTTTCAATGCAGTTGAAATTGAGGGGAAGCGACCATGTCAAAAATCTACGACAGCCAGCAGGGTGGATCGTCCTGGTTCCTTAAAACGGGCGATGGAGCCGTTTACGGACCGCTCGATATCGGCCAGCTTCGCGAGTGGGCGGATGACTGCCGCATTGCCCCGGGCAACCAGGTCTCCAAGGACAAGCAGCACTGGGCGCCGGTCGAGAGCCTGCCCGAACTCGAAATGTGCTGGATGGTCGAACTCGCCAACAAGAAGACGTTCGGCCCGATCAACCTGAGCGCGCTGAAGGACTTCGTCAAATCCGGCGCCGTTCTGCCGCAAGGCAGGCTGGAGAACCTGGAGACCGGCGAAGTTTCCACAGTCGAGGCCCTTGTGACCCCATTGATGGGCGCCGCGCCGGAAGCGGCCAAGATGGTGGCGCCGCCGCCGAAGAGCAAGCCCGCGACTCCGGCCGCGAAGGAAACGGTCGCCGGCGTCCGGCCGGTCATTCCCTCCACGCCGATCGTTCCGTCCGCGCCTGCCGCGGCCGCCACGCCGCCGCCGCAGGAGAAGCTGCCCAGGCCTGCGGAGAAGCCGGCGGACGATACCGCGGCCAAGGCGAGAGAGCTTCAGCAGAAACTGCAGAAGACGTCCGCGGATGCGGACCAGCGACTTGCGGATGCCCGCAGGGAAAGCGAAGCGCGGGAGAAAGCGCTGAAGGCGGAAATCGAGAAGCTCAAGTCCGAACAGTCGTCCCGCGAGGCGGCGGCGGGCGCGGCCTCCGATGCGCACGTCAAGGAACTCGAGAACGAGATCGCCGCGCTGCAGGAACAGATCGAGGCGACGAAGGCCGCCGCGCAGGTCGCCGCGAATCTCCAGCAGGACCTGGACAAGGTGCGCGCGGACAGCGCGAAGCGCGAGGCGGGACTCCGGGAGGAGATCGCCAATCTCCAGAGCCAGCAGAGCGAGACCGCCGCGACGCGGCGCATCCAGGAACTCGGCGCGCAGATTGACGACATCACCGGCAAGCTGCACGTGGCCGAGGGGATGCTGTCGGAGAAGGACCAGCAGCTCGAGCAGCTCAAGCACAAGACGCGCGAGGTGCAGGACCAGGTGCGCCAGCACGAGCGCGAAATGGAGCAGGAAATCCGGCGCCTGAGCGCGGAGCTCGAAGAGGCGCGCGCCGCGCAGAAGACCGAGGAACTCGAGCAGCAGAAGATCCTTTACCTGCGCCTGCAGGAAGAGACCACGTCGAAGGAACGGCAGTTGACCGAGGATCTGCAGGCCCTGCGGACACAGCATACCGAGACTGAGCATCGTGCGCGCGACCTCACCGAGCGCGCCGGCCAGATGGCCGCCCAATTCCAGGCCGCGAACGCGGCACTGGCCGAAAAAGAAGCCCAGCTCCAGCAGCAGCAGGAGCGGGTCCGCCTGCTGGAAGAGCACGCCCAGCGCGTGGAACAGGCGCTGCAGGAGCGCGCGCAGCGCGCCGAGGGCGAAGCGCAGAAGCTCTCGCAAAGGATGGCCGAGCTGCAGTTGCAGTTGGACGAGCGGACGCGCGCGGAGACCGAGGTGCGCGAAGCCGCCCAGCAGCACGAAGCCGAGCTGAACGAACTGCGCGCCCTCCACGATCAGGAACAGGAAGAGGCCCGCGCGCGCGAGGCCGAGCTGACCCGCGCGATCGAGGAGCTGAAAGAAGAATCCCGCCAGGCGACGATCAAGGCCGACCAGGCCGAATGGGACCTCAAGCAGAAGGAAACCCAGTGGCACGAAGAACGCGAGGCGATCGCGCACGAGCAGTCCGAGCGCGCCGAGCGGATCCACGAGCTGGAGCAGAAGCTGGAAGAAGCGGGCCACAAGGCCGAGCAGCTCGACCAGCAGATCGAGGAACAGAAGACCGGGCTGGACCAGCAGAAGAAGGCCATGGCCGACCAGCAGGGGCGCTTCGAACAGCTCCAGGGCGATATCGAGCAGTACAAGAAACTCCTGGAGGACGAGTGGCAGCGCGCGCAGCGGCGCGACGCGGAACTCGCGCAGGTGCGCAAGTCCTACGGAGAGGAACTCGCGAAACGGCAGAACGGCGAAGCGCAGATCCTGGAGCTTGAAAACCAGGTGCGCGACGCGCGCGAAGCGATCGAGGGACTGCAGGACGCGATGACCGACGCGCGCACCGCGGCCTCGGAGGCCCGCGAGCAGGTCCGCCGCCTGCAGCAGGAATCGAGGTCCCGGCTCGAGCAGATGCAGCTGGACCACCAGCAGGCGAAAATCCGCCTCGACGACGCGCTTCAGAACCTCGAACTGCAGAAGCAGACCGTCGAGGAGCGCGACCGCATGCACGCCATCGAACTCGAGGACCTGCAGCAGCAGGTCGAGCAGTTGCGGCAGGAACGCGAGGCGATCGAGAAGACGTCGGAACAGTCGGCGGTCGAACTCGAACGCCAGCGGCAGCAGCTGCGGGACGCGCAGGAACAGCATGCGCTCCAAGCCGAGGACCTTCAGCACCGGGTCATTCAGCTCGAACACGAGAACCAGGGCATCGCGCTGCGCCTCGAACAGCAGAAGAAGTTCTACGAAAACGAGCGCGAACAGCGGCGCCAGAAGGAACTCGAGCTGCAGCAGGTCAAGAAAGCCGCGCAGGACGCGATGGTTTCCATCCGCCAGAAGGAACGCTCGATGGCGCATCAGCAGAAGCTGGCCGAGGAAGAGCTGGCCCGACTGCGCCACCGCGAGGAGATCATGGCGAACCGGCTGCACGAGCTGCAGGCCGCCTATGCCGGAGCGGTTGGCCGCGCCGAGAAACAGGTTCAGAAGAAGAAGGCCCACGGCGAGCCCGCCAAGCACACGCTGCACCGGAAGCGCCGCACGCATGCCGACGAGGCGCCGGCTGATTCCGCGGAAGCGGCTCCCGATGCGGGCGCCGCGCCGGAAGGCCAGGACAATCCATCACTGGGGTGAACGGCTGAACGGCAGACCGGTTTGCGCGCGGGATGCGGGCTTCGGAGGGCGTGAGAGCTTTGAGCAGCGATATTCCACCGGAAGAAGATGTCTCGGCGCCGGAACAATCCGCGCCTCCGAAGATATTGGACATGTTGGCGGAAGCGTTCGAGCCATCGTCCTCCGAGCTGCCGCCCGTATTGAGCATCCCCACGACCCGCCCGGAAGAACCCGACGCGGAAGAACCTTACAAAGGGCTCCCCGCGGAAGAGGACGCCGGGATGGGCCCCTCGTCGCGCCTGGAAAAACGGGTGCGCAGCGTGTGCATCGGGATGGTGTTGCTGGTTGTCCTCGGCCTGATCGTGTTCTTCATTGCGCGGGGAAGGTATTCGGCCCCGCCGGTCGCCGAGGTGGTGGCGCCGGTACCCGAACCGGTGGCGATCTCCGAGACGATCGTTGAAGCGGAGCCGGTGGCCGAATCGCCGATGAAGCCGCGCTTCGGCATCCCCCCTCCCCCCGCTTCGCTGGAGGCGGCGACCGAGCCCAGGACCGCCTCGGTACGCGCGGAGCCGGGAGCCGCGCAACCGGAGGGATGGATTTCCGAGGCGCGAAAGCTCCGCATCGCCAAGGCGGTGCTCTCGCGCAACGTGACGGGCTTCGCCCGGTACGAGCCGCTGACGGAAGCCCGCCTGCGCGCCCGCCATCTTCCGCTCGTCCAGCTCTATGTTGAGTTCGAAGCGCCGCAACCCGAGGTGCGCGAGGACGGACGCCACGTGTATCGCCTCGCGCAGGACATCCGCATGGTCCGCGGCGATTCGGGACGCGGAGCCCCGCTCATCGAAAATACCGTCTCCCTGACGGAAGTGGCCATGGGCCCGAAACGCGACTTCTTCGCCTCGCAATACCTGAGGCCCGCGCGCCCCGCAGAACCCGGCGACTACGTGATCGAAGTGCGACTGACCGACCAGGTCGCCAACATCACCGCCGCGGCAAAAATCCCCGTCACGATCGTGGCGGAATAGGGGAAGAAGGGTTTCAGATTTCAGGTTTCAGGTTTCGGGTGTCAGGGTGATGGAAGACATCTTCCCTGAAACCTGACACCTGAAACCTTCTCCTCCTCCTCACGCTTCCGCCGCGGGCAGATACGGCCTGGAGGATTTCAAGCCGTTCAACAGCACGAACATCACGGCGCACGGTTCCAGCGACGCGCGCTCGCCTTCCTTCATCGCCGACGCAGGCACCACCTCGTGCAGGTCGAGCGTTTCCGGATGCAGCTTCGCTTTCAGGCGCGGCGACGTGTAAACCGCCTCGCCGCCGAGCAGCAACGTATGCGTCTCGCCGGCGAACCGGCCGCGGATCCCCCACGCGTTCTCGCTGCGCAGGAGCATGAAGGCGTTATCCTTCTCCGCCTCGAACTCATTCCAGTTAAGGTATAGTCTCGGCTTGTCCTTGTACGGCCTGCCCGCGGTCGGACAGAACGTCGCGCAGTTCCCGCACTCGTTGCAGAAATCGGTCTGCACCGCCACCTGCAGTTGCTGCTCCACACGGAAGCGGCGCCCGCCGCCGAACGCGACCTCGCCGTGCAACAGGCGGATCTCCGGAAGGGTCGTTTCGAACGCGGGCATGCGATAGGTCATGAACGCAAGATTCGGGCAAACGCTCACGCACGTGCTGCAGATGAGATGGCAATCGAGGCAGCGCGCGGCTTCCTGCCGGGCCGCTTCCTCGCTCAGCGTCAACTCGACCTCGTCGAAGTGCCTGCGGTCCGTGGAGGGCCGGTGCGGAAGCGGAACGCGGAACGCGCGGCGCGCGCGCCGGCGGATCAGATCCGTGACCTGCTCCTCCGTGAGTTCGTCCCGGCCCGCTTTCACATCCGCGGCCGCGCCCGCTTCGCGGGCGCAGATGGTCTCGGCGATCCGCCGTCCGTCGCCCATGGCCTTCACGATGGATTCCGGGCCGTCCAGCGCGATGTCGCCGCCCGCGAAGACGCCGGGCACGGAGGTCTCCATCGTCGCCGGATCCACCTGCAGATAGCCTTGCCGGTTTTTCTCGAACGGCTCGTCGCCCAGGAAATCCAGCTCCGGCTCCTGGCTGATCGCGACGAGGAGATTATCGAGCGGGATGACGAACTCGGAACCCGGAATATCCACGGGGCGCCGGCGCCCGGAACTGTCCTTCTCGCCGAGCTTCATGCGCAGCCCGACCAGCCCCGTCATCTTTCCGTCCCGGGCCTCCACCCGGACCGGCTTGACCAGTTCGATCAACTCGACGCCTTCCTCCAGCGCGCCGACGATCTCCTCGCGCGCGGCGGGCATCTCGTCCATCGTGCGCCGGTAGATGATCGTCACCTTCGCGCCTGTAAGCCGCCACGCGGTGCGCGCACAGTCCATCGCCACATCGCCGCCGCCGATCACGCCGATCCGCGCGCCGAGCGCGGGCGGATGTCCTTCCTTCGAGTTGCGCAGGAACTCCAGCGCATCCAGCACGCCCGCGCTCTTCTCACCGTCCACGCCGAGCGTGCGGCCCCGCTGGGCGCCCACGCCGATCACGATGTACTTGAAACCCTGGCTGCGAAGATCGGCGATCGTGAAATCGCGGCCCGCCCGCTGGTTGTAGAGGATTTCCACGCCGAGTTGCCGGATGATTTCCATGTCCTGGTCAATGACCGCCTGCTTTGCGCGATACGTCGGGATTGTCCCGGACACCATGCCGCCCGTGTAAGGCCGCGCCTCGAACACCGTCACGGCATAGCCGGCCTGCGCCAGGAAATACGCCGCCGACAGCCCGCACGGCCCGCCGCCGATCACCGCGATGCGGACCCCGCGCGCCTTTTCCCTGGGGCGATAGCACGGCTTCTTCTCCTGCTCCATGATAAAGCGCTTCATCTCGCGGATCGCGAGCGGCTCGTCGTAGTGGGTTCGGATGCAAAGGTTCTCGCAGAGGTGATTGCAGGCGCGGCCGAGTACGGTCGGAAGCGCGTTATCCTGCCGCGTGACCTCCACCGCCTCCTCGAAGCGGCCCTCGCGGACGAGGTTCATGTATTGCGGCACCTTCTGGTTGATCGGGCACTCGTCCACGCACGGCGCCAGGATGCAGTCGTACAGGCCCAGCGCGCGGTCGGTTTTCGTGCGAGACGCGTCCACGGCCGTCTTCTTCAGGTGCGGCTCGGCAAGCACCTGCTGCGCGTATCGTTTCACGTTGTGCAGCGCGCACGCGGCCACGTGGGGGTCGGTCGGCCCGCTGCCGGCGGGCCCGCCGGACGCCGCCGCGCGACGGCAGACGTAGTCGCGCAAGTCCGCGGCGCCCTCCGCGCGCATGGACTCACCCAGGTTCTCCAGGTACTGGAGCAGCCGCAGGTATCCGCCCGGCTTGAGAATGTCGGAGCAGACGGTCACCGTGCGCACGCCGCAGGAGAGGACCTCCGCCACGTTGAACGCGTCGGCGCCCGCGGAGAAGGACATCATCAGGCCGCCGTCGAATTCCTCGGCCAGTTTCGCCGCGAGGTTGACGGTGACCGCGTGCAGCGCGCGGCCGGACAGGTACATCATCTTCTCTTTCGCGGCGAACACGTCGCGCCGGTTCTCGACCTCCAGCGTGTTGGAGAGTTTCACGCCGAACTGCAGGCCGCGCGCGGCGGCGCGTTCCCACAGGCGCCTGAGCATGGGGACCCCGTCCGCGTACTTCAGGTCGTGTTCGAACGCGAGGTCCGGCACCACGACCTCCTTGTAGCCCAGCTCCCGGTTCAGGATGGAGCGCAGGCGCTCCGGCCCGAGCAGCGTCGGGTTCAGTTTCACGCTCGTGTGGAGGTTCCAGTCGTTGATCAGGTATTCCGAGATCTGCTCGATCTCGTTCGGCGGACAGCCGTGCATGGTGGACAGCGTCACGTTGTGCGTCATGCGCGACGGGATGGAGATGTCGCGCACCCCGGGGAAATGCCGCGCGACCAGCGCCACGTAACGATCGCGCTCCTCCTTCGCGTCGGCCATCTGTTTCAGATACCACTGCATGTTGGGCTTGAGCAGGCCCTCCATGTTGTAGCCGACGCTCATGTTGAAGATCACGCCGGGCGCGGGGCCCGCGAATCCGAGCCGCCGGTGCAGCGCGTGGATGAGCACCCATGCGCGCATGTACTCGTCGAACGACTGCTGGACTTTCAACTCCTGGGACCACTCGACGTTGTATCCTTCGTCCTGCATGTCGATGCACGGCTTGGACACCTCGATTTCGTCGAGCGTCTGCACGGTCTTGAGCTCGATGAAGCGCGCGCCGCAGAGCCAGGCCACGATGATGTTCTGCGCCATTTGCGAGTGGGGGCCGGCCGCGACGCCCAACGGAGTTTCCAGCGGGCGGTCATACAAGGTCTGCGCGTACCGCGCGCGCACGTCGGGCGCAAAGAAGAGGTCCTTGGGAATCCCAAACACCGAGCCGCAGGTCTCCAGCTCGTCGAAAACCCATCTCACAAACTCCTCGGCGGCCACGGGCTGGAATCTGTCCGACACGTTCTACCTCCCGGTTTTGATCTGGAAGTCAGAAACAGTTGCCACCTATCATACCCATACGGCGCGCTTGCGACAGGCGATTGTGACACATTCCCGACGTCCGCTTCCGATCGGCTGGAGGCCCTTCCCCTGTTTTGTAGGGATGGTCCTACAAAGTTTGTTAGCTTTTTGTGTGGGACAAGGGAAGAAAATTGTGTCAGATTTTAGGTCGCGCGACCAAGGATGGCGTATCGGAATTAGGCTCTGCCGCAAGGGTTTAGCCGTATTTCCAGATGCGCAGCATATCGGGTCAGGAGAGAGGACCCCTGTGGCTGACAGAACAGTGCCAAAACGCGATGTTCGTGTGCGTGCCTTGCCATACTTGGCAGGGATTCTGCTGATACTCCTCGGGCTTGCCCTCCCCTTCGGCGCGTGCGCCGAGTCGCTTCGCATCGGGGTCTGGGCCAAGGGCGATGCCGAACGCGCGGCCGCCAACTGGGCGCCGACGGTCGAGCATCTCAACCGCGCGTTGCCTCAGCATCAGTTCACGCTGCTCGCGGTTTCCTGCGAAGACCTTCTCGGCGGGCTCAAGCGCGGGGACCTGGATTTCGCCATTCTCGAACCGGGGTTGTGGCTGCAATTGGGAGAGTTGGACAACGCGACCGTACTGGCGACGGCGCTCTCCCGCTTCCAGAAGACACGCTACGCCGGGTCCGCCGGGGCGATTCTCGTGGCGGCCGACCGCGTGGACCTGCGCAGCCCGCGCGACCTGCGCGGACAACGCCTGGTCTCCAGCGATCGTCGCGCGCTGCGCGACTGGATCTCCGTCGAGCGGGAACTTAACCAAGTCGGCCTGCACCCCAGCCGGGATTGTCGCGAGGTCGCTTTCGTCGGCGACGCGGAGGCGGCCGTGGCCGAGCTTGTGGGCGGTCGCGCGGATGCCGCCGCGGTTCGCGCCGGCACGCTCGAGCGGATGGAGGCCGCAGGGATTGTGGCGCCGAAACAGCTCCGGGCGCTTTCGTTCGAGCATGTCGGACCCGAGGCCCCGGCGCGCGCGTTGCCGGTGACTTCCAGCACCCGCACCTATCCCGACTGCCTTTTCGTCGCCGGGCGCCGCACCTCGCTCGATCTCGGCCACGTCGTGGCCGCCGCGCTGCTTTCCATGCCCGGCGCGCCGGAACGCACCACCGACCGGCCGATGCTGGACGGCTGGACGATCCCGCTCTCAGACCTGCCGATTCACGAGTGCTTCCAGGAACTCCGCCTGCACCCGTACGAGCGGTTCGGCGAAGTCACGCTGGCCCAGGTGGTGCGGCAATACATGTACTGGTTCATCGCCGCGGGCATCGCCTTCATCGTGCTGATCGCCATAGACATCTACGTGACGATGCTCAACCGCGCGCTCGCCGCCGAAATCGAGGAGCGGAAACGCGCCGAGGCGGCGTTGCGCGAGAGCGTGCTGCGGTTCGAGCACATCGCGACCTGCTCCTCCGACTGGATCTGGGAAACGAACGCCCAGGGCCTCTACACCTACTCCAGCACCATCGTGCAGCAGATGCTCGGATACCGGGCGGACGAGATCGTCGGGATGCACCACTTCGAGCTCTTCGCCACGGCCGAGAAGGAGCGCCTGCGGACCGAGGGGCAGCCGACGCTCAGTTCCGGCAATCGCGTGTTCCGCGAGCGTTACCGGATGAGGACCAAGGACGGCCGCGTCGTGATTCACGAAACCACCGCGGAACCGGTTCGCAACGAGCACGGAGAACTGGTTGGCTATCGCGGTGTAAGCCGTGATATAACTGACCAGGTCCGGTTTGTGCGCCTCCGCATGTAGACCGGTTCGGCCACAGATCGGCAACGCGGTACGGTTCATGAAGCCCGAAAAGAGGTCCGCCAGCCCGATTCGCGTTCTGCTCATGGAGGATGAGCCGCAACTGGCCCATCTGATGCGCCTTCATCTTGCCGCGCGCGGATTCACCGTGGAAATCGCCACCGACGGCAAGCGCGGCCTCGCCCAGTACAAACCCGCGGACCACGACCTCCTGCTGGTGGACCAGAAGATGCCCGGCATGGAGGGGCTGGATGTCGTGCGGGAACTTCAACGCCGTGGACCGCTGCCCGCGATCGTGATGATCTCGGGCCTCGGCATGGAGAGCATCGCGGTCGAGGCCCTGAAGCTCGGAGCCATGGATTACCTGGCCAAGGATCCGGGCGCCAAGTTCCTGGAGAACCTGCCAATGGTGCTGACGGAGGCGCTCCGGAAACACCGCGAGAAAGAGGAGCTTCGAATCGCGGGCGAAGAGCGCAACCGCTGGCTCCACGAGCTGAAGCAGCGCGTTCGGGAACTCGGCTGCCTGTACGGCATGGAAAAACTGCTCTCCACCGAGGGCGAATCCATCGGTATCGCCCTCGAGTCGGTCGCCAACGTGGTACCCCGCGCATGCCGGTTCCCGGACATCGGCTGGGCGCGGATCTGCGTGGAGGGACGGGAATTCCGCTCCGGCGAATACCAGGACACCCCTTGGAACATTCGCGTCGAAATCAAACTTCACGACCACGCGTCCGCCTTCATGGAAGTCGGCTATCGCGAAGAGCCTCGCGACATCGGCGACACCCTCTTCACGCCCGAAGAGCTGGAGCTGCTGCACTCCGTGGCCGACCGGCTGTCGCTCTTCCTGGACCGTTGGCGGACCGAACATGAGCTGCGGGCAACGCACGAGGAACTCCGCAAGCTTCATCGCGCGCTCGAACAGAGCGCGAGCGCCGTGATGATCACCGACACCCAGGGCCTCATCAACTACGTCAATCCCGCGTTCACGGAGATGACCGGGTACGCGCGGGAGGATGTGCTGGGCCAGAATCCCCGCCTGCTGAAATCGGGCGAGAAGGGCCCGGAGGAATACGCGGACCTGTGGCGCATCCTGAAGTCCGGCCGCGAATGGCGCGGGGAGTTTCACAACCGGAGGAAAGACGGGACGCTGTACTGGGACTACTCCACGATCTCGCCGATCACCAACGCGCAAGGCGAGGTGACGGACTTCGTCGCGGTAAAGGAAGACATCACGGCCGACAAGGAAGCGGAGCAGCTTCGCGAGGCCGTGTTGCAGCTTTCCGCGCGCATCACGGGCTGCGAGACGGAGGATGAAATCTGCCGCGTCGTGGTCGAGGGCATCCGCGAGACGATGAACGTGGATCGTTGCGGCCTCTTTCTCGGAAGCCCCAACGAGCCTTCCTTCCGCGGCACGTACGGCACGGACCTCGAGGGCAGGACCACGGACGAGCATCATCACGTGTGGAACATCCGCAAGGAACGCGACGTGGTGGACCTTTTCGCGTCGGCCTCCTACAAGACCGGATTTCCCCTCGGCGCGCCGGATCCCCAGCCCGGCGAGGAAGGGCTGTATTCGACCTTGATCGCGCTGCGCCAGTCGGGCCGCGTGTTCGGCGTCATCAGCATCGACAACCGCATGTCGCGGCGCGCGGTGACGGAGAACCAGATGGCGCACATCGCACTTCTCGCGGAGGTGCTGGGCAATGCGCTGCAGGTGGCCCGCGCGCGCGCGGACCTGCGCAAGTCGGTGGACGAAACCACCCGCGCCAACAACGAGCTCGAGGCGTTCAACCGCGCGATGGTGGGCCGGGAGAACCGGATCATAGAACTCAAGGAAGAGATCAACGCGCTGCTGGCCGAGCAGGGCAAGCCGCCGCGTTACGAGGAAGTGTGGAAGAATGAGTAGCGGGTTTCAGGTTTCAGGTGTCAGGTGTCAGGAGGGCGGGAAGCCTTCCAATCACTCCGAACCCCGAAACCCGAAACCTGACACCTGAAACCCACTGGGATTTTGACGAACATGCGCAGAGAAGACAGAACCCGGCAGGTGGAGATGGTGTGGATCACGCCCTTTCGGCGGTATGCTCCCGCCGTGCTGGTGCTGTGCGTCGCGGTCCTCCTCGCGCTGGCGCTGGCGACCGGGCCGGGCGGGCTGAAGGACTGGCACGCTTCCCTCGTTGCCGAACTGATGCTGCTGCTCGTCTACGCCGCGCTGGCCGCGCTCGCGGCCTACTTGTTCGTCGAGGCCCGGCAGCGCGAGCAGATCACGGAACGCGAGCGCGCGAACGCGGAAGAACTGTACGGCTTCAGCGAACGGCTCGCCACGACGCTCGAGAGCATCGGCGAGGGCGTGGTGGCCACCGATCTCGACGGCATCATCACCTTCCTTAACGGCGTGGCGGCCCAGTTCACCGGCTGGCCGGCGTCGCGGGCGATGGGCGCGCCCGTGCGCGAAGTGGTGCGCATCGTGAACGAGGAGAGCCGCGCCCCGATCGAGGATCCCCTCCGGCAGGCGCTGGCCCGCGGCTCGCGCGTCCGCGAGGACACGACGGCCATCCTGCTGTCGCGGAACGGCAGGGAGCATCCCATCGCTTTCCACACCGCGCCGATCCTCGACACGGACGGCTGGATCATCGGCGCCGTGCTCGTCTTCCAGGATGTCACCGGCCTGCGCGCCGTGCAGCGGCACCGCGTGCAACTGATCGAAGAGCTGTCCCAAGCCAACGAGCGGCTGCGCCAGGAAGTCGCGCGGCGCGAAGAAGGGCGGCGCGCGGCGCTCAACCTGATGCAGGACGCGCAGCTCGCGCAGGAAGCGCTCCGCAAGAGCGAGGAGAACCTGCGCGAAACCAACGCCGCGCTCGAGGAATACGCCCGCGTCGCCTCGCACGACCTGCAGGAGCCTCTGCGAAAAATCGAGAGTTTCTCCAACGTGCTCGTCGAGGACTACGGCGATCGCTTCGACGCCAAGGGCCGCGGGTATCTCGACATCATGGTCAAATCCGCCGGGCGCATGCGCCGGCTCATCCGCGACGTCCTGGCCTTCTCCCGCGCGGGGGTGGTCGAGCATCCCTTCGGCTCCGTGAACCTGGTGAAAGTGCTCGCCGTCGTGCAGGACAACCTCTCCGAACGCATCCGCGAACGCAACGCCCAGGTGATCGTCGGAGAGCTGCCGACCGTCCAGGGCGACGAAACGCAGATGATCCAGCTCTTCCAGAACCTCGTCGGCAACGCGCTCAAGTTCAACGACAAGCCGGTCCCCAAGGTCGAGGTCTTCGCCGGCGACTCGGACAGCGAATGGAAGATCACCGTCCGGGACAACGGGATCGGCATGTACACGTCCCAGGCCGACACCATCTTCGCCCCGTTCAAGCGGCTGCATTCCCAGCAGGAATACGAAGGGACCGGCATCGGGCTCGCGATATGCCGCCGCATCGTCACCAGGCACGGAGGCCGAATCGGTGCAGAATCAGAGTTGAACAAGGGTAGTACATTCTGGTTGACTCTACCCAAAATAGCAGCCGGGGTCTGCGGGCCGTCCTCACCGCACGCCGACCCGGTCACAACGAAACAGGGAGAAGCGTCATGAGCGGGATCACCGTGGAGCCTATTCGACTGTTGCTGGTGGAAGACGACGAGGCCGACATCCTGCTGGCGCAACGCGCGTTCGAGCGGGCGAACATCTGGAACAAGGTGGACGTGGTGCGGGACGGCCGTGAAACGCTCGAGTACCTGCGCAACCAGGGCGCTTACGCGGACAAGACGAAGTACCCCCGGCCCGGCATCATCCTCCTCGACCTCAACCTCCCGGGCGTGGACGGGCGCGAGGTGCTCGACACCATGTACAAAGACCCGAACCTGAAGAGCATCCCGGTCGTGATCGTGAGCACCTCGGACTACGAGCGGGACATCGAGTACGGCCGCGCGCGCGACGTGCAGCACTACATCATCAAGCCGATCCAGGTGGACAACATCCTCGAAACGTGCTCGGCGGTCCACGACTTCCGGATCGTGCTCGCGCGCGTGCCCGCCTGACGGCGGTCCCCGGGATGGGCCCCTTGGACAATCCGGTATCCTTCTCAGCCCTCAACAGCCTCGTGCTGGCCCTCTATCTCGGCGCGCTCCTCGCGGTGGGCGCCTGGTTCTCGCGGCGGCAGAAATCCACGGAGGACTACTTCCTCGCGGGCCGACGCATGCCCTGGCTCGTGGTGGCGATGAGCATGTACGCCTCGCTGACCAGCGCGGTGACCTACATGGGCCTGCCCGCCACCGCCTACCAGGAGAACGTATCGCTCCTCGTGGTGTCCATCGTGACCCTGCTCGTCGCGCCCGTGCTGGTGACCGTCTTCTACCCGCTCTACCGGCGCCTCGGCATCACCACCTCCTACGAGTACATCGGCAATCGCTTCGGCCGCGGCGCGCGGTTTGCCGCGTCCGCTCTCTTCATCCTCGCGCGGCTGGGCTGGCTCGGCACGGTGGTGTACGCCCCCTCCCTCGCGCTTTCGGTCGTCACCGGCATCCCCCTGTGGGCCGCGATCCTGCTCATGGGGGCCGTCGCCACGCTCTACACCGCGCTCGGCGGAATCGCGGCGGACATCTGGACCGACGTTCTCCAGTTCGTCATCATGGTCGCGGGCGCCGCGTGGCTCGCGATCGCGCTCATTCGCGGAACGCCGGGCGGCGTTTCCGGCATTCTCGAAACCGCGGGCGCCGCCGGCCGCCTCGCCGTGTTCGAGCCGCGCATCAGCCTGTTCCGCATGAGCGGGTTCATGGTGGCCGTGACGTTCTTCTTCCAGCTCATGCAGGACTACGGGACCGATCAGACCACCGTCCAGCGGCTCATGACCACGCGCGACCTTCGCGGCACGAAGCTCGCGATCGTCTTCAATGCCGTCACCGATTTCTTCCTCATCGGCCTGCTGCTGTTCATCGGGATCGGCATGTTCGCCTATTACCGGGCGTTCCCGGCGCTGCTGCCGGAGAACCTGCCCGGCGACCGCGTGCTGGCGTATTACATCATCCACGCGCTGCCGGACGGCGTGTCCGGCCTGCTCATCACCGCCATCTTCGCCGCCGCGATGTCGAGCATGGACTCCGGCATCAGCTCCCTCTCCACGGTCATCGTTCACGACATCGTCCGTCCGCTTCGATCCCAACCGGCCCCGGACGAACACGACCTGCGGCTCGCGCGCCGGCTGGTCCTGGGCCTCGGCGCCCTCTCCACCGGCGTGGCCTTCTACGTTTCCTCTTTCCGCCACGTGATCGAAGCCTACACCACCATCATCAGCCTCTTCAGCGGACCCGTGCTCGCGCTGTTCCTGATGGGACTCCTGACCCGCCGCGCGACGTTTGCCGGCTGGGCCGCCGGCTGCGCCGTCGCCATCCCCGCCACGCTGTGGATCCAGTACGTCGTGAAGGTACACTGGATCTACTACTTCCCCTTCGCGTTCGGCCTGACGTTCCTCGTCGGCCTCGCCGCGTCTGCGGGGCTCGGCAACCACCGAAAGCACGCGGGCTGAAGCCCGCGCCGTTGACTTAATGCCTGCATTACTGTATTCATTATGCATGCAATGGCGAAGGCATGAGCAAACAATACACGATACGTGGTGTTGAGAAAGATCTCGATCACGCCGTCCGGGAAGCAGCGGCAACTTACGGCGTCAGCGTAAACAAGGCGGCGCTGACTCTTCTGCGAAAGGCCACCGGGCTCGATCCATCAAGTACTCAACGCCAAGGTCCACCCTATCACGATCTGGACGACCTTGCCGGATCCCTCAGCCCGGATGAAGGCGGAAGGCTTCTGAAGGATCTCCGGCAAGCGCGGGACATTGACCCCCAACTCTGGGGGAAATCATGAACCTGGTGCTCGACACCAGCGGGCTCATTCATTTCCTGGCCAACCAGCCGCACGCGACTCACATCGTCGGGCAGGCGGAGCGTCTCTACATCCCCGCCATCGTTCTCGGCGAATGGCTTTCCGGAGTGGCCCCCTCCTCGCGCAAGGGACAATTGCTGGCGAAGTTTCTCGAGAGCCCCCGCGCGTCGGTGCTTCCGGTGGACGGCGACACAGCTGTCTTCTATGGTCATCTGCTGCAGTTCCTCCGCAAGAAGGGTTCGCCGGTTCCGACGAACGACCTCTGGATCGCTGCCTGCGCCATGCAGGCGGGCGCGAAGATCCTGACCTCCGACGCACACTTCCTCCGAATGCCCCAGGTTCTGACCGAATTCATCGGCCGCTGACCCCGGCCGCGGTTCTACGCGCCTCACGGCGCTCACTACGAGCGCTCCCCCGTTTGTAGTGAGCCCCGTCAGGGGCGTTGCCCGCACCCACCCACGCGCCCCACGGCGCTCACTACGAGCGAAGAATGGTGCGTGCGTGAGGGGACGCGCTCCAAGAAAAAGTTTCCAATCATTGGAAAATTGTGTGAAAAAGTTTCCAATCATTGGAAAAAGAATGTTTTGAACAGGAGCACACGATGAGAAGCGATACCGTCAAGAAGGGTTTTGAACGCGCGCCGCACCGGAGCCTGCTTCGCGCCACGGGCCTGAAGTCGGAAGACATCGCCAAGCCGTTCATCGCCATCTGCAATTCCTACACCGACGTGATTCCCGGCCACGTCCACCTCCGCAAGGTGGGCGACCTCGTGCGCAAGGCGATCATCCAGGCGGGCGGCACGCCGTTCGAGTTCAACACCATCGGGATCTGCGACGGCATCGCCATGGGCCACACCGGCATGAAGTACTCGCTGCCCAGCCGCGAGCTGGTCGCCGACTGCGTCGAAACGATGGTCAACGCGCACCGGTTCGACGGCATGGTCTGCATTCCGAACTGCGACAAGATCGTGCCCGGCATGATCATGGGCGCGCTGCGCTGCAACATCCCGACGATCTTCGTCAGCGGCGGCCCGATGCGTGCCGGCAAGACGCCCGGCGGCAAGACCGTGGATTTGATCAGCGTGTTCGAGGGCATCGGCGCGTACAAGGCGGGCAAGCTGAACGAAGAGCAGTTGCTCGAACTCGAATGCAGCGCCTGCCCCGGC
>JAKJGV010000043.1:17069-17344 GCA_022704185.1 Verrucomicrobiota bacterium
CCCCGCGCGCAGGAAGCTGTGGCGCAAGGCCGGACACCGCATCGTCGAGATGGTGCAGGAGGATCTCAAACCGCGCGACCTCGTGACGGCCGAAGCCGTGGACAACGCCTTCATTCTCGACATGGCCATGGGCGGCAGCACCAACACCGTCCTGCACACGCTCGCCATCGCGCACGAGGCGGGGATCGCCTACGATCTCGAGCGCATCAACGACCTGTCGAAGCGCTGCCCGAACATCTGCAAGGTGTCGCCCTCCTCACCCTACCACGTGGAGG
>JAKJGV010000044.1 GCA_022704185.1 Verrucomicrobiota bacterium
GGCACATCACGAAGCGGACGAAGGTGATCATGCCGGTTCATCTGTACGGCCAGATGGCGGATATGGATCCGATCATGGAGCTGGCCAACCGGCACCACCTGGTGGTGATCGAGGATGCCGCGCAGGCGATTGGGGCCGAGTACAAGGGTCGGCGCGCCGGCTCGATCGGGCATTACGGGTGCTTCTCCTTCTTCCCGTCCAAGAATCTCGGCGGTTTCGGGGACGGCGGGATGGTGGTGACCGGCGATGCCGGGCGCGCGGAGAAGCTGGCGATGCTGCGCAACCACGGGATGAGCCCGAAGTACTACCACCGGCTGGTCGGCGGCAATTTCCGGCTCGATACCCTCCAGGCCGCCGTGGTGGCGATCAAGCTCCGCCACCTGGATGCATGGTCGCGCGGCCGCCAGGCCAACGCCGGGCGCTACGGAAAGTTGTTCGCCGAGGCGGGGCTGGTGGACAAGGGCCTGGTGCGATTGCCGCAGGTCGTAATGACCCGTCATATCTTCAACCAGTATGTCATTCGCGTGCCGCGCAGGGACGAACTGGTCGCGCATCTCAAGAAGCAGGATATCGGAACGGAGATCTATTACCCCGTTCCCCTGCATCTCCAGGAGTGTTTTGCGTATCTTGGCGGCAAGCCGGGCGATCTGCCCGAGAGCGAGCGCGCCGCGAACGAAACGCTCGCGTTGCCGATCTATCCGGAGTTGAACGACGAACAGGCGCGTTATGTGGTAAAGGCCATCGCGGCCTTCCACGGAGTATGAACAGATGAATGCAAAAGAACGTTTGGTCAGAAAGCTGAACGAGAGGGATGCGGTCATCGGCATCGTGGGGTTGGGATATGTCGGCCTTCCGCTCATGATGCGTTACAGCGAGGTCGGGTACCGGGTGCTCGGCATTGACATTGACCCCGAGAAGGTCGCGAAGCTGAACGCGGGGGAGAGCTACATCGGCCATATCCCCGCGAAGGCCGTAGCGGCGGCGCGCGCGCGCGGGTTCGAGGCCACGGCGGACTTTGCCCGGAGCGCGGAGGCGGATGCGCTGATCATCTGCGTGCCGACACCGCTGACCCGGCACCGGGAGCCGGATATCAGCTACGTCGTCGGCACGATGGATTCCCTGGCGCCGTTTGTGCGGGAAGGGCAGGTGATTTCGCTTGAAAGCACGACGTATCCCGGGACCACCGACGAGGAGTTGAAGCCCCGCATGGAAGCGAGAGGATTCACGGTCGGCCAGGAGGTGTTCCTGGTCTTCTCGCCGGAGCGGGAGGACCCCGCGAATCCCCAGTTCAAGACGCAGACCATTCCGAAGGTGTGCGGAGGCACGACCCCCGCGTGTTTGGAGGTCGGGCTGGCGTTGTACGGGCAGGTGATTGACCGCGTGGTGCCGGTGAGTTCCACGCGCGCCGCCGAAATGACCAAGCTGCTGGAGAACATCCATCGCGCGGTGAATATCGGGCTGGTGAACGAGCTGAAGATCCTGGCCGACAAGATGGGCCTCGACATCCACGAGATCATCCGCGCGGCGTCCACGAAGCCTTTCGGTTTCGTGCCGTACTATCCCGGGCCCGGCCTCGGCGGGCACTGCATTCCGATCGATCCCTTCTACCTCACGTGGAAGGCGCGCGAGTACGGATTCAACACGCGGTTCATCGAGCTCGCCGGCGAGGTGAACAGCGCGATGCCGGAGTGGGTGGTGGACAAGATCGTGGAAGCGCTGAACGAGCGGAAGAAGTCGCTTCGCGGCTCGCGGGTGCTGGTGATGGGGATCGCGTACAAGAAGGACGTGGACGACATGCGCGAATCGCCGTCGGTGCACGTCATGGAGATCCTGGAGCACAAGGGGGCGGAGATCGCGTACAGCGATCCGCACGTGCCGATCTTCCCCAAGCTGAGGGACCACAGGTGGTTCGACCTGAAGACGACGCCGCTGACGCCGGAAACCATCGCCTTGTTCGACTGCGTCGTGATTACGACGAATCATTCGGCGTTTGACTACGCGATGCTGCAGAAACACGCGGCGCTGATCGTGGACACGCGCGGAGTCTATCTGCAGCCCGCGGCGAACGTGGTGAAGGCGTGAAATGAACAAACTGGCCAGGCTGGCGACAAGAGTGTGGAGCCGGATCCTCGGAACGGACTTCGCAATGAAGATGGATCTGCACAATCATCTTCTGAGCGAGTTGTATGTCCAGAACCTGTTGAACGGGTCCGCGAAGTACAGCGAGGCGGGCCGCCTGTTCGTCGAATTCGGCGCGCAGAACGGGATCGCGAGCAACTCGGCCCTGCTGCTTTGCGAAGGGTGGAGCGGTTTCTGGATCGAGGCGATGGAATCGCAGGTGGACGAGATCCGGCGGTATTTCTCGACGTTCATCGGGAGCGGGAAGCTTGCCGTCAAGCAGGCGTTCATCACGGCGGAAAACATCGAGGAATTGTTCGCGCAGATGAAGGTGCCCGCCGAATTCGACTACCTTTCGGTGGACATAGACGGCAACGATTACTGGGTGTGGAAGGCGATTCAGCGCTTCAGCCCGCGCGTCGTGTCAGTCGAGTACAACGGCGTCTTTCCCGCGCACGTCAACTGGGTGATGCCGTACGCGCCGCAGCATTCCTGGGACGGGACCAACTACTACGGCGCGAGCCTGAAGGCGCTCGAGAACCTGGGACGGCAGAAGGGATACTCGCTCGTAGGCTGCAACCTCGTGGGCGTGAACGCCTTCTTCGTGAGAAACGATCTGTTGGGCGACCGGTTCTGCGCGCCGTTCACCGCCGAGAACCACTACGAGCCGCGCCGCTACTTCCTGTGCCAGAGCCCGTGGCGGTACATGAAGTTCGGTCCTTATGTCGAGGGATGAGGGCGCGACCATGAGCGAAGCAGACAAGACCCACAACGCTCCGCGAAGGCTGCATCTCGGGTGCGGCGAGTACGTTATGCCTGGATGGGTAAACCATGACATGGCGGCCTTGCCGGGCGTGGATGTCGTGTGCGATCTCGCTGCGCGGCCGTGGCCCTTCGCCGACAACGAGTTCGACGAAGTACGGATGATCAACGTGCTCGAACACCTCCCCGATGTCCTGGAAACCATGGAAGAGCTCGGGCGCATCACGAAGCCCGGCGCCCGGCTCTGCCTCCGCGTGCCCTACTGGAACGCGCGCGATACGGCGACCGATCCGACGCACAAGTCGTCGTTCAGCGAGTACTCATTCGACTACTTCGACGTTACGACTGACCTGGGGCGCCGGCGGAGCTATTATTCCAAGGCGCGCTTTCACATCGACGTCAAACGCTATTACCTGAACTTCGTCTTCGGTTCGTATTCCCGTTTCGTGTGCGTGACCCGGCCTTGGCTGCGCGCGCTGCTGAGCGGGTTGGCCCGTTACTTCTGCGGCGTGATCTGGGCGTTCGAAGTCGAGTTGACCAACGTCAAGCCCTCCTGAAGACCAGTCCCTGCCGAACCTTGTCATGACCACCCATCTCGAGCGCTGGACCCTTGCCATGATCGGGCCCTGGCCGCCGCCGGTCGGCGGCGTGGCCACGGTGTGCGTGCAGTTGTGCCGCGTCCTAAAAGACATGGGGCACGCCGTGCACCTGCTCGATGTCGCGTCGGACACTTCCGCGCGCAAGGAGGAGCCTTCGGTGCTCGCCGGCTACCGGCCCGTCGAAGCGGGCAGGGTTGGCGAGGCGTTGCGCGTGCTGGCGGCGCTGGCGGGGTTCGGCGGCGCCCGGCGGCGAAACCTGCTGCGTCGCACCTTGCGCGACGCGTGGCGGCTGGCCTGGTACCGACGGCGTCCCCGTAAACTCCTCGCGACGTTGATCCGGGTGGATCGCATGGCGTCGTGGATGGAGCGCGCGGGCGTGACGGCCGTGATAGGCCATCACGCGGGTGTATCCTCGTGGGAAGGCTTGATGGTCGCGCGGCATTACCTTCACTGCCCGATGCTGGTGATCGTGTACGTTTCGGAGTTCACGATGGAGATCAACGGTCCGCTCCTGCCGCTGGCGCTGGCGGTCTGCAACGAAGCGCGACAGGTCGTCTTCATTTCAAGCTACACGCAGGCTTGCGCGCGCGCTGCCGGGGTGCGCAACCCGAAGCAGCATGTCGTCGCGCTGGGTTGCGATGCGTCTCATTTCGCGCGCGCGGATGTCGAAAAGGTGCGCGCCGTTCGACAGCGTCTGGGAGTGGCGGAAGATCGTCCGTTGATTTTGTACGTGGGCTGGTTGATCGCGCGCAAGGGGCCGCAGGTGCTCATGGATGCGTTGAGGATGCTGCCCGGCGACGACTGGCAGGCCCTCTTTGTCGGCCCGGACGGCGGAGCTTATGAGCGGCTGCGACGATCGGCGGAGGAGGAGCCGCTCACCGGCCGTGTTCGTGTCTGCACGCCTGTTCCTTTCGATGAGCTGCTGGCCATCTATGATTCCGCGGCGGTCTTCGTGTTTCCCACCCTGAGTCGTGACGAAGGGTTCGGGCTGGTGGCGCTGGAAGCCATGGCCCACGGGCTTCCGGTGGTTGCGTCGCGTACGGGAGCCATCCCCGAAACCGTGCGCGAAGGCGAAACGGGATTCCTGTTCGAGCCGGGCGATTCGGCGGAGTTGGCGCGCCGGTTGAGATCGGTGCTGGACGACCCCGCGTTACGCGCGCGAATGGGTGTCGCCGGGCGCGAGTGGGCTTCGCGGTTCACCTGGGAAGCGACGACAAAACAGATCGTGGATCGGTTGCGCGATGCGTAAGGATATCTACAGCGCGTTCGGCGACTTCATGATTTACGGGCTGGGCGCCGTGGCCATGCAGGCCGTCTCGATCCTGCTCATCCCCGTGTACACGCGCTGGCTGGGCGTTGCGGACTACGGGGTCCTGTCGCTGCTGATGGGAATCCAGTTCATGCTGGTTCCGCTCGCGCAGGCGGGAATGGGCTCCGCGCTGTTCCGTTCCTACTACGACTACAATGACGAGGCGGGACATCGCGGCGTCATCAACACCGCCTTCTGGCTGTTGCTGCCCGCCAGCCTCGGGGTGGGCGCGATCGCGTACCTGCTGGCAGGGGCTGCGGCGGGGCAGCTCGCGCGCGACGCGATCGAGGTCCGGCACCTGCAATGGATCGCGCTGATCACGTTCGCCGAGGGATTGGGGATTCTTCCGTTCTCCGTGTTTCGCGCCCGCCGCCAGGCGGTGCGGTTCATGACCACCACGATCCTGACGCTGCTGGTACGGCTCGGCGCGATCATCTGGATGGTGGTCGTTCTGCGCAGCGGATTGATGGGCGTTCTGCACGGCATGTTCATCGGGGCCGTCGCGGGAGTGGCGGGCGGATACCTGCAGCTTGGAAGGACGCTGACGTGGATGTTCAACCGCGGCGATGCCGCGCGGCTGCTTCGCTTCGGCCTTCCGCTGATTCCCATCAACGTGGCTTTCTGGGTGCTGGCGGTCTCGGGGCGCTACATCCTGGCCCGGCACGTCACGATGGAACAGGTGGGGCTTTACGCCCTCGCGGAGCGCTTGGCGAACGTGCTCAACGTGGTGCTGGTTCAGCCGCTCGGTCTGCTCTGGTTGCCGGTGATGTTGTCGGTCAGCCGGCAGGAACACGCGCGCAGATTCTACAGCCGTATGTTTTCGTATTTCATGATGGCCGGCGTATTCGCGAGTCTTTGTCTTGCGCTGGTGGTTCCCGAAGTGCTCCCCTTGCTCGCGCCGCCTTCCTTCTTTCCCGCCGCCCCGTTCGTCTTTCCGTTGTGCCTCGGGTTCGTGGCGTTCGGCGCGAGCCGGATATTGAATGTTGGTACAGATCTCGCGCGGACGCCCGAGCGCTACCTGGTGGCGCTGACAATCGCGTGCGCCGTGTTCTTGGTCGGCTGCTCGCTTCTTATCCCCCGGTGGGCGGTCTGGGGGCTTGTCGGCGTCACGATCGCGGCTTCGACCCTCTTCAGCGGACTGGTCTTCTGGTTCGGAAATCAACAGTACCGTGTCCGATTTGACTGGACACGCGTCGCCGTCATCGTTGCCGCCGGAGTGCTCTGCTATGTTCTCGCGCAGGCGGGGTCCGGCCTGGTTGCGGCCGCGGGCTGGCGCTGGGGGATCAAGCTGGCGGCGGCCGTCGCCTATCCCGTGATCCTGCTGGCGAGCGGCGTCGTTCAGCCGGAAGAGCGCGCCGAGCTGGCGAGGCAATGGGCCGCGCTTCGCGCGAGGACGCGCGGCGGACGGGACGTCGCCGAAAGGAATGCGCCATGAAGAAACTGGTCAGGCGATTGCTGGATTGGTACCCGCGGCTGCTGTGCCGGCGCGAGTACGAGAACCAGGTGTTCACCATGTTCAAGGAGCGCCCGGTGGAATACCGCTTCGTGTTCCGGCAAATCGCCGCGCGCTATCCGCGAACGGTGCTCGATGTCGGGACCGGTACGACCGCGCTGCCCTCTCTCATCCGGAGCTGCGGGTGCCTTGTGACGGCGATGGACAATGTGCGCGATTTCTGGCCGAAAGGCATGCTCAACCGGCACTATCACGTGATGGATGACGATATCCGGGCGCCCCGCGTGCGCGGACCCTTCGACATGATCACCTGCATCAGCGTGCTGGAGCACATCCCGGACGCGTCTGTTGCCGTGTCCAACATGCTCCGGCTGCTTTCGCCGGGCGGGCTGCTCGTGATGACGTTTCCGTACACGGAGAAGACGTACATCCGAAACGTCTACGAGCTGCCGGAATCCTCGTATGGCCGGGACAACCCGTACGGTTGCCAGTCCTTTTCCCGCGCGGAGCTGAGCGCGTGGGTGGAGGGCAAGGGCGCGCGGATCGTGGAGCAGGAGTACTGGAAATTCTGGACCGGGGGCGCGTGGACGTGCGGTGCGCCCGTGCTTCCGCCCGAGGCGTCGGACGCGGAAGAACCGCACCAGTTGACCTGCCTCGCCGTGAGCAAGGAGCGGTAGTGTTGTGTCCCGGAGTCTTCTCAGCACAACCCACGCGCTCTGGAGAGCGCGTCTACGGCGTAGAAGCGGTCTCCAGACCGCTTTTCTGGGATACGGTATTTTAGGGACACGACACTAGATGCTTCCGCTGAAGACACGATGGATTTGTTCGCCGTGGATGATTGCGGCGCAGCGCCGCGCGTGGAGGAAACGCTCGCACGCCTGCCGGCAGGCGCTGCTTGAACGGCTTAAGCGGGGTTCGCTTGCCGGCCCGGAACAATCGCTGCCGGAAACGGTGGGGCTCAGCGCGAAGATTCGCGACGCGCTTCGCGCGCAATGCGCCCCGGCCGCGGAGGCCGTGATGAAAGGGGTTGTCCGCGTTTACGGGACGGAGTGCGATTTCGCCTCTCAAGTGTTCTGGTTTGAAGCCCGCGGCTCCGAGTGCGTGATGGATACGGAGGTGCCCGCGGATCTCTGGTTCAACCGCGCGGACATCAAGGTTCCATGGAAGAAATCGTGTGCGCACTTTCTCGTTCCGCCTGCATTAACTGCGCTGGCAGGGCAGGACGCCCGCGCTGCATCGAAGGTGCAGGAGGTCCTGTCGGATTGGATCGCGAAGAATCGCGATCCGCGTGGCGTAAACCGGGCGAGCGCAATGGAAGTCTCCTTCCGGTTGGCGGTGTGGGCCTATCTCGCGTTCCTCCTGCAGGATCTCTGGTCCCGGGAGTGGCTGGAGGAACTGGCCCGCGAAATGATCGCCGCGGCGCTGCATGTTCTGGAGCATTGCGAGTGCACGGGCATAACGACCAATCACTATGCGGGCAACATATCGGCGCTCGGGTTGTTTGCCCTGCTGTGGCCGTCCATGGATCCGTCCGGCGATGTATGGAAGCTCGCGCAAGCCGAACTGGACCGGATTTCGCGCGAACAGGTGGACGGGCAGGGCGTTCACTTCGAGCACAGCCTGCATTACCACCGGCTGGTGTGCGAACTGCTTGCCGTGCCTCATTTCGTGAGCCTGCTGCTGGGTCACGAAGGGCTGGGCGAGGAGTACGAGTACCGGCTGGTGCGGATGCTCGAGGTGCTGCGGGCCGCCGTCAACCGCGCGGGAATCCTTCCGCAGATCGGCGACAACGACAGCGAGGTGCTGTACTGCGTGGCGCTGGAGCATGGCGCGCCGCGGGACATGAGTCCTTTCTTCTCCGCGTGCGACCATTTTCTCGGTGGGCACTTTCGCCGCTACGGCACGCTCGAGAACATGGCCGCGTTGAGCGGATTCGCCGTCCCCGCGCAAGCGGAAGAAAAGAGCGCGGAAATCGCCGGCGCGGCGCGGCGCGTGTTCGACGGGCCGGGCTGGGTTTTCCTGCGCGCGGGCGGACTGGATCTCGCGATGGTCTGCGGCGAGCTCGGCACGCGGGGGTTGGGCGCGCACGATCACAACCACTGCAACGAGGTGCTCGTTTCGTGCGGCGGCGCGGAGTTCGTCGTGGATCCCGGCACCGGTTGCTACACGCGCGACGCCCGATTGAGAAACCGGCTGCGCAGCGTCGCCGCGCACAGCACGGTGGATGCGGGCAGGGAGCCGGGCGAACTCGGAAACAGCCTCCACGAGCTGTGGCGCATCCGAAACCCCTGGCGCGCGAAATGGGCGTTTTGCGAAAACGATCGCTTTGAGGGTGTGTGCGCCTGCGGCGGGTGTGAACATCGGCGGACCGTCGCGGTGGGCGCTGAAGGAGTGAGCGTCCGGGATCGCGTAACCGGCGCAGCCGCGTTTCGCCAGCGTTGGGTTTTGCATCCGGAAGTGACGATCGAACAACCCCGGACAGGGCGCGTGCGGCTGCGGCGGGCGGGAAGAACGTTGATCGTGGAAAGCGCGCGCGAATGGCGCATCGAAGAGGTCCCGTACTCGGAGACGTTCGGTCGGATCGAGATGACGAAAGCGTTGATCGCCGGTACCGAGCACGGAGACGTACTGGAATGTGTCTTCAGGGAGGAGCGATGACGCAGAACATCCTGATGCTTTCCACGACGGTGTGGGAGTCGCCGTGGTGGTTCCGGCGCCAGCATTTTGCGCGCTGCCTGGCCCGGAACGGCTGGCGGGTGCTGTATGTCAACCCGCAGCAGAGCATGGCGCGCGTTTTCCTGGGCGGAGGGCTTGCCGCGCTTCGCGCGGCCGAGAACAGGAGCCGCATCTACTCCGCGGACGGGCTGAGCAACCTCCGAATCGGCCGGCCTCCGCTGGCGACGCCATATTTCGTGCGGAGCGCGCCGGGATCGGTGCTGAACCGCTTGCTGTTGCGGCGTCACCTGCGACGGGTGGCATCCCGCGAGTTCGGTGGGGAGGACTACACGCAGGTATTCTACAACCCGTGCGATGTGCGCGTGGTGGACCCGCAGCTTCCCTCCATCTACGATATCGTGGACAAGTTCGATGCCTATCCGGAATACGAGCACATGCAGTCGTACGTGAACGGGTGTCATCGTCGCGCCTGCGCAGTGAGCCGCGCGATGGTGGTGACGGCCCCGTCCCTGATCCCCGAAGGCTGGGCGTCCAAGTGCACCGTCATCTCGAACGGAGTGGACCTCCCGTTGTTCCGCGACGCGAAAGCTAGGCCGTGTCCGGCCGACCTGGCCGGCATCCCCGCGCCGCGCGCGGTTTACGCGGGGGCCCTGCTGGAATGGTTCGACTACGACTTGCTCGGCAAGGTCGCGCGCCTGCTGCCGCATGTGCATTTCGTGGTGATCGGCTTTCCGGAGTTCAAAGCGGAGGGGATGCCCGCCAATGTCCGCTACCTGGGCAAAAAACGGCAGGACGAATTGCCCGCGTATTACGGCCATTGCCAGGCGGGCATCATTCCGTTCCGGGTGAACCCGTTGACCGTGCATGTGAATCCGCTGAAATTCTACGAATACCTGGCCGCCGATATTCCTTGCGTATCCTCGCCCATGCATCCGATCGAGTCGTTTGTGGAGCGGGGCGTGCTGGCGCTTTCCGACAATCCGGAATCGTTCGCCGGGGCTCTTCTCGATCACTGGCAGGAGGCGGACAAGGCCGGCGCGCGCGAGGCGAGAGCACAGATCGCAAACGAACACGACTGGGCGCAACTGGCCTTGCAATTCATGAAGGTTCTGCAATCATCCGGGGGGCATTCCTGATGCCATGCATTGTCGGAGTTCGTCAGGGAAGGGTGTTCCATGCTGCCTAGACAACTGATCACGGCCATCCTGCTGCTGTGCGTGCTGGCCTTTGCCTTCTTCGCGTACTCCATCGGCAGCTACATGCTGCTGGCGATCGGGGTCCTGCTTCCGCCGCTGCTGATGTTTTCCGCGCGCGTGGATCTGATCGCCTTCTGGGTCGTCGCGCTCTACCTCAGCACGCTGACTCTTCCCGGCATGCCGATCGACCTGCAGATGTACCAACTGATGATGGTCTTTTTCGTCATCGCCGCCATGGCCCAACGGATCGTGGTGAAATGGCCGTATCCCACTCCGCCGGGCCGCGGTTGGGTCCTGTTGCTCATTGTGTTTCTCGCCGTGCTGATCCGCATCCGCGGTCTCGGTTTGCGCGTCATGGGCGGGAGCCTGGTCGGAGGCGCCGCCTACGTGCACCTTTTCCTGGCGATCGGATTCTACCTCCTGTCGGGCGGCCTGACGCTGACCGCGAAGCAGTGGAAGCGCGCGATGGTGACCATGATCGCGCTCATTGCCGTGCCGGTCATCTTGAACCTGACCGTGGTGCTTTCCGGCGGGAAATTCTGGTATCCGCTGCTCTTCATCCGCATCACGTTCGCCCTGGTGGATACCTTCCGCGCGATGCAGCAGGATGCCACCGCGGCCCGCTGGTCCATCTTCAACCCGCTGGTGGTGATCTACCTGATGCCCGCGCTGTTGTTCCCGTTTGTCAAAAAGAACTACAAGTATTACGCCCTGTTCTTTGTCGTCGCCGCCTGCAGCGCGATGATCTCGGGCGTGCGCCAGCTCCTGTTGCAGGCGTTGTTGTTCATGACGGCCTTCCTGCTGTTGTCCTCGCGCCGGCGCTTCATGACGCTGATGGTGTTCGGCCTTTGCGGATTGGTCGGGCTCGGCATCCTGGTGGTGTTGGTCGAGCATCTGCCCTACGGGGTGCAGCGCGTCATGACCATGGTGCCGGGCGTCCGGGTGTCCGCCGCGGCTGAAATGGCCGCCGCGGAAACCCTGGAATGGCGCCTCATGCTGTGGAAGCTGGCGATGGCGGATCTTCCCAAGTATCTCCTCATCGGCCGTGGTTTCGCGTACAACCTCGCGGACAGCATTTCCGCAGTCCAGCATCAGTACATGACGATGGATGCCGTGCGGTCCGCGCTCATGCAGGGAGACCTTCACATGGGTCCGATGGCCGTCATCTACTCCCTCGGCACGCCGGTCCTCTTCGTCTTCATCGGATTGGTGGTGACGGCGATGGTCTGGCACGTGCGACGTCACAAGGCGGAATGGTTTGACGCCGATCTCCGGCGTTACCATTTCGTGTGGCTGGTCCAGCTTTCCACCAACCTGGCGCTCTACAGCATTGCGGGCGCGGCGCGCAACATTCTGCCCGCGGTGCTGTTCCAGCTGGCCATCCTGCACGGGCTTGCCATTTCCGACTCGCGCCTGGCCCCAGTGAAAGAAGAGCCGCCACGACGGCTCGTGCAGCCGCGGCGAAACGCCGAGCCTGCCGCCGGCGGCCCGCCGGGATCATGAGCGCAAGCCCACTCAAAATCAGCGTCGTCGTGCCCGTCCACAACGGCGCGCATTTCATCGCCGGTTGCGTCGAAAGCATCCTGGCGCAGACCTTTCCCGCGTGCGAAATCCTCGTGGTGGACGACGGTTCCACCGACGGCACGGGCGCCGTGCTGGAGGCGTTCGGCGGCCGGGTGCGCGTGATCGCGCAGCCCCAAAAAGGACGCAGCGCGGCACGAAACGCAGGGATCGAGGCGGCGCAGGGAGATTACGTCGCGTTCCTCGACGCGGACGATCGCTTCCTGCCTTCGCACCTGGAGCAGTTGAGCGTTGGATCGGACAACGGCCGTCACGATATCGTCTACGATTGGGTGGGAACACCTTATTGTCCGCCGGGTTGTCGCGTTCCGCGCAAGCCGGAAGGACGCTCGGCGTGGAAGCACATCCGCAAGTACCAGTTGTGGGTGGTGACCTCCATGGTGAAGCGCGAATTCCTGGCGCGCACCGCGATCCTCTTCCCGGCCGGGATGGAGATCGGGGAAGACGCCCTGTTCTTCTGGCGCCTGATCCTCGCCGGAGCTTCCGTGCGCTACGTGCGCGCGCGGGGTTGCGACATCGGCGTGCACGACGCGAATACGACGCGCGCCCCGCAACGCGGCGCGGCCGAGCCGTACGACCGGCTGGAGCAGGAGATGCGGCAGGGCGCTTGTCCCGCGTCCGCGCGAATCCGCGGAGCCATCCGTTGCGGCCGGAACCACGATGCGCTGATGGCTTTGTTGGCGCGTCTTTATCTTGACGGCCCGGCGACGGGTGAGCCGTACCTGCGCGCGCTTCTTCGTCATGCCGCGCAGCCGTGCGTGCTGCCGAGCGATCGCGCGCGGGCCCTGCTGGCCGCAGGCTGGCTCCTGTTCCCCGCGGCGCGGACGCGCCGTATGACCCGCCTGATTTTCGGTTACTTCCTCACGGCGCGCCTGAGCGCCGCTCCTGCGACGGGGAAACCAGCAAGCTCTTCCGAAGCCGAATGAAGATTCTTCAAATCGTCACGCAGTTGGAAGAGGGCGGTGCGCAGCATGCGGCGCGGATGCTCCAGGAGGGATTCCGCGCGGAGGGACACGATAGCCGCCTCGTATTCCTCTACCGGAAGCGGGACGCGCTGGCCGGCACCGAATTCACGACCCTTCTCTCAAGACCCGCGCGCGCCGCGGACTATGTCCTGATTGCGTGGCGGCTTTTCCTGCTGCTGCGACGCGAACGGCCGGACGCAGTCATCGCGCACACCCACTACTCCATCTTCATGGCGCTCCCTCTGGCGCGGCTTTGCGGGATCGAAAAACGCATCGCCGTTCATCACAGCCCGCTCGACCATTATCCCCGGCCGGCGCGCGCGCTGGACCGGTGGATGGGGGCGTGCGCAATCAGCACCACGGAGGTGGTCGTTTCGCGAACCGTGCTGCGGTCCATCGAGCGCCGGCGGCCCGCGGCCTGCGCCGCGAGGTTCGCGCTTGTTGAAAACGGTGTGCGCGTCGCCGGGCCCCGCGCGGCCGGCGAAGGGAAATGTGCCGGGCCGCGCTTCACACTCGGCCATGTCGGGCGCCTGGCGAAGGAGAAGAATCAGCGGCTCCTGATAGACCTGCTGGCCCTTGACGATCGGTGTGACTTGTTGCTGGTCGGTGACGGACCGTTGCGCGGAGAGCTCGAGCAGTATGCCCGCGCCCGCGGCGTGGGCGGCCGGGTGGAGTTTTGCGGCGAAGTTCCGCACGATGAACTGGGCCGGTTGTTCGCGAGGATGGATCTGTTTGTGTTCCCGTCGCTGTTCGAGTCCATGGGGCTGGCGCTGATCGAGGCGATGCAGGCGGGGGTTCCTGTGGTCGCCGCGGATATCCCCGCGCTGCGGGACGTCCTCACTCTCGAAGACGGAACCTGTGCGGGATTGCTGGTGTCTTCGGCGGCTCCGTCCGAATATCATGCGGCCGTCAAAGCCCTGCTTGACGATCCGTCGCGTCGCGCGGAGCTTGCGCGCAAGGCCCTGCTTCGCTCCGGACATTACAGCGAGAAGCGCATGGTGCAGGGCTATCTGGACGTCTTGTCTTCCCGGCGCGAACCACGCGCTCTGGAGAGCGCGTCTACTGCGTAGAAGCGGTCCCTGCCTGCCGGCAGGCAGGTTCAGACCGCTTCCCGGTTTCTCGAAACCCCGCCCCTTCCCGTGATCCGCCACCGGAGCATGCGTCCGTAGAAGAGCGGATTGCCCACCAGGTATCTCTTCCAGAGCCGTCCCGGCTCGCATCCGGCCGAACCATTCCAGCCCGTGGTCTGCCATCCACGCGGGGGGCCGCCGCGCGCGCCCCGCCATGTAATCCAGGCACGCTCCGCCGGTCAGCGCGACGCGGGCATGCACCTCGTCCCAGTTCTCCCGCAGCCAGCGCTCCTGGAGCGGCATCCCGAACGAAGTCAGCAACACGTCGGGCTCCGCCCTGTTGATCTGCTCGATCACCGCGCGGTTCGGCGCGCTCCCGATTTCCTTGTTGAAAAACCCGTCGTGCGTGCCCGCGATGATCAGGCCGGGGTTCTGCGCCTCGAGTCTTCGCTTCGCCTCCTCGGCCACGCCCGGCGCTCCGCCGAGAAAGAAAAGCGAAAACCGTTTCTCTGCGCAGAACCGGCAAAACACGGGAAACCAGTGCGCGTACGTGATCTTCTCGGGTATCCGCAGGCCGCAAAGCCGCGCCCCCAGCATGACGCCGTGGCCGTCGCAGAAGACGTGGGGCGCTGCGTTCAGGAAGTCGCGGAACCACGGCTGCTCCCACGCGATGTTCATCGCGTGGATATTCACATTGGCGACGATCGCCTTGCGCCGGGAGGTGATGACCTCCGCGATCGCCTCGTGAAGCGAAGCGATCGTGAACGCGTCCACGCGAACACCCATGAAGTCGTAACGTGCTGTCACGCGAAACCACTCCGCGCCGGCTTCTCCGCCGACGGCGCCCTTCTCCAGGCATTATTCTCGAGATAAACGCGCAAGACAAGTCTTGCACACGGGATCGGCCCGGCCGGCGTTGACCGGCCGGGCATTTTTTCTTCTGCCCCGTGGCCGGGTCGTGTACATTCACCGGGATACGTATGCGGCGGCTTCTCAAAGCGTTGATGCAGATCTACGGCCCGCTGCCGGAGGGCGTGGAGCCTCCGGGTCCGCGCCTCTACCACCGGCGTTCTCTCCACAACACCTTCTGGATGATGTGGGCGGACACGATGGTGCTCCTGTTCGCGCTCGTGGTCTCCGGGTACCTGCGATACTTCATCAAGGACTACATGCCCCCGTCGCGCGGGTTCTGGGTGATCCCCGCGTGGTGGTTCGGCGCGTTGGTCGTCGGGTTGCTGCCGGGGTGGGGGAACGGCCCCGTGGAAGAGCTCAAGCGCATCGAAAGCCTGCTGATCGCCGTTTTTGCCATGGCCGCCGCGGTGCTCTTCCTCAGCAAGACGGCGGACGTCACGAGCCGTATCAAGTTCCTCCTGATGTATGTCGTGAGCGTGCCGCTGCTGCCGCTGATGCGCGCGTTGACGCGCCGGCTGCTCGTGAGAAAGGAGGAGTGGGGCGTTCCGGTCGTCATCTATGGCAACGACGAGACCGCCTCGCATGTCATCCGCGTTTTGCAGAATGAGCAGGGACTGGGTTATCAGCCCGTCGGCATTTTCGACCAGGACGAGCCGGTCGGAAACAAGATCCTCGGAGTTCCGGTCTTGGGCGGGCTTCATGACACCACGACGCTGGCCTCCGTGGCCTTGCTGGCCGCGCCCGCGATTCCGCGCGATCAACTGGCTGCGCTGCTCGACGGGCCGCTCGCGGGCTACCACCGGGTGATCATCATCCCGGATCTGCTGGACATCCCGTCGCTCTGGGTCAAGGCGCGCGACTTCATGGGCGTGCTGGGGCTTGAGGTCACGCGGAACCTGCTGAGCCCGGTCGCGCTTCTCGTGAAGATCGTTTTCGAAGTGGGGCTGGTGCTCGCGCTCTCGCCCGCGTGGGTCCCGGTCGGGCTGGTCATGGCCCTGCTCGTCTGGCTCGAAGACCGACACAATCCCATCTACACGCAGGAGCGCGTCGGCCGCCATGGACGCCTGTTCCGGACGCTCAAGTTCCGGACGATGGTGCCCGACGCGGAAGCGGCGCTGCAGGAAGTCATCAACCAGAACCCGGATATCGAGAAGGAGTGGAAACTTAACAGCAAGCTGCGGAACGATCCGAGGATCACGCGCGTGGGGCGTTTCCTGCGAAGGACCTCGCTCGACGAATTGCCCCAGCTCATCAATGTCATCAAGGGCGAAATGGCCCTTGTCGGACCTCGTCCGTTGCCCACGTATCATCACGGCAAGCTGCCGGAGCGCGTCCGGCTGCTGCGCGAACAGGTCCTGCCCGGCATCACCGGCCTGTGGCAGGTGTCCGGCCGCAGTGCGTCCGGCGACGCGGGCATGGAACGCTGGGATGCTTACTACGTGCGCAACTGGTCCCTGTGGCTTGACCTTGTGATTCTCGTGCGCACCTTCCGCGCGGTGTGGAGCGGACAGGGAGCGTATTAGCCGGATGAGATCAAAAGCCAACAGCAGGCGCAGCCGGGCATGGCGTTTTGTCGTCCCGGCGCTTTTTCTTCTGGCCCGTTCGACGCATGCACTCGGCCCGCATGAAGTGCTTCTGCTCGTGAACGCCCGATCGCCGCGCTCGATGGAGATCGCCAACCACTACGCGCACGAGCGGAACATCCCGCGACAGAACCTGGTTTACCTCGATGTGCCCGAGGCCGCCCTCCAACCCGCGGCGACGGTCACCCTCGCCGAGTTCATGAAGCATATTTACGAACCGGCGGCTTCCGTCATGACCGCGCGAGGCCTGGACACGCACGTCCTCGCCTGGGTGTATGCGCCGGATTTCCCCACGCGGATCGCGGGCGATCCGCCGATTTCTCTCCAGGGCGCGACGTTTGTGCGGGGCGTCTTGCCGTCCGCCGACGAGATTCGGAAAGGGCGTTACGCTTCGATCCTCTTTGCCGGTCCGGACAGCCCCGACCATCCGGGTTCGGTGAGCCGCAGCCTCGATCGGTATGCCGAGCACTACGGGAAGGCATTGCCACTGCCCAGCATGCTCCTCGGGGTGGCCGGCGCGCGGGGCATGGAGCCGGCGGCGATACTGGAACATCTGAAACGCGCGCGCTCGGCGGACGCGGCCGGCTGGAACGGGACCGTGTATTTCCGCGTGAACGACAGCATCCGCTCCACGTGCCGCGCGTGGCAGTATCCCGGCGCGGCGGCCGAACTTCGCGCGCTCGGCGTTCCGACGGTCATTTCCTCCAATGTGCCGCCCGCGGAGTTGCCGCTGGCGGGTTTGTTCATGGGCGTTGCGTGGGTCGAGCCGAAGGAGATGGGGCGCTTGCTTCCGGGGTCGGTCGGAGATCATCTCACCAGCGGCGCGGGCAACCTGGATCTTTTTGATCAAACCAAGCTGACCGTCTGGCTGCAGGCGG
>JAKJGV010000045.1:0-700 GCA_022704185.1 Verrucomicrobiota bacterium
AGGCCTGCGACACCGCGCTCACGTCCAGAATCCACGCAATGGCGCCGTCCACGGAGGCCGTGCGGACACTGTCGGCAATATCGGAGAAGGGCTGTTGCAGGTCCTCGGTGGATTGGATGACGCATCGTTCGCTGGCTGGAGCCTGGGCTTCAAGCTGAATCCAGTCCAGGCCGGTGTGGGTCAGGTTCGTGATCAGGAGATCGGTTTGCGCGGCAACGTGTGAACCCCATGAAACCGCGACCACCGCAACTGCACATGCCCATCGGGTCATTGGAACCACCTGTTACCCGGTAAGATACACGGTGAGTTGCAGCGAAGGATAGGGGCGGTAGTCGTGGAAAAGGTTGGGTGTTGAGTGGCCGTTGAAGAAGGGGCCCCCGTGGGCTTGTCCCGCGGGAACCCAAGTTCATTGAGCTACAAAGAGCGATGAATAGGAATGGAGCCCATATGGAGCGAAGGGAATTGGAGGAGATCTCTTTCGCTGCTCGCGGGCTCATTTCAGTTGCGGTAATGCGGTGTAGCGAGGCAACTTTGGCTCCTGCGGGGCAAGCCCGCAGGGGGCCGTGGTTCGATGCGGGGAAACCAGAGTGTTTTTCAACAGCCCCTTGAGTTTTCCCACCACTCCATTGCCCCAACGCCCCATCACCCCAATCCTCTCATCTCCCTCTGCGAAAGCGGATGTCCTCGAACTCGGCGGTCG
>JAKJGV010000045.1:710-16869 GCA_022704185.1 Verrucomicrobiota bacterium
TGAGGCAATGGTTGTCGTGGCTGAGGACGGCGAAGCCGACATGGACTTCGCCCTTCAGCGCCTCCGAAACCCGGAAACGGGTCACGGTCTCGCGCTGTCCGGGTCGCGCATAACCGGCTTCCAGCATGTCGCCTTTGCGCTGGAGGCGGAGGCGTATCGGGAATTGCGCGGTCGCGAGGGATTTCTGCTCCATGTCCTTCGAGTCCTCGGGCCGCCAGCCGGTAAGGACTTCGGCGTTCGGAAACACGTGCAGCAGCAAGTGCGCCGAACTCGGTTCGAGCGTGTGCCGGACCATCAGGCCGGCCTTGGCATACACGTGCGTGTCCGCGAGCGACTTGATGGTCGCGTGCAACTCGAAATCGCCAACGGCTCTCTGCCACAGGAACCGGAACTGGTCCGTCGCCGCCCAGATATCGGTGCCGCCGCCGTGGATATCCATCCGGTTCGGCGTATGCACCTTCTGTCCGCCCGGCAGGCTCTGGTTGATATCGGTGGCAGTCCATGGCGCGGGATCGTCTTCGGCGGGCGGCTCGTGCAGTTGCGCGGCCATCTCGGGCAGTTGAAGGACGGGCGGAGCCTCCTTCATCGCCATGATCGCGCCGAGATTCTCGAACACCTCGTACTCCATTTCGCCCATCCACCGGAAATATCCCTCGATCTCGTCAAGGCTCGAGGTGCGGATGTTCACGCCGGGCAGCGGGTCCTTGTTGACGACGAGCGACCACGTGTTGAAGCCCATGCCGCCTTTGCGTTTGAGCAGCTTGTACGCCCACATGGTCGCGGCCCAGCCGCGCTCGCCGTACAGATCAAAGTAGTGCCGCATGAGCGCCGCGCCGCCGACGCGCTCGAAGACGACGTTGAACTCGCCGACGAGAAACGGCGCCTCCACTTCTCTAAGGTAGGCGTCGAGCGGCGGGAGCGTCCGCGAGATGAAGAGCGCGTGGCTTTCGGGTGTCGGATCCTGTCCGAACAGGCCGGGGTAGAAATGCTGCGTGAAGCCGAAGTTCTCCCAGCCGTGATCCGCGGGCTTGCCATAGAAGCGGAAGCCGCCCATCGTGGCGGATGCGAGGATCAGGTGGTTGGTGTCCACCGCGCGGATGCTGCGGTAGATGTCGTCCACCAGCGTGACCAGCGTCTTGCGTTCGGCGTCGGATTTGGCTCCGTAGGGCTCGTTGATGAGGTCATACGCCGCGATCGTTTCGGAATCGCGATAGTGCTTCGCGATCTCGCCCCACAGCCAAGCGGTGCGTTTCCGGTATTCCTCTTTCTTGTAGAGCAGGTTCCGGCCGGCGCGGCCGGTGGTGTGATCGTCGCTTTGCCCGCCCGGCGTACCGTGCAGGTCGAGGATGACGTGGAGCTTGTATTTCCGGGCCATGTCCACGGCCGCGTCGAGCCATCGAAACGCGTCGGGCTTGAGTTGGAACGGATGCGCGTCGTCTTCGAGCAGGCTGTAGTGAAAGGGGAGGCGGATGCAGTTGAAGCCGAAGCGGCGGACCATCTCGAAGTCGCGCAGGTGGATCCAGCTCTCCCGGAAGACGTCCATCAGGCGGTCCTTCGTCTCGTCGCCGAAGCGGCGCGAGAGGATTTGCTCGAACTCGTATTGATCGCGGACATCGTCAATATCCCACATCCACATTTCGAGCAGGAACCAGTTGCCGAGGTTGCATCCGCGCAGGATGACGGGGTTGCCGTTTTCGTCCACGATCCGGGTGCCTTGGGCGCGCAGGATCCGTAGTGGCCGCGTGGGTTTGCTTGGCTTCATGACAGGCTCCGGCGTTTGTACAGGCAGTGGCGAGGGCGGTTCAACTTGTTTCGGTTCTTCAAGAGCGGGTTCGGGTGGTGCGGCTTCTTCCTCCGGCTCGGGGATCTTGACGGTGCACGACGCGAGCAGTGCGGGCAGGCAAAGTCCCAGCGTGAGTATTTTCAGGATGCGCATGCTCGCTGACTCCATCGCCAAAGATACCGGTCCCATGCGGAAGTGGATAGTCCAAGCATTGGAAACTTCTTTGCGCTATTTTCCAGATATTGGATAGTTTTGCGTGAGTTCTTCCAAACATTGGATAAATCTGCGTGGGGTATTTCCAAAGCAGTAGAGCCCACGGATGGAGATACAGAAACAGAATTGCGATTTGTCCGGGTTCCGGGAGGGTCGGCGGCTCGCCGACCGTGATCAACCTCGCGCTCCTGTCTTTGCGTATAAGTCGTTTTGTGCTTCTATGTTTTTCCATGAGTTGGAAGGACTTCTTCGACCGTCTCGGCATGAACGGCACGCAGTGGCAGTGGCGGATCATGCGCTGGCAGCGCCGCTGGGAGGAATGGAAAGCGGGGTGGGGGTCGGGGCGCAGACCTGAAGGCGCGCGCCGCTTCAAGTTCTGCGAGTCGTGCGGCGCGATGCTGGAGCCGGCGGATACGAAGTGCTTGCGTTGCGGCGCTCGCGCCCCGCGGTGGCTTGCGTGGCGGATCAAGCGCGTCGCGGGGCTGGTCCTGCCGTCATGGTGTCCCGTGTCCACGCTGATCCTGCTGGCCAACATCGTCAACTTCGCGGTGGTGGCGGCTTTGTACGGGTTGCGGGCCGTGCTGTCGCCGACGGTTCCGGTGCTGATGGACATGGGCGCGCTGGTTCCCCCGCAGGCGCTCCACGGGGAATGGTGGCAGGTCATCACATACGGCTATCTTCACATCGGGTTGCTGCACATTGGATTCAACATGTTCGCGCTTTCGCAGGTGGGGCCGGTGCTGGAAGAGCGGATCGGCGGCGCGCGGTTCTTCGTGTTGTACACGCTGGCGCTGGCCGGCGGTGCGGCGGCGGACCTGCTGATGCGGGGGCGGGTGTTCATCGTGGTGGCGGGGGCGTCGGGCGCGTTGTTCGGGCTGATCGGGTTCGGCATGGCGCAGGGGCACTTTGCGGGCGGAGCGGGCGGGCGCATGCAGCGCGATTTCTTCCTGCGCTGGGCGTTGTACGGCTTTCTATTCGGATTCCTGATCGGCGCGGACAACATCGCGCACATGGGCGGCTTCATTCCCGGCGCGGCGCTGGGTTTCGTGGTGGAGAAGGAGCGGCGATTGCGGGGCCGCCTCACCCCGGTGTGGCGCGTCTTCGCGTGGCTGCTGTTTGCGGCCACGGCGGCCGCGTTCGGCGCGCTGGTCCTCTCGAAATAAAGGCTTGATTCCGCGCGGCAAAACCCGTTTTACTCAGCGCCGCTCTGGTCTTCAGAACCCCGGCGACCAGGGGGTTTTCAGCCTCGGATACTAAGGAGAACGCGGTCATGGCAGAAATGGAATATGGACTTTCGGAAACGCAGAAAGAGATTCGGGAAATGGTGCGCGAGTTCGCCCTGGAGCGGGTGCTTCCCGTCCGCGCGGAGCTGGACGAGAAGGAGGAGTTTCCGACGGAGCTGCTCAAGGAACTCGGCCGCATGGATCTCATGGGCCTGTATATTCCCGCCGAGTACGATGGCATGGGCGCGGAGAGCATGCTGGATTTCGTGATCGCGATCGAGGAGTTGAGCCGCATCTGCATCGGCGTGTCCGTTTCCTTTGCCGCGAACGCGCTGGGGGCGGACCCGATCCTGATCGGGGGTTCAGACGCGCAGAAGAAGAAATACCTGCCGCCGCTGGCGAAGGGCGAGAAGTGGGCGGCTTTCGCGCTGACCGAGCCGAACGCGGGCAGCGACGCGGGCGGCATCCAGACGCAGGCCGTCAAGAAGGGCGACAAGTACATCCTGAACGGCACGAAACAGTGGATCACCAACGGCGGCGAGGCGGACACGTACACCGTGCTCGCGGTGACGGACAAGAAGCGCGGCGCGCGCGGCGTCTCGTGCTTCATCGTCGAGAAGGGGATGCCCGGCTTCAAGTTCGGCAAGAAGGAGAAGAAACTCGGTATCCGCGCTTCCGCGACCCGCGAACTGATCTTCGAGGATTGCGAAGTGCCGACCGAAAACCTGCTCGCGAAGGAAGGCATGGGTTTCATTCTCGCGATGAAGACGTTCGACGTTTCTCGTCCCGGGATCGCGGCGCAGGGCGTGGGCCTGGCGCAGGGCGCGCTCGACGAGGCCTGCAACTACGCCCGCCAGCGCGTCCAATTCGGCAAGCCGGTCATCGCGAACCAGGGCTTGCAGTGGATGCTCGCGGAGATGGCGACGCAGGTCGAAGCCGCGCGCGCGTTGACCTACGGCGTGTGCCGCACGATCGATTCCGGCGCGAAGGACGTGTCGAAGCTTTCCGCGATGTGCAAGTTGTACGCCACGGACGTCGCGATGGACGTCACGACGAAGGCCGTGCAGGTCTTCGGCGGATACGGCTTCATGCGCGAGTACCCGGTGGAGAAGATGATGCGCGACGCGAAGATCCTCCAGATTTACGAGGGGACCAACCAGATCCAGCGCGACGTCATCGGCCTCTCGCTGGTGAAGGAATACGCGGCGACGAAGAAATGAGGAAGTTGGGCGGAGAATTGGAGATTGGAAATTGGGGCGATGACACATCCAATCCCCAATCTCTAATCTCCAATATCCATTATCCATCCCGAGCGGAGCGAGGAATATGCATATAGTCGTCTGCGTCAAACAGGTCCCGGGCACGACGAAGGTCCAGATCAACCCGGAAACAAACACGCTCATCCGCGACGGGGTCGAAGCGATCATCAACCCGTTCGACGAAAACGCGCTGGAGGCGGCGCTGGTCCTCAAGGACACGATAGGCGCGAAGGTGACCGTGATCTGCATGGGCCCGCCGCAGGCGGAATCGGCGCTGCGGGAGACGATGGCGCGCGGCGCGGACGACGTCGTGCTGCTGTGCGACCGCGCGTTCGCGGGTTCCGACACGTGGGCGACGTCCTATGCGCTGGCGCAGGGCGTTCGCGCGCTGGACAAGGTGGACCTGGTGTTCTGCGGGAAGCAGGCGATTGACGGCGATACCGCGCAGGTGGGGCCGGGCGTCGCCGAATTCCTCGGCTGGCCCGTGATCACGTACGCGCGCAAGATTGAGATCAAGGACCAGGTCGTCCGCGTGGAGCGCGTGTTCGAGGACGGCTACGAGGTGATCGAGGCGCATCTTCCGGCGGTGTTGACGACGGTGAAGGAAATGAACGTCCCGCGAATGGCGTCGCTGAAGGGGCGCATGCGGGCGAAGAAGGCGGCGATCAAGCTGCTGGACGCCGCCGCGGCGAAGGCGGACGTCAACGAGATCGGCCTGAAGGGTTCTCCGACCCGCGTGGTGAAGATCTTCACGCCGCCGCGAAAGACGTCGGGCGTGAAGGTGGACGGGTCGGAGCCGCTGGTGGCCGCGCGGGAGCTGGTGGCGCACCTTCGCAATCAGAAAGTCATATAAACCGAGAGAACGACGATGTCGCTGGAAATCATTCAAGACAAGTGCACGGGTTGCGGGCTCTGCCTCAAGGCCTGCCCGTTCGGATCGCTGAGCCTCGAGATGCGGGACAAGGTGGGCGCGCCCCATCCCAAGTTCAAGAGAATCGTGATGGTGGACGTGTCCTGCAATCTCTGCGGGGCGTGCGTGCCGACGTGCAAGTTCGAGGCGATGAAGCTTCACCGCCCGGACGAGCCGCAGCCTTCGGTGAACCTGGCGGATTTCAAGGGCATCTGGGTTTATGCCGAACAACGCGAGGGCGTGATCCAGGACGTGTCGTTCGAGCTGCTTTCCAAGGGGCGAGAGCTCGCAGACGCGCGGCAGACGGATTTGGTCGCGGTTTTTCTCGGGCACAATATCCGCGAGAAAGCGGAGGAGCTTTTCCATCACGGCGCGGACAAGGTGCTGCTCGTGGATCACCCGGTGCTGGGCGTTTTCGATTCCGATGCGTACACGGATATCTTTGCCGAGCTGGTGAAGAAGCATAAGCCCGAAGTCGTGCTGGCGGGCGGGACGAGCGTCGGGCGCACGTTCATTCCCCGCGTGGCGATCCGCGTGAAGACGGGTCTGACGGCGGACTGCACGGGGCTTGATATCGACGAGAAGGACAAGCTCCTGCTGCAGACGCGCCCCGCGTTCGGCGGCAACATCATGGCGACGATCATCTGCCCTAATCACAGGCCGCAGATGGCGACGGTCCGCCACAAGGTATTCAAGAAACAGAAGCCGGATACGGCGCGCAAGGGACAGATCATCGAGGAAGCGGCCGATCTCAAGGCCGGCCGTTCGAAGGTCGTGGACGTGATCCACGAGATGACCAACGAGATCAACGTCGCGGAGGCCGACATCATCGTGTCGGGCGGGCGCGGACTCGGCGGGCCGGAGAAGTTCCAGTTGCTGTTCGACCTGGCGCACGAGCTGGGCGCGGCGGTGGGCGCTTCGCGCGGCGCCGTGGATGCCGGCTGGATTTCGTCCTTCCACCAGGTGGGGCAGACGGGCAAGACCGTGTGTCCGAAGCTCTACATCGCGTGCGGCATCTCCGGCGCGATCCAGCATCTCGTAGGCATGAGTTCTTCGGACATGATCGTCGCGATCAACAAGGATCCGGCCGCGCCGATCTTCGATGTGGCGGATTACGGGATCGTCGGCGACCTCAACGAAATCCTCCCGATGCTGACCAAGGTGCTGAAAGAGGGATGAGGGTTGGGGAAGATGCGGGATACGAGATTCGTGATGCGTGATGCGGGATAGGTTCAATACTTTTTCTTTTTAGACCTACTCGTAAACTCCACTCTTCAATCTCGCATCACGTATCCCGTATCTCGCCTCTCACATCCCGCATCTCGTATCCCGCACCCCCTCACTTCACCGTCGGCGGGTGTGTCGTGAAGATGATCTGCGTTTCGTCCACGTGACCCGGCGGGCGCTCGGAGGGCAGCAGGTCGCCGCCGGCAATCGAAACGCCCCCGTCCACGTGCATGACCTGGCCGGTGATCTTCTTCGCGTAGGGCCCGAGCAGGAACGCCACCAGGTGCGCGACTTCCGTCTTGTCGTTGATCACATCCCAGGGCAGCGGGCTCACCTTGCGCCATGTGCGCGCGAGGTGCGCGAAGTGCGGGATGGCTTTCGCCGCCTTCGTAGTCAACGGTCCGGCGGAAACGGCATTCACGCGGACCAGGTCGCGGCCGTGCCGGCGCGCGAGGGCGCGGACGAGCGCCTCGAGCGCGGCCTTGTTGACGCCCATCCAGTTGTAATACGGGAAGGCGAAACGCGATTCGAACGTCAACGCGACGATGGAGCCCCCGTTGACCATGCGCGGTTGCGCGTAGCGTGCGACGGTGGCGAGCGAGACGCAACTGATGTGGAAGGCGAGCTTCAGATCGTCGTACGCATCCGTGTGGAATTCCGAACCGAGACAGGTCTTTGGATTCGCGAACGCGATCGAGTGCACGACGCCGGCGATGGGGCCGGTTCGCTCGAAGAGCGCGCGGACCTGCTCGTCCACGGTCACGTCGCAGTACTCGAAGCGGAGCGCGTCCTTCTGCTGCTGGGTGAGCCGGTCGCTGCGATCGAGGAAGATCTTCTTCAGCCGCTCGTTCTGGACGGTGTAGATGACCTTCCCGCCCCAGTGTTCGATCTCCTGGCCGATGGCGAACGCCAGCGAATCCGCGTCCAGTAGACCCATGACTACATATGTTGCATCGCGTTCAATCATGAACCCCTCCCGGGTTTGTCCGGCAGTAACAATACCGCAGCGGGGGTGGATTTCAAAAGAATCTTGCCCTTGCGAATTCATGCGGGAAATGGAAAATGAGCCCCGGCCTGTGGAGGAACATTCATGAGCGGAAAGAAGAAAGAGCCCGGATTGAAGAGCGCTTTGGATCTCGCCCTCGAGCGGATGGGAGCCGCGGGGGGCGTCGCGGTGAGCGAGGAGCAGAAAAAAGCGCTGGCCGAGATTGAACGCAACGTGAAGGCCAAGGTGGCGGAGACCGAGATCATGCTCAACCAATCGCTGGCGGCCGCCCGCGCGCGCGGTGATGAGGAAGAGGTCGCGAAGCTGGAGGAGCAGAAGAAGAGCGAGCTCGCGCGCATCCGCAGGCGAGGGGAAGACGACAAGGACCGGATTCGCGCCGGCCACTGACGTCGGCGATTGCATTTCTACCGGGAAGTTTTAGTATCTCGCTTCGCCGGGCAAGTCGAATCCCGGCCGTGGGGTTCGAGTGTGTTCGCAGGAGATGTAAATTCATGAAGCAGGAAGCGTTGGCGCGCTGGACGCTGGACGACGCCGTGGACATGTACGGGGTCCGCAACTGGGGTGCGGGGTACTTCGACGTATCGCCGGAAGGCGAAGTCGTGGTCCGGCCGAAGGGGGCGGCGAGCGAAGCGCGCATCAGCTTGATGGAAATCGTCAGCGGTTTGAAGGCCCGCGGCATGGATCTGCCCGTGTTGTTGCGCTTCGGCGACATACTCGATTCGCGGGTCGAGCTGCTGAACAACTGCTTCGCCAAGGCGATGCGCGAGGCAAACTACCAGTCGTGTTACCGGGGCGTTTACCCGATCAAGGTCAACCAGCAGCAGCAGGTCGTGGAAGAGGTCATGGCCTGCGGCCGGCGCTTCCATCACGGGTTGGAGGCGGGGAGCAAGGCGGAGCTGATCGCCGCGCTGGCGTACGTCAACGACACGGAGTCCTTCGTTGTGTGCAACGGCTACAAGGACGAGGAATTCGTGGACCTGGCGTTGCTTGCGCTCAAGATGGGGATCCAGACGGTCATTGTCCTCGAGATGTCCACCGAGCTCGCGCTTGTGATCGAGCGCGCCAAGCACCTCGGCGTGCGTCCCCGACTGGGCTTGCGCGCGAAACTCGCGGCGCGCGCGGGCGGGCACTGGACCGAGTCGGGCGGCGACCGCAGCATGTTCGGGTTGAATCCGTCGCAGATCATTGACGTCGTGGACCGTCTCCGGCAGGAAGGCATGCTGGATTGTCTCCAGATGCTTCATTACCACGTTGGGTCCCAGATCCCGAACATCCGCAGCATCCGGGGGGCGGCCTCGGAAGCGTGCCGGGTGTATGTGGACCTGGTGACCGAGGGCGCCGCGATGGGCATCCTTAACGTCGGCGGCGGGCTTGCGGTGGACTACGACGGGTCGCACACCAATTTCGCGAGCAGCAGCAACTACGCGATCGACGAATACGCGGTGGACCTGGTTGAGGTCGTGATCAAGGTCTGCAACGAAGCCGGCGTGCCGCATCCCGTCCTCGTCAGCGAATCCGGGCGCGCGACGGTGGCGCATCATTCGGTTCTGTTGTTCAACATCCTGGATGCGACGAGATTCGAGTCGCATGGATTTCCGGAGGATGTCGGGCAGGACGCGCCGGAGCAACTGAAGCACCTGCTCGAGGCGAACAACGCCCTGTCCTCCAAGAATTTCCAGGAGTGCTATCACGATGCGGTGTATTACCGCGACGAAATCCGCGCCCTGCATGAGCTGGGCGCGATTTCGCTGAGGCAGCGCGCGCTGGCGGAACGGGTGTTCTGGCACATCATCAGCCGGATTGCCGAGGAAGTGCGCGACCGGAAGTACGTGCCGGATGAGTTGGAGGGCCTGCAGGCGGCGATCTCGGACGTGTACTACGGGAACTTCAGCGTGTTCCAGTCGCTGCCGGACGTGTGGGCGATCCAGCAGTTGTTTCCCATCATGCCGATTCACCGGTTGACGGAGCGCCCGACGCGCCATGCGACGCTTTCGGATATCACCTGCGATTGCGACGGCAAGATCCAGCGTTTCATCGACCTGCACGATGTGAAGCCCACGCTCTCCGTGCACGAGTTGAACGGCAGCGAGTACATCCTCGGCGTCTTCCTCGTGGGTGCATACCAGGAGACGCTGGGCGATCTGCACAATCTCCTCGGCGACACGAACGTGGTCAGCATCAAGATGGATGCCGACGGGAAGGCCGAGCTCACCCACGAGATCGCCGGCGATACGGTGGCCGATGTGCTGACCTACGTGGAGTACACGCCGCAGGAGATGCTGGACCGGGTGCGGCGCATGGCCGAACAGGCGGTGCGCAGTTCGCGGATCACGCCGGAAGATCGGCGGCACATCATGGACGCGTACGAGACGGGGCTCAGGGGCTATACCTACTTCGAGCGGTGACTTCCGCGAGATGGCCCGGCAGGCAGGTCCGGACCGCTGGTATGTGACGGGCTATCCCCCCTTGTTGGTCGGGAGGGTAAGCAGTCCCACCGCGCGATCTTCAAGGAAGGCTATCCAGTTGCGCCGGCGCAACACGGCCCAAAGACGTTTCAGGATCCGCACGGGATTCCTGCGGACGGATCGCTGGATGTGGGCGAAGGACTCCTCAAGGACGGCGGCCTGCTCGGCGCCCCCCCAGAGCGTGGAAGGACGTTCGTGCGTCCACGGATCCACGGCCCACTGGAGCCATTCCTCCATCAGCGCCGAAATGGACTCGCTGTGATCTTCGCAGATGGGCGCGTCCAGCAGGAGAGGAAAAGCCTGCAGCGCATAGGTTCGGCATCCGAGCTGGCGGATCGTGTGCAGGACGCGCCCGGCTTCTTCCGGCTTCTCTTCCGGCCCGCCCATCCAGAATCGGATTTGTGTCGAGATGCCGTTGCTTTCGAGAAGCGACAGCGTGGTCGAGAGCTCCGGCGGGCTGATCACGCAGCCGTGAAGGCGCAGGATCTCGGGGTCGCAGGACGGGAACAGGAACTCGATGCGGCGGCACAGGCTTTGCGTCAGGAGTTGCATCGAATCGTCGGTGATGTGGGTGGGGAGCATGCGCAGGGCCCACGGCTGCACATTCTGGATGGCGAGCAACGCTCTGCACCACTGTTGGAGACGCTCCGGAGTCCAGACGCCGGGCGGGTCATCGAAGAAGACTTCGCCGATGCCCTGGGCCGGACACTTCTGAATGGAAGCGGCGAGGCGGTCCATGGGCCATATCCTAAGCGGCTCGTGAACGGCGCCGAACGCGCGGTCGGCCGGACAGCGGGTGTGGCCGCGCGACAACCGGGCGACCGCGCGGCATTTCTCGGTGCCGGCCAGCCGGTAGGCATCCCAGAACACGCCATCCCATTCCGGCAGCGAGAGCATGCGGAGGTGATCGAGCCAGAAGGCTTCCGTCGCGGGCTGCTCGGCGGTGCCCAGGCCAGGCACTTTCGCGAGGCGCTGCGGAGTGTCCAGCCGGTCCAGCAGATCCCGCAGGATCGGTTCGGGATCTCCCGCCAGGGCGTAGTCGGCGCGCGGCAGGTCGGCCGCGTAGGGCGGAAACTGGGATGGGTGCTTGCCGCAAACGACGGTGACAATGTGCGGCGAGCGGCGCTTGAGGATGTCCAGCACGGCCGCGGCTTCGCCAAGGCCGACGGTGGCCGTGTTGACCACCGCCACATCCGCACCGAAGGAGCGGATGGCTTCTTCGAGTTCCTGCTCGAGCGAGGTGTACAACCGACAGTCGGCAATGGCGCACAGGTGTCGCGTTTTTTGGAGCAGGTGGGCCCGCAGGCACAGGAGCCGCCACGGCGGGGCGAAGAGCCTGGCGGCAGGAGCCTCGATCACGGGGGCCTCGGCCCGTCCGGCCGGTGGTTGTATGAGGAGCGCTTTCACTGGGCCGTTATTCTATTCCGCTTTTTTTGCCCGTATTCTGCGGTTATCCTGTTACATTATAGCTGCTGGAAGGGATCGCGTACAGGCTGACATGAAGATCATCGATTGTGATTTCCTGGTCATCGGAAGCGGGCTCGCAGGCCTTATGTCCGCTCTCCATCTTCGCCGGCACGGCCGTGTCCTTGTGGCCAGCAAGCGCGAAGCCGCCGACAGCAACACCAGTTGGGCCCAGGGCGGCATTGCCTCCGTGACCGACCCCAAGGATTCGGTTGAGCAACACGTGCGCGATACGCTGGATACCGGGGCCGGAGTCTGCAACGAAGCGGCCGTCAGCGAGATCGTGGCCTCGGGACCCGCGCGCATCCAGGATCTCGAGGGCTTCGGCGTGGCGTTCGAGCGGAGGGCCGGGCACGGCGAGGAGTACGACCTGGGCCGCGAGGGTGGACACTCACACCGGCGCGTCCTGCATTCGGGCGATTTCACGGGTCGGGAAGTCATCAACGTGCTGCTGCAGCGGGTCGGCGAAGACTCGAACGTGGAACTGCGGCCGCACCTGATGGCCATCGACCTGGTGACCACCGGCTGGCTGCGCCATCCGGGACCCAGCCGGTGCATCGGGGCTTACCTTCTCGACCGGAAAAGCGGGGAGATCCTGGCCGTGCGCGCATCGCACACCATCCTGGCCACGGGCGGTGCCGGAAAGGTCTACCTGTATACGAGCAACCCGGACATCGCGACCGGCGACGGCGTGGCCATGGCTTGGCGCGCCGGCCTGCCGATCAAGAACATGGAGTTCGTTCAGTTCCATCCCACGTGCCTGTATCATCCCGAGGCCAAGTCGTTCCTGATCAGCGAGGCCGTGCGCGGCGAGGGCGCGGTCCTGGTGAACGCCGCGGGCGAGGCGTTCATGGAACGCTACGACAAGCGCGGGTCGCTCGCGCCGCGGGATGTGGTCGCACGGGCGATCGACTACGAGATCAAGAAACGCGGCGACCGCTGCGTGTACCTCGATGCCACCGGGCATTCCACGCGATTCCTGAAGAGCCGCTTCCCCAATATCTACGCCACGTGCCTGCAATTCGGCTTCGACATGAGCAAGGACCTGATACCGGTCGTGCCCGCCGCGCATTACTTCTGCGGCGGCGTGGAAGCCGCCGTGGACGGAACGACGGCCCTGCCGGGCCTGTACGCGGTGGGAGAGGTGGCGTGCACCGGCTTGCATGGGGCGAATCGTCTGGCCAGCAACTCCCTGCTGGAAGCCCTGAGCTGCGCGCATCGCGCGGCGGAGGCCGTGGCGCGCGCGCGACGTCCCGCGGATTCGGTGCGGAAAATAAAAATCCCGCCGTGGAGATCCGGGGATGCCGTGCCCAGCGACGAGGCGGTCGTGGTGGAGCACAACTGGAATGAAGTCCGGCTCTGCATGTGGGACTACGTGGGCATTGTGCGGACCAACAAGCGTCTCGAACGCGCATGGCGCCGGATCCGCAACCTGCGAGCGGAGATCCGGCAGTATTACCTGGCGTACCTCGTGACGGCGGACGTGCTCGAGTTGAGAAACATCGCCGACGTGGCATCGTTGGTGATCCGCTGCGCGCTGCTGCGCAAGGAGAGCCGGGGCCTTCATTACACTCTGGACTATCCGTACACGGACGATTCGCTTCCGCGGGAAACACGGCTTCTGGATCCGCCGGGCGGATCCGTGCATCTCGGACCGGACTGAGCCTGGAGTGGGCGGCGACGACTGGATGGGCGAGAGGAGGCAGATATGTTCGTCACGTTGGTTCATGTGAGAGTGAAACCGCAGCATGTGGATGCTTTCATCAACATGACGCGGGCAAACCACAAGGGATCCGTCAAGGAGCCCGGCAACCGGCGGTTCGACGTGTTGCAGTCACCCGAAGATCCGTGCCAGTTCCTTCTCTACGAGGCCTTCGACTCGGAAGCGGACGCGAAGGCGCACAAGGAAACGCCGCATTACCTGGCCTGGAAAGAAGCGGTTGCCGATTGGATGGCCGAGCCCCGCCGCGGTGTGGTCTATCACGGCCTCCTGCCGAAGTGAAAGAGCCGGTCCCGCGCAATCTGTTGCCTTGGGCAGGCATTCCGGGTATTTTTCATGCGCTTGAAGCTGTCATCTTCCGCATATGGCGGTGTAAAACGTTTAAACCAAGAGCTGTAGCCCTGAAAAAAGAGGGATGAACATGAGCGAGAAAGAGTCGGCCGACAGTCGCATCGCCTTTCCGGACCTGGCGCGGAACTACCACAAGCTCTGCACTGTGGAGGCCATCAAGCTGAGCTTCCAGAACCATCTCAAGTACACGCTCGCCAAGGACCGATTCTCCGCCACCAATCTCGATCGCTACTACGCGCTGGCCATGACCGTCCGCGACCGGCTGGTCGAGCGGTGGATCCAGACGAGCCAGACCTACTACAAACAGAACGTCAAGCGGATGTACTACCTGTCCATGGAGTACCTGATCGGCCGCGCGATGGGCAGCTACGTCATCAACCTGCGCATGGATGCCAACGTGTCGCGGGCGATGGAGGAGCTCGGGCTGGATTGGGACTACCTGCGCGACCTGGAGCGCGATGCCGGCCTCGGGAACGGAGGCCTGGGGCGTCTCGCCGCGTGCTACCTCGATTCGCTGGCGACGATGGAACTGCCCGGCTACGGCTATGGCGTGCGATACGATTACGGCATCTTCCGCCAGGAGATCCGCAACGGATACCAGGTGGAGGAACCGGACAACTGGCTGCGCCATGGCTACCCCTGGGAAATCGAGCGCCCCGAATACCAGTTCGAAGTCCGTTTCGGCGGCCGGGTCGTGGACGAGTATCACCACGGCCGCCTCTTCCCGAAGTGGGTGGACGGCGAGATGGTCATCGGCATTCCCTACGACATTCCCATCGCGGGTTACGGCAACAACACCGTGAACAACCTCCGCCTCTGGCAGGCCAAGGCGCCGGAAGAGTTCGACCTGGAATTTTTCAACAACGGCGATTATATCCGCGCGTACGAGCGAAAGATGCTGACCGAAAACATCACGAAGATCCTGTACCCGAACGATCACATCGAGCAGGGCAGGGAGCTCCGGTTCAAGCAGCAGTACTTCTTCGTCTCGTGTTCCATCCAGGACATCGTGAGACGCTTCAAGATCAACAACACCGACTTCAACCGCTTCCCGGAGAAGGTCGCGATCCAGCTTAACGACACGCATCCGGCCCTCGGCGTGGCCGAGTTGATGCGGATCCTGCTGGACCAGGTCGGCATGGAGTGGGAGGTGGCGTGGGATGTCACCGTCCGCACTTTCGGCTACACCAACCACACGCTCATGCCGGAAGCGCTGGAATCCTGGCCGGTACGCTTCTTCGAGGAAATGCTTCCGCGCCACATCCAGATCATCTACGAGATCAACCGCCGTTTCCTGCGGCAGGTCATGACCCGCTATCCCAACGACACCGGGCGCGTCGCGCGCATGTCGCTGGTCGGGGAGGGCGGCGAGAAACACGTCCGCATGGCTCATCTCGCCGTCGTGGGCAGCCACAGCATCAACGGGGTGGCCGCGCTGCATACCGAATTGCTCAGGGCGAAACTGTTCCGCGACTTCAGCGAGCTGGATCCCGGAAAGTTCAACAACAAGACGAACGGCATCACGCAGCGCCGGTGGTTGCTCAAGGCCAATCCCGGCCTTGCGGAGCTGATCACGGAAAAAATCGGCGACGGCTGGATCACCGACCTCCAGCAGTTGAAGCGGCTTGAGCCGATGGTGGAAGATGCCGAGTTCAAGGCGCGGTTCCGCGCGATCAAGCATGAGAACAAGGGTCGGCTCGCCAAGCTGATTCTGCAGGACAACGGGATCGTGGTGAATCCGGAGTCGCTGTTCGATGTGCAGATCAAGAGGTTGCACGAGTACAAGCGGCAGATTCTCAACATCCTGCACATCATCTACCAGTACAACCGGATCAAGGAGAATCCCGGCCTGGAGCTTGTGCCGCGAACGTTCATCTTCGCCGCGAAGGCGGCGCCGGGCTACTTCATGGCCAAGCTGGTCATCAAGCTGATCAACGACGTGGCCAGCGTGATCAACAACGATCCCGACGTGCGCGACCTGATGAAGGTGGTGTTCATGGCGGATTACCGCGTCTCGCTCGCGGAGCGCATCATCCCCGCGAGCGATCTGAGCGAGCAGATCAGCACGGCGGGCACTGAGGCCAGCGGCACCGGGAACATGAAGTTCGCCTTGAACGGCGCGCTGACCATCGGGACGCTCGACGGCGCGAACGTCGAGATTCGCGAGCAGGTGGGCGCGGACAACTTCTTCCTGTTCGGGAAGACCGTGGAGGAGATCGAGGCGTTGCGCGCATCCGGCGGCTGCAATCCGTGGGCCTACTACAACAAGTATCCGGAGATCAAGCGCGTGATGGACCTGTTCCGGGAAGGGTTCTTCAACATGGACCAGCCGGACCTCTTCATGCCCATCTGGGATGCATTGCTGACCCAGGGCGATCGCTACTTCCACCTCGCGGATTTCCATGCCTACGTGGAATGCCAGGAGCGGGTGGATGCGGCGTACCGCGATGAAGACCGGTGGACCCGGATGTGCATCATGAACGTGGCCAACATGGGCAAGTTCAGCTCGGACCGCGCAATCCGCGAATATGCCGAACA
>JAKJGV010000046.1 GCA_022704185.1 Verrucomicrobiota bacterium
TCCACCACGCGCATCAGCACGCGGTCGGACCGCACGGCGAAACAAACGTCGCCGCGCAGATGGGACCCGATGCCCGCCACCGCCTCCGTGAACGCGGGCGTTCCGGGCACCGCGGCCTCCGGGGCCATGCTTTCCGTGCGGCGCTCCACCACCTCGACGACGCCCTTGAGCACCTTGACGGTGGTCCACTCCGCTTCGCGTCCGCGAAATACCACTGCCGTTATGAGATTATGCGCCATCCGTTACCACCGCTCGCCGCGCCATCGGTTGAAAGCTCACTAATGCCGAATTCATGTTCCGGAATCAATCTGCAAATCGCCGGCCGGCCGCTTCATGGCATGGCCTCCTCGCGCCAGAACAGCGGCGTGACCCCAGACTGGTCCGCCTGGAGCACGCACCAGATGCCGCTGCGCACGCCATACGATTCGCCGATGGAAATCACCCGGACATATTTCCGCTCTTCCGTCGTGATCTGGTTTCTCACCCGCTCGTCCGAAATCCCGAGCTTCGAAAGCACTTCGTCCACGTTCTTGAACCCGTCGTCCTTCGTGCCCGGCTCGCCGTCCGGCCCCAACCGCTCCCGGAGGATGTCGTCCACGTCGAAATCCTCGAGGCCGATGATGGTGAGCAGGACCTCGCGCGTCGCCGTGTTGACGTTGACCTTGCCGTCGCCCCAGACCGTGAGCCACGACGCAATGCCGGTCAGGTTTTCTCCCTCGACGTATTCCGACGGGCCGCCGTACAGCAGGTTGTGGGTGAACCCCTTGATCAGCATCAGTTCGTCCACCGTATCCACCGGCGCGTTCTTGCACTCGTAACCGCGGCTCGTGTAGTACGGGTCGTCCGATTCCGCGCCCAGCAGAAGATGCGCGTCATCCTCGTCCACCCAGTCGCGGAAGCACGCGATCAACTCATCCTGCTTGTCCTGCGGGACCCCCGCCTGGTCCAGCACTTCCTTCCAGTCGTCGTCGCTCAGGGAGTTGATGTTGCGCCGGCCCTGTTCCGGCAGGATATCCACGGTGAACCGCCCCTCGCCCAGTTCCTCGCCGATCCCGGACAAGCCGACGCCGCGCGAAAGGTTGAGGGCCCGGATGTACTCATCCTCCTCCATATCCTCGTCCTGGAACTCCTCCTTCACCTCGTAGCTCTGGGCCAGGACCAGCTTCGCGTATTCGACGCCCGCGATCGCGAGATACTGCGAGCGCAGCCGCTTGCGGTAGAACGACGTGATGCCCGCCTCGATGTGCATGTCGAACGCGAACCCGCCGATCAAGAGCGACAGGATCAGCAGCACCCAGAGCGCGACGATGAGCGCGGAGCCGGAGCGGGGGTTGGAGATTGGAGATTCGGGATTCGGGATGCGGGACTCGGGTTGCGGGACACGGGGTGCGGGGGTAGACCCACATTCGGTTTTTTCCAATGTCTGGAAAAATGGCGGAAAAAGTTTCCAATGTCTGGAAAACTTCGGAGCGAGAAAGGCCCATCGGCCCGGGTTCGCTCCTGTTGGGTGGAAGCGTTCTCCAGAACGCTTCGCACCACGCGCTCTGGAGAGCGCGTCTGCCAAGACGCCTCTCCATAAGAAACCGGGACGTTTCCAATGCCTGGAAAACTTTCCCGTCGTTTCGCTTTCAAGTCTTTCACTCACTCTGCACCGCTCCACGCTAAAACGTGGTGGAATCGCCATCCGCCGCCGGCTCCCCGGTCTCCGCGGGCTGCTCGGCCTCCCCCTCCCGGCCCTCTTCCGGACCGCCCATCTTCACCGCGTTGGTGGAGGTCGGCGCGACCGGAATCTCAACCAGCCGCTGCAGGGTGACCGGGGGCCCGTACTTCTCTACCGGATCCATGTACAAGGTGATCTCGAGCAGCCGCGGGATCGAATTCGTGTCCTCCCAATCCGTTTTCCACGACTCCTCTTCGAAGTCGTACACGCGGCACTTGAAGCCTTTGACTTCGGACGAAACGAACCAGGGCGTGTCGTCCACCTCGTCCTCGTCCATCAGGTGAGGCATCGCGCGGATCGCGACGGCGGGGTCGCCCTCGGGATTAGACTCCACGCTGAAAACGATCCGGTGCAGGCTCTGCCGGTAAGGCGAGTCGGGCGGCATGAACGCCGTGCTGGATGTCACCCAGCTGATCTGGTCGGCCGGGTAAGTCTGGTTGCGCGTCTTCATCCGGAACCCGTACTTGTCGGGCGAGGAGGTGAAGAACGCGGCGGATCGCAGGGCGGACACGAGCTGTTCGGCGACGAAATCGCCGTGGCGCAGTTCGTCGAGCAGGTCGCCGCCGCGCTGCCACGCGGTCACCGTCGCCGAAAACGTGCTCCAGATCACCGCGAACGCCAGCGCGAGGATCGCGAGCGCGACCAGCATCTCCAGCAGCGTGAAGCCGGAACGGCAGAACAATGCCGATTTCCGAATGCCGATTTCCGAATTGCAGGAAAGAGAACTCCTCATTTCCCGCATTCGGCATTCGGCATTCGGCATTCGGCCATTACCTGGCCTCGGTCGTTCCACTTTCCTTCTCCTCGGGCTTGTAAAGATAGGTAATCACCTCGTCATACAGCTCCACGCTGCGCTCCGACCAGTAGACGCGCGTGCGGACGGAGAACAGGCCGTCCTCCTCCTTGCCGACCATTTCGATGTCCCGGGTCCAGCGGTACCCCGGATGGTCATATCCGAACCCGCCGCTTTCGGATCCCACCTCGATTTTCTCCTCGAGGATGAGCGGCTTCTCGACCTCCACGCGCGTGATGAGGTTCCGCGACGTCGCGTAGCTGCGCGACTGGCTGACGACGGACAGGCAGCGCGAGGCCGTGGCGATCAACGCCGTGAGCCCGATGGCCAGCACGGCCAGCGCGAGCATCACTTCGACCAGCGTCAGGCCGGCCTCTGGTTTCCCGCTAATCATATTCCACTTTCGCCTTGCCCGAGATCGAATCCACTTTCACCGTCGCCGACTTGTTGTACTCGTCCACCAGTTCCACGCTGTACTCGTCGCACATCCCGCTGGAGTAGTACCGCACCCAGTAGAGCCCGTCCTTTTCCCGCACGACCTTCGGGCTCTCGAACCGCCCGATGCGCACGCCCTGCTCCAGCGCGCGCACCTGTTCCGTCGAGACCGGGCCGGCCGCCGCGGGCGCGGCCTGGTCGTCCACCTGCTGCACGCCGGTCTGGCCGTCGCGCGCGTCGAGAAACATGTTGCGGTCGTCCTCCGAGGCCGACGTGACGCTGACGATCTCCATCGTGTTCTTCTTCGAGTCGAAGAGGATCGCCACATCCGTCTGCTTCAGCACCGCCATCGCGCGCGCGTAGCGATGGCTCATCACCACGGCGCGGGCGGAAGTGCGCAACGCGGCCCCGCGATACGAGCGCATGAAGGACGGGATGGAGAGGCCCGCGGCGATCAGCATGATCGCGACCACCAGCAGCAGTTCCAGCAAGGTGAAGCCGCCTCGCCCCGGCATTCGGCATTCGATGTCGGATTCTCGGTGTTCGACGTTCACGACGACTCGGTTCTCGCCCAGTTCCCGATATCGTCCGCGCTTTCGACCCCGTCGGGACCATACGTCTTCAGATCATAGCTGTGGGGGTTGCGCGAGCCGGGGAAGGTGTAGAGGTAATCGTTGCCCCACGGGTCCTTCGGGAGGCCCTTCTCGAGGTACGGTCCTCTCCAGTTCGGCGCATTGCCCGGCTTGGAAAGCAGCGCCTGGAGCGAAGGCGGATACGTCCCGTTGTCCACCTCGTACAACCGCAATGCCATGCCGACGTTGTTGACGTCCGCCTCCGCGGCGGCGATCTGGGCCTGCCGGACGCGTCCGCCCAGCCGCGGGATCGCCACGCCGACGAGGATGCCGATGATCACAACCACGAGCAGCACCTCGATAAGGGTGAAGCCGGAGGACGTCTTGATCGTTCTCTTATCCTTGTTCTTCATTCTTTGCCTCCTGAAACTTGAAACTTGCCTCCGCAAACGGCAACCCCGCTGTTTTGGACATTCACGTCCCGAACTGCGTTCGAGTTTCGCCCTCCCAAGTCTCAAGTTTCCAGTTTCAATCTCACTGCACCTTCAATCCGCTGGTCAGGTCAAACACGGCCAGCAGCATGCTGATGGCCACGAAGCCCACGAGCACGGCCATGAAAAGAATCATGATGGGCTCGAGCACCGTCGTAAAAACCTTGACGTTCCGGTCGAGTTCGTTGTCGTAACGGTTCGCGATGTGGGTGAGGGCGGTGCTGATGTCGCCGGTCTCCTCGCCCACCGCGAGCATGTCCGTCAGCAGCGGAGGAAAGACTTTGCCGGCGGCCAGCGGGCCGGAGATCGTCGCGCCGTCGGTCACGCGGTCGCGGGAATCGCGCACCGCCTCCGCGATGATGACGTTCCCGACGGTGTCTTCCACGATGGACATGGCCTGGAGCACGGGCACCCCGTTGGCGAGCAGCGAACCCAGCGTGCGCGCGAACTGGCCGAACGCGTTGGCCGTGACGATGTGCTTGACCAGCGGCATGCGCAACTGGGCGCGATGCCACCACCGGCGCCCGTGGGGCGTGCGCAACAGCCGCCGCACGAGGATGCCGGCGGCGAGAAGCCCGAGAAGAAGCGCCCATCCGTAGCGAAGCAGGAACGAGCTCATGCCGATCAGAATGAGCGTCGGCAACGGCAGCGTGCTGCCGAGCTCCTCGAAAATGGACGAGAAACGCGGCACGACGAAAATCATCGTGAAGACCATCGTGAGCAAGCCCACGATCAGGACAATCGAGGGGTAGATCAGCGCCATGACCACCTTCTCGCGCGCCTCCTGGACCTTCTCGTAGTGTTTCGCAAGGCGCTGGAGGACCTCCGCAAGCTGGCCGCTCGCCTCGCCCGCGCGCACCATGCTGATGTAGAGCGTCGAAAAGGTGTCGGGCCACTTGCCCAGCGCGTCGGAAAGGCTGGCGCCCTGCACGATGTCGTCCCGCAGTTCCGTGACGATGTGATCCTGCGCCTTGTCCGTACGTCTTCGCGAAAGCGTGTGCAGCGCGTTGCCCAGCGTCATCCCGGAGTTCAACAGGTCGCTCAGCTCCCGGGTGAGGAGCAGCACGTCGCGCTGCCGCATGCGCATGCGCGCGGGTTTTCTGCGCTCGAACTTGAAGAACGATTTCCCCGCCTGCGCGCCCGGATCCGTGGCCGCCGCCACGCCGGCTTCCGCCACCGAAACGGGAACATGCCCGAGGCGTTCGATCTGCAGCAAGGCCGCGCGGCGGTCGTTGGCCTCCAGCGTGCCCTCGACCTTCTCGCCGCTTCGCGATCGCGCTATGTACTTGAACCGGGGCATGAGAGTTGGGTTGGTTATTGGGGATTGGGATGGGGTGTTCTGCCGCCTAACCCTCCGAAAGGGCTTCGTCTTCCTCCGACACGCGCAGGACTTCCTCGAGCGTCGTAACGCCTTCGAGCGTCTTGTTCCAGCCGTCCTGGCGGAGCGTATGCATGCCTTCCTGGACCGCGGCGTTCTTGATGTCGCTCGTCGGAGCGCGCGTCACGACGAGCTGGCGGATGCGGTCGCCGACCACGAGGATCTCGTAGATGCCGGTCCGCCCGCGGAACCCGGTCATGCGGCACTCCTCGCAGCCTCCCACCTCATAGATGGTGCCCGTCGAAAGCGTTTCGATCGGGAAGGACACGCTCTCGAGGAAAGACATGTCGATCTTCCAGGGCTTGCGGCACACCGGGCACAGCCTTCGCACGAGGCGTTGCGCGATCAGGGCCTCGATCGAGGACGCCACGAGAAACGGCTCGATGCCCATGTCCACGAGGCGCGTGACCGCGCCGGCCGAGTCGTTCGTGTGGAGCGTGCTGAACACGAGGTGGCCCGTGAGCGCCGCGCGGATGGCGATCTCCGCCGTCTCCTTGTCGCGCACTTCACCGACCATGATCACGTCGGGGTCCTGGCGCAGGATGTGCCGCAGGCCGACGGCGAACGTGAGGTTGATCTCGGGCCGGACCTGGATCTGGTTCACGCCCGCCATCTCGTATTCGATCGGCTCTTCGATCGTGATGATCCGTTTGTCCACGGAGTTGATCGTGTGAATCCACGCGTAGAGCGACGTGGATTTGCCGGAGCCGGTCGGCCCCGTCACCAGCAGGATCCCGTGCGGCTTGTGAATGAGCTTCTTGAGCAGCGACTCGTCGCGCCTGCTCAACCCGAGCTTGTCCATGCCCAGCATGCCGCTGCTGCGCATGAGCAGGCGCAGGCTGACGCTTTCGCCGTACACCGTCGGCATCGTCGAGACGCGCACGTCTATTTCCTCGCCGCGGATGCGCAGGCTGATGCGGCCGTCCTGCGGCAGGCGCTTCTCGGCGATATCCATGCCCGCCATCACCTTGACGCGCGAGATGATCGCCGCCTGGAACCGCTTGAGCTGCGGCGGCACGGGGGTCTGGTGCAGCACGCCGTCAATGCGGTACCGGATGCGCAGGTCGTTCTCCTGCGGCTCCAGGTGAATGTCCGTCGCGCGATCCTGGTGGGCTTCCCAGATGATCTGGTTCACGAACTTGACGACCGAGGCCTCCTGGTCCAGTTCGCCGAGGTCCTTCTTGAGCAGGTCTTCCTCGGGCGCGACCTCGATCCGGTTGTCCTGGATCATCTGCTCGAGCGTGTCGGCGCCGACGCCATAGAACTTCTTTGCCGCCTTCGCGATTTCCACCGACGTGCTCAGCGCGAGGCGCACGCGGAAGCCGGACGCGAGGCGCAACGCATCCACCAGCCCCTGCCGGAACGGGTCGTGCGTGGCCACCCGCAGCACGCCGCTCTCCATGTTCAAAGGAATGACGTTGTACTGGAACACCGCCTTGGTGGGCAGCTTGGAAAGCACCGCCGGCTCGATCGCCACGTCGCCGACTCGAACGTAGGGAAGGCTCATGACCTCCGCCAGCTTCTGCAGGAAGACGTCCTCGCGGGCAAACCCGTGGGTCACCACCAGTTCCGTCACGCCGGGCCCGCCCTGCTGCTGGCGGGAAAGCAGCTCCTCGACCTGCTCGGGCGCGAACAGGCCGGTCCGCTGCAGGATCCCGGACATTCGGTTGGATGTGGCCGCCGTGGTCATGAATTCCCGTCAAGCATACCTGTCGAGAGACGCGCACTCAACCGCGATCGAGCACTTCGCGGATCTTCGCCGCCAACTGCTCCCGCGTGAAGGGTTTCTGTATCAGCGGCGTGTCCACGCCGATGGTCTTGCCCCCCACCGTATCCTCGCTGCTATACCCGGAAACGAACAAGACCTTCGATTTATTGCCCAGCCCCCGCAGTTTTTCCACGAATTCCTTGCCGTTCATCTGCGGCATGATCATGTCCGTCAGCACCAGGTCAATGGGGTCCGGATGCGACTGGCAGACCTCCAGCGCCTCCACGCCGTGGCGCGCCTGCACGGTCCGGTAACCCAACGTCTGCAGCATCCGAACGGTGAGGTTGCGAACCACGTCCTCGTCCTCGACAATCAGGATGTTCTCTTTTCCCTGCAACGGCTTCTCCTTCCCCTTCGAGGCCGGCTTGCCGGCTTGCTTCGCGGCGGCCAGCGGCAGGTAGATGGTGAACGTCGTGCCCTGCCCCAAGGTGCTGTCCACCTCGATGTGACCGCCCATCTGTTTTACAATACCGTACACCGTGGAAAGGCCCAAGCCGGAACCCCGGCCCACCTCGCGCGTGGTGAAGAACGGTTCGAAAAGGTGATCCCGCACCTCGCGCGGCATGCCGACCCCCGTGTCGCTGATGCGCAACACGGCGTAAAGACCAGCGGTCATTCCCACGTGCTTCCTGCAGAAGGCCGCATTGAGCTCGGCGCCCAGCGTCTCGATCGTCAGCTTCTTCGGCTTCCGGCCGCAAGCCATCCGCGCCTGCTCGACCTCCTGCCGGATCTCCGTGGACCGGAACAACTGGTGCGGATCGCCCATCGCGTCGCGCGCGTTGATCGCCAGGTGCAGGATGATCTGCTGAATCTGGTCGGCGTCCGTCTCGATCCTCGGCACGGCCGTCCCCAGCTTCGTCACCAGCTCGATGTCCTCGCCGATCGTCCGCCGCAACAAACTCTCCATCTCGCGGACGACCTCGTTCAGGTCGAGGTCCTGCACGTGCAGCACCTGGCGGCGGCTGAACGCGAGCAACTGGCGCGTCAACGCGGCCGCGCGCTCGCCCGCCGTCCGGATGCGCTCGATGTCCTCGCGCACCGGGTCGTTGTCCTTCACCTCTTCCAGCAGCAGGCTGCCGCAGCCGAGGATGGCGGTCAAAAGGTTGTTGAAATCGTGCGCGATGCCGCCCGCGAGCCGGCCGATCGCGTCGATCTTCTGCGAGTGCCGCAACTGCGACTCGAGATCCCGCTCGCGCGTCACGTCGCGGTGCGAGCCGCGATAGCAGACCAGTTGCCCGCGCTCGTCGTGCACCGCAATGCCCGAAGTCTCGAGCACGACCTCGTAGCCGTCCTTGTGACGATGGCGGATCGCGAAACGCGGGATCGGCTGCCCCGCTTCCATCGCCGCCGCAAGCTGGGCAACCGCCGCCTCGCGCTCCGCCTCGACAAACCAGTCCTCCATCCGCGTGCCGCAGATCGCCTCGGGCTGGTGGCCGAGAATCGCCTGCACCACGGGACTGGAATAGGTATAGCGGCGGTCGGCATTGACTTCCCAGATCCACTCACCGCTGTTTTCCGCCACCTGCCGGAATCGCTCCTCGCCGCGCGCCAGCGCGATCCGCGCGCGCGAAGTCTCCAGCATGTTTCCGAACACCTGGCTCATCAGGGTTAGATGCCGAAGCTCCTCATCGGATATCGGGCGGCGAGACATCCGGTTGTCCACGCTCAGGATCCCGAACAGGCGGCCGTCGCTGCGAAGGCCGATCAGGTCGGCCTTCACGTCCTCCTCGCCCGGCTGCGCGATCGGCTCGCCCAGCTTGCAGCCGCGCTCGATCACGGAGCCGTTGACGATCCTCTCTTCCGGCGTGCCCGGAAACACGTCCAGCCGGAGCTGCCGTTCGTCCGTGGTGCGGCCGTCCATCCCGGTCCCGAAAGTGCCCTTGAAGAGGCCGGTCTCCTCGTCGCGCAGAAAAAGCCCCGCCCGCTCGAAGCCGAGCAGTTCCCGGACCCCCTCGACCGTCGCGCGGCACATGTCCTCCACCGTGTGGCGCGAGGTGATGCGGCCGAGAAGCTGCAGGACCCGGTTCTTCATCTCCGCTTCGCGACGGAGACGCGGGACTTCCCCGTCGTCGGTCTTCGGGGTCCCCCCTGCGCGCCTCGATTGAGCCTTCCCTGTCACGGGGTCCACATTACGACACCGCACCGCCAAAGTAAATCACCCCATTGACATCCCCGAATACCGCCCGCCAGGGCCTTGTGACCTGCAATACGAGTCCCCGATTTTACAAGGGTTGACTCCGCAACGGGCTGCGCAATAATCCCCCCCAAGAACAAGAGAGGATGCCATGAGCGAATCGGTTTTCCAAATCGGGGCCCCGGGCCTGGACGTCGGCCGCATCGTGCAGGAAGTGCAGGCCGCGGCGGACAAGAAGATCAAGGACGGGGTCTATGCCGACGCGCGGATCGCGCGCGCCGAACGGTCGAACCTCGCCGCGATGCGAAGCAGCGACAACTTCCTCAGTTTCTATCTCCAATGCCTCAAGGACGCCGTGTTTGTGGATATCTCCGACTTCGAAATCCGCGAGCGGCGCCGCGGCTTTGCGCCCCTGCTGGTGGCGTTCAAGCGACTGATCTGGAAGCTGCTGAAGTTCTACACCTACCGCCTCTGGTCCCAGCAGAACCAGGTAAACGGCCTGCTCGTGACCTCCATCGAAAGCCTGGAGGAAAACTACACGCTCAAGATCCGCAAGCTCGAAGAGCGCATCGCCGCACTGGAAGGCCGGAAGTAGCCGATGAGCCGCGCCGAACGCATCGCGATCGTCACGCCCCGATTCTCCGAGGGCGGCACCGTCGGCGGCGCGGAGACCCTGCTCAACCAGCTCGCCGGGCGCGCCGCCGCGGACGGACGGCGGGTCACGCTGCTGACCACCTGCGCGCGCGATCATTTCTCGTGGAAGAACGAATGGCCCGCCGGCCGCACCCGCGCGGGCGCGCTCGACGTGATCCGCTTCGCCGTGGACGAGAGGGATGCGGCCGCCTATCACAAGCTCGATGCGGCGATGGCCCGCGGCGAAACACTGTCGGCCGACGACGAGCAGACGTGGATCCGGAACAGCGTCAACTGCTCATCCCTCGACGCGCACCTGCGCGAACACGGCGGCGAGTATGACCGCATCCTCGCGGGACCGTATCTCTTCGGGGTCGTCTACTCCGCGGCGCTGATTCACCCGGACAAGACGCTGCTCGTGCCCTGCCTCCACGACGAGCCGTTCGCGCGGCTCGGTATCATGAAGCCGCTCTTCGAGAAGGCCCGGGGCTGCCTCTTCAACACCGAGCCCGAACGCGATTTCGCGAAGGGCCTGTTCCAAATCCCCGATGCCCGCTGCCGCGTGGTCGGCATGGGCATTGCGTCCTTCGACGCGGACCCCGGCGCCTTCGCGCGGCGGCCCGGGATCCACGGTCCGTACGTCGTCTATTCCGGCCGGCGCGAAGGGGGAAAAGGCACGCCGCTTCTGTGCGACTACATGAACGCTTTCCGCGAACGCACGCGGCGCGACGTGAAACTGGTCTTTACGGGCAGCGGCCCCATCGAGGCGCCGACGGACTTGCTGCCCCACATCACGGACCTCGGGTTCGTGAGCGAGCAGGAAAAGCAGGAAGCGATGGCCGGCGCGCTGGCGTTCATCCATCCTTCCGTTCTCGAAAGCCTCGGCATCGTGCTGCTCGAAGCCTGGATGGCGCGCACGCCCGCGCTCGTTCACGCCCAGAGCCGCGTCCTGCGCTGGCAGTGCGAACGGAGCAACGCCGGGTTGTGGTTCCGGAACTACCCCGAGTTCGAGGACGAGTTGCTGATGCTGATGGACCGGCCCGGCCTGCGCGACGCGCTCGGCCGCAACGGTCGCGAGTACGTGCTGCGCGAGTACTCCTGGACTGCCGTCGAGCAACGCCTTTTCGACGCGCTGGATAATCTGTAGCACAGCCAGTCGATCTGGATCTGCCTGCCGCCAGGCAGGAAGCACGTCCGCCGTTGCGTAGAAGCGTTCTCCGAAACGCTTCGTTTGCAGTGCATCACTTTCGACAAACCACCCCCTTCATCCTCCTCCATGAGCGCTTGTCCTGCGCCGCGGAATCCGCTATATCCGTCCCACACATGCGCGCCATACACCAGTTTGTCGCGGGGTTCAGCAACGGGGACGCCATCAGCAACGAGGCGTTCGTCCTTCGGAGTGTTTTCCGGTCGTGGGGCCACCCGTCGGACATCTTCTGCGAAACCCGCCGCACGCTGCCCGAGCTGCGCAAGGAGGCCGAGGACATCTCCGCCTGCGCGGCCGCGATCAAGCCCGACGACGTCGCCCTGCTGCACCTCTCCGTCGGATCGGACGTCAACGACGCGTTCGCCGCGCTTCCGTGCCGCAAGGCCATCCTGTATCACAACATCACGCCCGCGGAATACTTCTACGGCCTGCAGGAGAACATCGCCATGCTCCTCGCCCGCGGCCGCGAGCAGGCCCGCGCGCTCGCCGGGAAGGCGCAGGTGGTCATGGCGGACAGCGCCTTCAACGCGAAGGAGCTGGAGCAGTGGGGTTACGGCCCCGCGGGCGTGTTGCCGCTGGTCCTGGATCTCGAGCGGCTGCGCTCGAAACCCAACCGCGCCGTGCTGCGCGAGTACGACGATGATCTCGTGAACGTTCTCTTCGTCGGTCGCTGCGTGCCGAACAAGCGCCTCGAGGACGCGCTCTCCGCGTTCTACTATTTCCAGCGATACATCGAACCGAATTCGCGCTTCATCCACGTCGGTTCGTACGCAGGCACCGAACAGTATCATGCGTTGCTGCTCACCCGCGTGCGGGAGTTTCAGATCAACCACATCGCGATGCCGGGCGCGGTGCGGCAGGACGAACTCAACGCGTACTACCGCAGCGCGGACCTGTTCCTCTCGATGAGCGAGCACGAGGGATTCTGCATCCCGCTGATCGAAAGCATGGTGCACGACCTGCCGATCCTCGCGTATGCCGCGGGCGCGGTGCCGGAAACGCTCGACGGCGCGGGCGTGCTGTTCCGCGAGAAACGGTTCGACCTGGTCGCGGAGATGATGGGCCGGCTCGTTCGCGACACGGCCTTGCGCGACGCGGTCATCGCCGGCCAGCGCGGGCGCCTCGCGCGCTACGAGAAGCGCGACCTCGCGTCGGAGCTCCGTGGATTCCTCAACCCGATCCTGACCTGAGCAGAAGCGGTCTCAAGACCGTTTCACCCGGATATCGTCGAAATACACTTCCACCGCCGAGGCTCCGCTTTCGCCCCCGCACACGAGGCAGCGCAGAACATGCATGCCCGTGCGACGGATGACCGTCCGGAAGGAGAGGTCGATCCACACGCCGCCGGCACCATGCGCGTCCACCGTGCGCTCCATCGCGTCGTTGCCGTCCCAGGACTCCAGCTTGAGCCCGGCGAGCAGCCATGAGCCCGTGGTTTCAAGCCGGCGAACGAAAACCTTGCCGGACACGTCGAGCGTATCTCCCGCTTCGCACCACACGGTCTGATACAGGTTGTTCCAGTCCCACCCCTCCCAGCGCCCCTCCAGCTTCAGCGATCTCAGGCCCTCTGAAACCGGGCTTACGGCGGGCGATGCGCTTGCTTTCTCGCCGCTGAAATGCCAGCCGCTCAATTCATCCTCGAATCCCAGGTTGCCGAACGTCCGGCTTGCGCCGGGCACGGCTTCATTTGTCGCCGCAGGCCCCTGCACGGCAAGGTTTGTCTGCGGCGCCAGCGGGATGGTCCCGCTCAAGCGGGGCGCCGGGATCGGCTTGGCCGAGAGGGCCGCGAACGACTGCAGCGCCTGGCGCCCTGCGTTCGCGGCGGCGGACGGATCCGGCAGCCGGAGCGGCTTGTTCTGCGCTCCCTGCCGCCCCAGCGCCGGGGCGGAAACGCACACGCAGAGGAGGAGAAGCACGCCGTGAACGAAGCAATGCCCGAACAACAGGCGAACGGCTTGTAGAAACGCCGCGAGAAGGAACGGAAGGTAAACGTACAACGCGCGAGGCATGAGCACCATCAGCACCATGCCGAGGATCAGCGCGGCCCAGCCAACCGCCATCTCCGTCACCCCGAGCTCGACGCGCGGCGATCCTCTGCTGCGCGTTCGATTCGCGGTGACTCCGTCCTCCGCAACCGTATCCGCTTTCCTGATGAGGACAACCGTCTTCCGTTTCACCTGGGAATGTTGCGCCGCAACCGGGATCGGAACAGGCACCGCGGCGCAGCACGTGGGGCAATTCCCTATGCAACCAGCCGCGCGAGCAGGAGCCGAAAGCTTTCTGCCACATTGGTCGCAACGGAAGATGATCTCATCTTCTTTCCCACGCCCGGATCGAACCACGCCTGCACGCGTTCCCGCTTCGGTGCGGGACCTGCTTCGTTCCGATAAATGACTGCGCCTGAACAACGACACCTCCTTGCGCTCATCACACAAAGGAACTTTAGCATTTTGATGTATCTATGTAAATTTTGCCTTTTAGGATAATTAGGAGCGGTTGCAATTATGAGAACGCTGGATTTAATGTATATTCTGGCATTAATGTCAGCGGTTTCAATCGTCACTTCGAGACGCTTGGCGTGTCGAATCGTCGCAGGTACTTCAGGCCGACCTCAAGATAGCGGGGCAGTGGTGAGTGGAGTTGGACCTCTTTTCCCGTTCCCGGATGCCGGAAGGTCAGGCTCTCGGCGTGAAGCGCCAGGCGTCCGATCAATGGACGTTCGGGTTCATTCTTCTTCTGTTTGTACCGGCGCTTGAGCTGGGAAAGAAAGAGCCCGCACCCATCGCCATAGAAGGCGTCGCATACCACCGGACAGCGGATCGCCGCAAGATGCACCCGGATCTGGTGCGTCCGGCCGGTGAGGGGACGCACATCCATCAACGCATACCGTCGGAACTTCTCCCGTACTTCGTATTCCGTTTCGCTGCGCTTGCCCCCGCTCCACACCCGCATCAACCCGGGCTTCCGGGGATCCGGCGCAAGCTTCCTGACGATGGAGCCCTTCTCTTCCGCGGGTACGCCGCGGGTGAGCGCCACGTAATGCTTCCTCACCCGCCCCGCCTGGAACAGGCCGCTGAGCGAATCCAGCGCGGACTTGGTCTTGGCGCACAGGACAATGCCGCTGGTGTCCTTGTCGATCCTGTGCACGTTGAAGTAATGCGGCGAAAGGCGGTCGTGCACAAGCTGTATCAGGTTCTCGATCTCAGGATCCCAGCGGTCCGGGGCTACGAGCAAACCCGACGGCTTGTCGAAGGCAATCACCCACTCATCCTCGTAAATCACCGGCGGCAACGTTGACATGCCCGACAACTTAGCCGCAAAGAAACACAAAAGGCACAAAAAAAGTCTCTTTTTTGTTTCCTTGCGCGTTTTTGCGGCCATGATGTCCCGGCGATGACGCAACAGGAACTGACCACGGAGAAGATGGCGTTTGAAGGCCGCGCGATCGCCCGGCAGGGACGTTTCGTGATCTTTGTCGAAGGCGCGCTGCCCGGCGAGCGGGTGCTCGCGGAATTGACCCGTCGAAAGCGGCGCCACGCGTTCGCTCGAACGGTGGAGGTGCTGGATGCGTCGCCGCACCGGGTTCCGGCCCCCTGCCCCGTCTTCGACGAATGTGGAGGCTGCGCGTTTCAGCAGATGAACTACGCGGCGCAGATCGAGATGAAGCAATCCGTGCTCGTTGAATCGCTGCACGGTGTCCCCGGCATCGGCGAAGCCCTTCAGCCCCTGCTCCCGTCCGAATCCATTTTCCACTTCCGCAACAAGATGGTTTTTGCGTTCGGGATGCGCGAAGGACAACCGGTGCTCGGGCTGCACCGGCGCGGCGATTGGCAGACCATCGTGCCCTCGGACACCTGCATACTGGAATCGCCCGAGGCCGCGGCGATCGTTCGCGATACCATCGCTTTCGTCCGGCAACGCGGCATCCCGGTCTGGGATGACCACACTCGCAGCGGCCTGCTGCGACACCTCGTCGTGCGCGAGGCGAAGCGCACCGGACAGCGGATGCTGCACCTGCATGTCGCGGCGGAAGATCCGGCGATCCAGGATTTCGTTCCGATCCTCGAAGGCCGCTGCGACACCCTGCTGGTCAGCGCCCATCTCAGCGTGCCCGAGGCCGCGCCGACGGAATGCACGCGCATCCTCAAGGGTTCCGGATTCATCCGCGAGCAGCTCAACGGGTTCTCTTTCGAGATCGGCCCCTCCACGTTCTTCCAGACCAACACGCTCCAGGCCGAACGCATGTTTTCGATCCTGATCGAATGGATTCGCGACATGAATCCGGCGGCCGCCGTGGACCTGTATGCCGGAACCGGGCCGATCGCCATCCATCTGAGCGCGGTCGCGAAGCAGGTGTTTGCGATTGAATCCAACCCCGAATCGGTGGCGATGGCCCGGCGCAACTTCGAGCTGAACGGCCTGCGGAATATCACCGTTCTGTGCGCCGAGGTCGAGAAGACCGGCGCGGCCGCCTTCCCGTCGCCATGCGATCTGCTCGTGGTGGACCCGCCGCGGCCCGGCCTGCACAAGAAAGCGGTGGATGTCCTTCTTGCGGTCGCGCCGAAGACCCTGGTGTACATCTCCTGCAATCCCGCCACGCTCGCGCGGGATCTCAAGCTGCTGTGCGACGGCGGCTACGGCATCGAGCGGGTCCAACCGGTGGACCTCTTCCCCCACGCGTTCCACATCGAAACGATGGTGCTCTTGCGGAAACAGTAGCACCGCCCCCCCCCTCACCCCTGCCCTCTCCCGCAGGGAGAGGGAGTCTGGATCCTATGGTGTCCTCTTTGCAGAAGGTCGGATTGGGTGAGATCACGCAGAGAACGCAGCCCCCTCTCCCACAGGGAGAGGGTTGGGGTGAGGGGTCCGCCTTCCCTATTCCCTCACCGACTCCATGTGCTCGAGCCGCCGGATGAGCTGGCGCTTCATCGTCGCGCGGTAGATGGCCACCGGCAGATGGAAGAAGTAAGGGATCAACACCAGGTACCGCCAGGGCGACGGCAGATAATACATCAACGCCAGGCACAGGACCGCCACACCCCACGCGGCAATGCAGTTGAAGCGCACAAAGACCCGTTCCTTCGGGCCCTTGGCGCTGCGCATGTTCGAGATGGTCGCGCCGACCCCGCCGACAACGGCAACAAACAAAAATACGATTCCGCCTATGGCCGGTACCGTGAGCATGGATTCTCTCCGTTCCGCCTCTTTGAAATTCGCCCCGGACCAACGTAGATTACATCATGATTCGGATCCCGACAATGTCAAGGTGCCTGGCTGCGGGCCTTTTGTGGCTTGCCCTTGCGCCGGTGGCGGCAAAGGGGGATGGAGAAGACCCAATGAATACGAACAAGGCGGGCCGCGTGGTGCGAACCGACGCGGAATGGCGCAGGATCCTGACCCCCGAGCAGTACCGAGTGCTCCGGCAGAAAGGGACCGAGCGCCCGTTCTGCGGGGCCTTGTGGGACCAGCACGCAAAGGGCACATACCGGTGTGCCGGATGCGGGCAGGTTCTGTTCACCTCCCGCGAGAAATTCGATTCCGGAACCGGCTGGCCGAGTTACGCCGCGCCG